>CAMDOF010000034.1 GCA_945903465.1 Opitutus sp. GAS368
ATTGAGTTCGTTCTCGATCGAGCGCAGTTGCCGCATCGAGAGCAACGTGCGCTCGTGAGCCGTTTTCTTCGTCGCGTAGTATTCGGCCACCGCATCGGCCAGAGGCTTTTGTTGGTCGGGCTCGCGGTAGTTCGCGAAGGCATAGTCGAGATAGAAGAGGAGCGACCGAGGCCGTGAGTCGAGACGGCGAAAGGCGTCCTCAGCTTCGCGCAATCGGGCATCGGAAAGAAAGGTCGTCGTGACCCGCATTCCGGCGGTGGCCTGCAACGCCCCGATTTCAAGCGCGGCTTTTTCCGCCGCCGCCTCCTCCTTCGTTTTGAAGTTTTTGCGGATGCGGACTCCGTGGAGCAAACCCGCGACGCGCCACGATGTGACGCCATTGCGATTTTCAAACCGGCTGACGGCAAATTCTGTCTGATTCATGCTTAGGTTGCCGCGTCAACCGGCAACCTAGCTTCACCGAAAAGTTAAGTGGCGATTGAATCGCGACTTAAATGGCGGGATGGACGGGACTCGAACCCGCGACCTTCTGCGTGACAGGCAGACGCTCTAACCAACTGAGCTACCACCCCCCAAAACGAACAAGGAGGCGGAAAGTAGGTTTATGAACATCCGAGTCAAGCGTGGTTTTCACTTGTCCAAGGAGACTCCTCAATTTAGCTCTCACGCCCTTGCTGCGGTGGTAGCTCAGCTGGATAGAGCAGCGGTTTTCTAAACCGCCGGTCGGGTGTTCGAGTCACCTCCACCGCGCCATGCTTGTTCGATGGCGCCAACCCGCTCGGTGGGCCCGCGCAGCGACCACCTCACTGCTTACGCGCTTTCGCGCCGACTCGAACGCCGCATAAGCCGCCTTGCCCTTCCGCGCAGCGACCAGCTCACCGCTCACGCGCTTTCGCTGCTCCAACCCGCAATCGGCGCGAAACGCTGCAACTCGCCCAGCCATAACTCCGCCTCACCAACGTGCCCATGTGCTCGCAGACCAAAGACAATCTCCGATTCACTCGGTTCAACGACAACGTGCTTGGCATCCCCTCGCAGCTCCGGGCGCGCCGCTCGCGCCAACGCCCAACCCGCCCACGCCCGCCAACGGCGCTGCTCACGGCGGGGCGCGTTCATCCGATCCGCATAATGCTGAAAATGGACCCGCGGATTCCCTAAAAAGATTTCCGCCGGAGTATTGGTCAAAATCCACCCGAACGCTCGGTAGGGCAACGGGTGCGCCCGCAGAACGGACTCCTCCCCGGTCAAATCTGCACCCATCGCTCGGTCAAGACACAGCATTACGCGCGCCGCGTAACCCTGCATCCACAACGTTTGCCCGTACTCTAAACACGCAAAATAAAACGCCGGGCCCCTCTCCGACTCACGGTAAGCGTGCAAGCTCCGCCAATCTAGGCCTGGCCGCGGGGCCGGCAGATAAGGACAGGGCGTGGAAATCAAAGCCATCACCACTAGATTCCGGCGATTCCTCCGCGCGTCAACCGCGACCACCCATCGGGCAGCCAGCGCAACCTCGCGCACCCCGACCCGCCACCTTCTTGTAAAACTCTCTTAGTTTCACTTGGCGATCGCCCGACTTTCGACCACAATCGGTCCCGCCTGAATTCGCCCGACCCATCATTTCCTGCTACCGACGCCGCCTCCGTCGCCCGGGTGCAGCAAATCTCCGGCTGGCGCCGGGCCCTACTCTGGCCGCTCGGCTTTCTGATCCGCCTCTGGGGCCAGTCACTCCGCTTTGAGACGCCCCCACCAGACCTCCTCAACTATTGTAAAAAGGACGAGCCGATCTCGATGATCCTTTGGCACAATCGGCTCTTTCTCGCCGTGGAAATCGTCCGTCGCTATCGGGGTGGCCGCCCCGCTTATGCGCTGGTTAGCGCCAGCCAAGATGGGGCTTGGTTAACCGCGTTTTTCTCGCTCTGCGGCGTGCGCACCGTCCGAGGCTCCAGCAGTCGACTCGGTCGGGAGGCCGCCAGCGCCCTCGTCGAAATGGTCCAGGCTGGGCATGATATCGGTCTCACTCCCGACGGCCCACGCGGACCTTGTTACGATTTTAAGCCCGGTGCCGTCATCGTGGCCCGCCGCACGCAGACCCCGCTATTGCTCATCGGCGGAGATTTTGAATCAGCTTGGCGCATACGCAGTTGGGATCGACTCTATCTACCGAAGCCTTTTTCCCGCGTTCACCTGCGGGGCGAATTGGTCGCCGCCGACCAGCTAAGAGACCGCGACGCCGCGATCGCTCGCCTCCGGACTCGCCTTCTCGCCATGAACCCTGATCGCCACGAGCCCTCCGCCGTCGCCGCAAACTAAGCGCACCGGCGGAGATCTCAAAAAAATCTGCTCCGCCACCCCACGGTCGCCGTCACGTTTTGATGCGGGGAGCAACGCTAACTGACGACTTGCGGGAAATTCACCGAACCGCCCAAGCTCAGCCGCCCCGTCCGCAAAGTCAGGAAAACATCCGAAGAGCGCCGAGCACCTATCCGCCAGACACGGCGTGGACCAACCGCCCACGCCCCCCGTCTCGACGCCCCTAACCGCCGCCCCGCCACTCAACGACCCCGGCCGGGCACAAAGACCATCCCTTCGATCGCCCCGAGCAATTGCTGATAAGCAGCATCGCGAAACGCATCCGCACCCAAAAAAATATCGACCACAATTTCCGGTGTCACGCGAACTTTCCCCGCACTCACCACCTTGAATTCACCCGGCGGGGCGCGCTTCCCCCGCAGCGCCGCATCCGTAAAATTGCAGAAATACCCATAGCCCGTCCCCACCGAAAACTCCTGCGCGTAAGCCTTTCCTTCCACCGACTGCGAAGCGAAGTGTGCCCCGTCCACCTCGACCCGCTGCTTCAGACGCGCCTTGGTATCAAGGCGATCTACCTCAGGGAAACTGATCTTAAATGAACCGCTTGCGTTCACCGCGTCACTCCTCGGCGTAAACGTCACTTCGTACTGCCCCGCCATATTAATGACCGTCGCCTTCCAGTCACCCAACAGGTAGAGCGTTAATTTTCCGCGCGTCCCCAGATCCATCACGTGTTCCTGACCCTGCAAAGTCAGCACGGAAAAAACGAAAAGAGTGATTAATTTTAGCATCATTTTTTTCCCGAAAAAGGACCCCCTGAAGCTGAAGCGAACCGCCGACTTGGGCGATGGAAATCCTACGGCTGGGCCCACTGCGCCTGCCATTGAGGATAATCGACGGCGAGGAGGCGCCGCGGTGAACCGACGTACCAACCGGAACCGGTGCGCCGCTCGCGATCGACTTCGGCGAGGCTGTACACCTTTACCCCGTCGCGACTCGCGAAAATCGGTCGATCTGTGCCCGGCTCGACCATGCGAGCCCACAAGGGCGCCGCCTTGGCGTCCGCGATCACCACCACATCATGCTCCGTTGTATGGCGCGCAAATTCCGATTTGGGCGCGGCGACCCGCTCCACGCGGATCCCGTTAAGCTGCACTTTTTTCAACCAACCCACCGCCGCTTCGATCGCGCCCACCACCTCAGGCGAGGGCTTTGCCAAGCGCATCATGAAGGCAACGACTTCGGTGGTATCGGCGGGGGAAATACACGGCATCTCAAAAGTCCGCGCTCCCACCGTGGCGAGCGTCTTCTCATCGTGCTGCTGCCCCCACCCCGTCCGACGTCCCTCCGCCATAATTTGCATTTTCACCAAGCAGGTCGTGCCGCGCTCGACCGCCGCGGCGGCCCGGCGGCGCCAGGGCTCCTCGAGCCAGGCGAAGTGCGCCGCACCGTCCGCGGCATCCTTCAGCACACTTAAAATGCCGATCATGACCCCATCGTTAAAGGTAATCCGCTGGGCAATCGTACCCGCCTTCGGCCACCATTGGGGAAACCCGCCATTGGCATACTGGGACGCCAGCATAAACTCCACTCCACGAAGGCACGCTGTCCGATAGCTTTCATCGCCTGTGACTACAAAAGCCCGCGCCATGTACGCGACTTGCGGATGCGTGGTATGATTATCATAGCTCGTATCCGCGTTCGCCCGCGTGTTGCGAATCAGCGCACGTTGCGGCTCAGTCAACACCGCCAGCATGTCATAATCCTTCGGCCACCCCCCATTATCCCGCTGAAAGAGGAGGATGTTTGCCGCAATCTCGCGGACTTGCTCCGACGCATAACCCGCTTGTTGCGCATTCGCCTGCATGATGCGTTCAGGTTGTTTAATCGTCCGCCAATGACTCGCCGAGTCCATAAACGCCGAAGTATCAATCGCCACGATCGGGCCCGCCAGGACCGTTGACCCACTGGTCGTGGCAAAGGCGAAGACCACGAGGCTGGTGAGGACGCCCGAACTCAGGCCGACGCCGAACGTCCTGTGCATGAAAAAATGACCCATAAGATTAAAAAAACCTCCCCCAAAAAAACGCGCGCTTCCCGTTTCCGAGGCCAAGCGCCCCGCGGATCCCGAACGAGCTAGCGCAGCCAAGCCAAGCGACCTCCGCCGGTACCGCCGGAGCATAGTAAGCCTCAACAAAAAAGTACGCCGTCATGAAACGAGAAAACAAAAAGATAAGCACGGGGGATTAAAAAACTCAGCACTCGGCGTCCGGTCATGCAAAAACAAAATACTCACACAAAATCACCGCGGAGCATCTCCGATTCAACGCCGGTAAAGTGGCATCGGCATCTTACCCAGGTTGGAAGAATCCTCTCGGCTTGCAAGGGTGAGACGCCCACGCCCCATCCGATCACAAAGCGCCGACGGCACGCGAGTATCCCCTTGGCCGGGAGACGCGCTTGGCGACCCTCCGTCCGTCGCGCCACGAACCACCGATCGGCGTGCCCTCGGCCAACCGCGCACAAGCCACGCTCATGGCAATGGAGCCGACCGCGCAACGCTCTCCGCCCTACACCGCCCGCCGCCTTCAGCCGCCCGCCGTCGCCTCTGCATTGCATCTTCCTTCGCCGCCTCCGGCTTATCATCATCACGCGGCATTCTGATTATCCCACCCAGAAGCGGGCGGGTAGGAAAAATGCACCGAGACGAACCGAGTTCAATCTGAGTGGTTACGAGAAACCTCGAGACCATCGGCACCGGGCAGATTAACCCAACTTCCTTACCCCCCTTCGTCACGTAATTCTTAAACGTCGTCGCGCGATAGTCGCGAACCGTGACACGGCACTGGGCCATCAGGAATAAACCAACCACCGGTGCCTCCCCCAAACCCCATTAGTATTCTTACCGATTTAAAAGCATCGACTAATTAACGGCCGCGAGCCTCATTTTTCGCTTGGACTCATCGGTCGCAAAAAAATATTCTCCGCTACGTGCGTCCGCCGATCCGACTCAGCCGTAGCCCCTTGAAAGCAATTCTGCCCACCCAAAATTAACTTTAATTTGCAAAAACTATGAAGAGCGCAGTCGAATCCCAATCCTACGACGTGATCATCATCGGCGGCGGCCCGGCCGGTACCTGTTCAGCGGCCATTCTTGCCGAATACGGGCACCGCGTGCTGGTTCTCGAGCGGGAAAAATTCCCCCGCTACCATATCGGCGAATCCCTCATCCCCTTCACCTTCCAAGCGCTCGAGCGTATCGGGATGATTCCCAAAATGAAGGGGTCCGCCTTCGTCAAAAAATACAGCGTTACCTTCGTCCAACCCGACGGCAAGCGCTCCCAACCTTTTTACTTCTTTAACCGCTACGATCGCGAAACCGTCGCCCAAACTTGGCAAGTCTTACGCTCGGAGTTCGATCAACTCATGATGGATAACGCCCGGGAAAAAGGCGCTGAAGTCCGCGAGGAAACGGCCGTCAATGGCACGATCATGGAGGGCGACCGTGTCGTGGGGGTCGTCGCCACCGACAAGGCAGGACGAACCTACGAGGTCCGCGCTCCCATCACCCTCGATTGCACGGGAAAAGAGGCGTTCACCTCGAATCGCAACGGCTGGAGGATGACCGACCCTTACCTGAACAAGGTCGCCGTCTGGACTTACTACAAAGACTCCAAGCGTGGGATTGGGATCGACGAAGGGGATACCACCGTCGCCTTCGTTCCAGACAAGGGCTGGTTCTGGCACATTCCGCAGCATAACGGGATGACCAGCGTCGGGATTGTCGCCGAGGGCAAGTACCTCGCCCGAGAGGGTGTTCGTGATCCCAAGACGATGTTTAATCGCGAAGTCGAAGCGAACGATTGGATCAAAGATCGCCTCTCCAGTGGCGAATGCACCGGGAACTACCACATTACGAGCGAGTATTCCCGCCACTCCAAGTACTGCGCCGCGCCGGGCTTGCTCCTCGTCGGTGATGCCCTCGCTTTCCTCGATCCCGTGTTCAGTAGTGGCGTCATGATCGCACTCAAGAGCGGTCACCTCGCCGGTGAAGCGGTCCACGCCGGCTTAGTCGCCGGCGATCTCTCACCGGCCAGCTTTACCCAGTACGGCGCTTATATCCGGCAGGGCGTGGAAAACATGAGGAAACTCGTCTACGCTTTCTACAACCCCGATTTCTCTTTTCGCGAGGTCATCAAGCGATACCCCGAAGCCGGTGGCCAGATTACCGACTGTCTCTCCGGCGACGTGAACAAGGATTTCTCCGAACTTTGGAGTCATATCCGCGAATTCGTACCACTGCCGGATGATTTACCTTACGGGGCCCCAATGCCTTCAGCGTCCCGCACGGGCGTTGCTCTGGGTCAGGACCGCGCCGCCAACGAGCTCGCCTACGCCGGTGTCGCCGATTAGGCCCTCGGTTTGGGTCGCTAATACGACCACGCCGAGCACCGAGTCAGCGCCAGCCGCGAGTAGAACCTAGTCCCAATAATTCAAAGGCTGATCGCAAAATGTTAAAACCATGGTTGCGATGCTGCGCGACCCGTCTTGGCAAGCCCCCCTCGCCAGGAGGGAGCCGCTACCACGCCTTCTGGCGAGAGCAGCCCACCCCTCTGCACCAAGGTGGCAGGATCGCGCCAAGATACGTTCAGACCACGGTTATTGGCGCGAAAACCGCGGGCCTGTCCTGACTACCTTATGATTTTCGTCGCGCGACTAGCTTTGCTCTCCGCCCTACTGACGGCAGGTCCGCGTCTCGGCGTCGCGCAGGGCGCCCCCATCGCTCAAAACTACGCTGGGCTCACCTTTCATTCGCCGCCCAAGCCTCTCGCTCCAGGCGCCGTCACCGCAGATTGGCCCCACTTTCTTGGGCCACGCCTCAACGCCACGACAGCAGAAACCAAGTTGCTCGGGCAATGGCCCAGCAGCGGCCCGGCGAAAGTGTGGGAAATGGAGACGGGAGAAGGCTATGCCTGCCCGGTTTTTTCGGCCGGAAAACTCGTCCACTTTCACCGTGTCGACGGCCAGGAAACCGTCGACTGCCTCGATCCTGAAACGGGCCGTCGCTTTTGGCGATTCGCCTATCCGGTCGAATATCAAGACCGCTACGGCTTCAATCCCGGCCCGCGCTCGAGCGCCGGCATCGACGGCGAACGCATTTACATCGTGGGCGTGACCGCGGTGATGCACTGCCTTGACTTAAACACCGGGCGCGTGATCTGGCGGCGTGATCTCATGGCCGATTACAAAATTCCCCAGTACTTTTTCGGCTACGGCCCGACCCCGGTGGTCTGGGAGGATCGCCTCATTGTTAACGTCGGCGGCAAGGCCCGCGAAGGGTCGACGGGAACCTGCGTCGCCGCGTTCGATAAAATTACTGGGAAAACCCTCTGGGAGGTTGAAGACCCGTGGGGTGCCAGCTATGCCTCGCCGATCGTGACCAAGCTCCGCGGGCGCGATGTCGCGCTCGTGATCGCCGCCGGCGAGAGCCGCCCGAGCGTCGGCGGTCTCATCACCTTGGATCCGAAAACCGGCCAGGTCTTCGATCGTTTTCCTTGGCGGGCAAAGGTCTATGAGTCCGTGATCGCGGGCACCCCCATCGCTCTCAACGAGCGCCACGTTTACATTTCGGAATGTTATGAAAAGGGCGGCGCCCTCCTCGAATTCGACGAGCATCTGAAATCACGAGTCGTCTGGACCCAGCGCGGGTTCGGACTCCATTGGATGATGCCGCTGCAAATTGACGGCCACCTTTATGGATTCGCCGGCCGAAACCCGCCCGATACCGAGTTTAAATGCCTGCAAATTGAAACCGGAAAAATCATCTGGAGCGACGATACCCGCTTCGATGAAAACGGCCGCACCCAGAGTTTTTTCCGCGCCAGCCTGCTCCAAGCCGACGGCCGTTTCTTCTGCCTCGGTGAAGACGGGCTGCTCGGCGAGTTTCAACTAACCCCCAAGGGCGCCACTCTCCGCCAACGCGTCCGACTGTTTCAGGCAACCTCCGCGTGGACGCTCCCCGCCCTCTACCGCGGCCTGCTCTACGTTGCTCAAAATACGCGCGATGTCCGCAGCGATAAGGCGCCCCGCATCATCTGCTACGATTTTCGCGGATCGTAACGACCGTCGGGCGACGTCGGTTCACGGCACGCGCTCAACGCCCGATGCACCACAAATACTCCTGCCGAACTTCCCCTTTTTTCGCGCTTCGTTGGTACACGCGGTCACCGCAAATCACCGGCATCGCGTAAGCTTCGTCACCCAGTTGATTTTCGGCGATCAACTTGAAGTGGCTGGGCGACGCCTCAAAAACCGCCGTGGATCCCCGCAGGCTGGTCGCATAAATCAACGTCCCGAGCATCACGGGCGAAGCGTAAAAATCTTTATCCACTTTTTCCCGCCACAGCTCATCGCCCGTATCGGCCTTCCAACATACGGCCTGGCCATTATCTAAAACCGCATACAGGTGCCCCGCGCGCACCAGCATCGAGGGCACGTAGACGCGCGTCCCATTTTGCCAGGCGATTTGACCCGAACCATCCGCCTCCACCGCGGTCGTGTTATTCTTCGGGTAGCCTCCTCCCACGAAAATCCGCCGCCCATCAGTCACCGCCGTCACGACACATTCCTCCGTCGCCCCCGCGATTTCCCAGAGCGGCTTGCCCGTGGCCGGTTCAAAACTCGAAATCAGATTACAGCCCGCGACGATCATCTGCGTCCGCCCCGCGGCCGTGAGGACCGCCGGCGAGGTGTAGTTCGCAATTTTCGGACGGGCGTGCGACCACACGACGCGGCCCGAGCGCCGATCGAGCCCCGCAAGCTTGCCACCCGCCTTATGGTCTGCCGAGACCAACACCAAATCGCCCGCCACCACCGGGGAGGAGCCGAACCCTTGATGGGTGGTGAAATCGCTCACGCGCTCTTGCCACAGGACTTTCCCCACCGCGTCGAGGGCCGTGGTGTAAATTGCCTGTTGATTGAGAAAATTAACGTACACGCGCTCTCCATCCCACGCCACGGAGGCGGAAGCTTGGGAAGTATTGCGATGCCCCGCCGTATCAAGATGACCCCGATGCACGACCGTCTCCCAGATCACGCGCCCCGTGCCTCGATCGAGGCAAATGACGATTTGCTCGCCCGCCGGAACATCCGCGGTCGTCAGGTATACCCGATTGCCGGCAATCGTCGGAGAACTATGCCCGCGACCACGAATGGGCGCACGCCAGATGACATTCTCCGTCTCACTCCATCGGACCGGCGCCGTCTGACCCGCCGCGGCTTGGCCGTCGCCCGTGGGTCCCCGCCAACCTGGCCAGTCGCCCGGAGCGGCGGCCACCGCGGCCGCTCGCGCGACCAAGGAAGCACCTGCGAGCAGGGTGATGAGGGCAACGCGTAAGACTAAGTGAGCGAATGGATTCATGGGGCTAAAAAAGGAGTGCTCACAAATGATTGTAGCGCAACGCACAAAATTAAACTCGCGCCGCGCCAGCCACCCGGCGACTGATTCGCTTTGACCCCTCCTCTGCCCGTGGCTCTCTTCCCGTGGTCTCCGCTCCCTCAATCTACCCCTTCTCGTTGCATGAACTTCTTCTCTCTCGGACTCGGCCTGGTCATCATTTTTTCCGCCGCCGGCCTGCCCTCCCTGCACGCCCAAGAGTGGACGCGCTTCCGCGGTCCCAATGGCACCGGGATCGTCACGGACGCGGGTATCCCAGTGACGTGGACCGAAAAAAATTTCGCTTGGCGCGTGGCCATCGCTGGAGAAAGCCACGGCCAACCGGTGATTTGGGGAGATAAAATTTTCATCAACACCGCGATGCAGACCGGTCAAGAACGCGCCCTCGTCTGCCTGCAAAAGAGCGACGGAAAAATCCTTTGGACCAAGCAATCTTCTCAGCCCACGCATCGCCCCGGAAATAAAAATTCCGGTTACGCTAACAGCTCTCCCGTCGTCGATCGTGAAAGGGTCATCACCTGCTCCGTTTCCAGCGATCATTTTTGGGTGCGCGCGTATGCCCACAATGGGACCGAGCTCTGGAGTCGCGACCTCGGCGGATTCAAATCCCAGCACGGCCACGGCGCTTCGCCGATTATTTACGACCAGGTGGTGATTGTGACCAACGATCAGGCGGCGGAAAGTTTCGTCGTCGCACTCGACCTTAAAACCGGTAACCCCGTTTGGAAATGCGTGCGCAACGCTTCGCCCGGCGGCACGGCCTACGGCACCCCGATAATCCTGAGCCGCCCCGGTGAGCCCACGCAGATGATCCTCACTGGTAAAGGCCACGGCCTCTCCAGCCTTAATCCCAAAACCGGCACCCTTAACTGGGAAGCCCCGGTTTTCGACAAGCGTATGGTGGCCTCTCCTGTCGTGGCCGACGACCTCGTCATCGGCAGCTGCGGGCAAGGTGGCGGCGCGGGCAATTTTCTCTCGGCGGTGCGGCTCGGTGGTACCGGCAACGTCGCCAAGACCCATCTGGCCTACACGTTGAATAAGGCCACGCCTTACGTCCCCACTCCGCTCTTTTTAGATGGCACCCTTTACCTCATTAGCGACGGCGGTATCGCCAGCGCCATCGAGGCGAAGACCGGCCGAGAAATTTGGAGCGAGCGCCTGCGCGCGGAGTTCTTCGGATCACCGGTGCTGGTCAATGGGAAAATCTATTGCCCCAGCACGAAGGGCGAGATGATCGTGCTCGCCACCGGGGACACCTTCAACCTGCTCGCCCGTAATCCACTCGGCGAAGGCAGCCACAGCACCCCGTGCGTTGATCAGGGCCGATTTTACGTGAAAACATTTACCCACCTCGTTTGTGTCAGCGGCCCATGATTCGCCTCCCTGCCATTCTCGCCAGCATCCTCAGCCTCTCCGCACTTAGCGTCGGCCACGCAGAGGATTGGCCCATGCTCGGCGGTCGCCCCGACCGCAATATGGTCTCGTCCGAAAAGGGTCTGCCCACCACTTGGGAGGGCGGCGCCAAGAAACCGCAAAAAAACATTCGCTGGATAGCGGACCTCGGGCGGGCCACGTTTGGCAACCCCGTGATCAGTGGCGGCCGCGTTTTCATCGGTACCGATCAAGATACGCCCGGTTCCAACGAACAGCGCGGCGTCCTCAAATGCTTCTCCGAAAAAGACGGTAAACTTCTTTGGCGGGTAACTCACGAAAAGTTGCATAACCCCGGCGAGGACGATGGTACGGTCGGGATCTGCTCCACCCCTTGCGTCTCCGGCGAGCAGATCTATTACGTCAGCAACCGCGGCGAACTCGTCTGCCGTTCCGTCAAGGACGGCACGGAAATCTGGCTGCTCGATATGCGGGCGAAGCTGGGCATTTCAGCCAACCAGGCATCGTCTTCCTCACCGCTGGTCGTCGGCCCACTCGTCTATGTCGTCACTGGCAACGGCGCCGACTACAAAACCGGCAAAGTTAAAAATCCCACGGCACCCAGCTTTCTCGCCGTCGACCGCACCAGCGGCCAGATCGCTTGGCAGGATAACTCCCCGGGCAGTCATATCCTGACCGGCCAGTGGGGTTCACCCAGCTACGGCCTCGTCGATGGACAGGCCCAGGTCGCTTTTCCCGGCGGAGACGGCTGGCTGTATAGCTTTGAGGCGCTCACGGGAAAATTACTCTGGAAGTTCAATTGCAAGGCACACGAGAAACCCGCGGCGAACGGTGAACCTGAAACCACTTTTCAACTACTCGCCGCCCCGGTTTTCGCCGGCCATCGCGTGTTCATTGCGATCGGAGAACCCGAAGCAAGCTCCGGCCCGGGAGCCCTCCGTTGCCTCGACGCGCGGCAGCGGGGCGACGTCACCAAGACCGCTGAAATGTGGCGCCTCGGCGATAAAGATTTCAACGACAGTATCTCCACCGTCGCCCTCCACGAGGGCCTCCTCTACGCGGTCGATGCACCCGGTTTTTTTCATTGTATCGACGCCGACTCCGGCCAGCACCACTGGACGCATGACCTCAAAGCCAATGTCTGGGGCTCACCCTTGGTCGCCGACGGCCGGGTCTACGTGCAGATCGCCGATGGGGCCATCGTGATGTTTGCCACCGGTCGCGAGAAACGGCTCCTCGGAACTAACGCCAGCTTGAACGACCTCGCCCATGGCACGCCCGTCGCCGCCAACAGCGTTCTTTACCTTACCGGTCAGAAACATCTCTACGCCATCGCCGCGGAAAAGTGAACCCATCGCGGCCGAGCCGCCGCACTAACGATTGGGATTAGCACCTTCGATAATCAGCCTCATCGAATCAAGCCGCAGCCGAGAGTCCTCAATCGCCGCCCGCGTCTGTTCGAGCTGGAGCTGGGCCAGCGCAATCTCCTCCGGACGGACATGGTCATTGATTTTGTTTAAATCCACCAAACGTTGCCGATCGGCCGATAGCTGCGCCAGAGCCGTCGCCTGAGCGTTGGCCCGCAGCGCCACCGCCCGTTCCTCACCGTATTTAGTCGCCGAGGCCAACAGCGTTTTTAATAGGCCAATGTTAAAACTCGGACGCTCCAGAAAACGTTGGATCGGGGCATCTCCAAACTCCTCCGCAATACTCGCCGCACTCCGGCCCGCGCTCAAATCGGCTCCGCGGACGTCTACGAGCACCCGCACCGGCACCGGTGCCAGAAATTGATCGAGGTGCCAGCGCGAATCAGCGACCGTCTCCAGCACAAAAACAACCTCAAGGAGGAGATTGGGCTTATCCGCCGCGATAAAACCAAAAGCGGTCGTGCCCGCTTTTGAGTCCACCAAAAGATCAATCGCATCTTGGACCAACGCATGATCCGGGGTGATGAAACGAATATCCTCGCGAACAATCGCACGTTTCCGCGCGAAAGTGGCCAGCATCCCTTCCGCTGGAATGGAGGGAAACCCCTCCATGTACGCGTGGCTCGGATCGAGGAAAACATCCCCTTCCTCATGTTCCTTGATCCGCACCCCAAAGTGATCGAGGAGCTCACTGAGGAAATCTTGCAAAGTAGTATCCGTTTCGGAAGCCCTGACTTCCGCAACCACCCGGTCGGCCACCGTCGCGTTAAACGAGTTAAGTTCCAAGAGGCGGTCACGACCCTTTTTCATCTTGAGGGAAAGCGCCTCGCGAAACACCACCGTCTCCGCAATCAGCGCCTCCAAGGCCGCTCGCCCGACTTGCGCCCGGCCTTCGCCGTAGGTCAGCGCCAGCGACAACAACCGCTCTCTGAAGGCCTCCGCGTACTCATTTCCTCCCTGCAACGAGGTCTCAAACGCATCGAGCCCGCGATGATACCACTCCACAATGCACTCCTCGGCGCCACCCGCGATGAACGGCACGTGCAGGCGAATCGTCTGCGTCTGACCGATGCGATCAAGTCGACCAATGCGCTGCTCAATTAAACCCGGATTGAGCGGCAAATCGAAGAGCACCAGATGGTGCGCAAATTGAAAGTTACGGCCTTCGCTCCCTAGCTCTGAGCATATCAGTAATTGCGCTCCTTCCGGCTCAGCGAACCACGCTGCCTGGCGATCGCGTTGGACGAGCGCCAAGCCCTCATGGAAAAGCCCTGATTTCACCGCTATCTTTTCCTGAAGCGCCGCCTCAATCGCCACGACCTTGCGCTGCGACTTGCAGATCAGCAGCACCTTCTCCGCACGGTTTTTTTTGAGAAAACTCACCAGCCAGTCGATCCGCGGGTCTTCTTTATAGGAATAACGCGTCCCGCTTTCTTCACCCGCCTCTTCCGCTTGCAGCTCACGCGCCACGCGGGCGAGTTGCGTCAGGTTATTGTCCACACTTAAAGGCACCGGACAAAATTTCCGCGCCGGAAACCCACTCATCGCCGCCCGCGTATTTCGGAAGACCACGCGCCCGGTGCCGTGTTGATCGAGCAGGGTGCGGAGCAAGGCCTCGCGTGCCCCCACTTCCGCGCGCTCCAACGCGTCCAGATGCTGCGCCAATCGCTCGGGATCTCGATTGAAAATCGTCTTCAGGGTTCGCCGGTCTTTCGGCTTCAAGACTTTCCCCTCAATGATCTTTTCCGCCACTCCGGCGACCGACTCAAAACGTTCCGACTCTTGCCGAAATACCGCAAAATCCGTGTAGCGCTGCGGATCAAGCAACCGCAAACGCGCGAAGTGCCCAACCAATCCGAGTTGGGTCGGCGTCGCCGTCAGCAAGAGCAAGCCGCGACTCACCTGCGCCAGACGCTCAGCCAAAACGTACGCGGGACTAGCCTGCTCGGGCGACCACGCTAAGTGGTGCGCTTCATCCACCACGACCATATCCCAACCCGCCCCCACCACCTGATCTCGCCGCGCTTCATTATCCGCTAAAAATGACACGCTACTGAGCACGAGTTGCGCGGCCTGAAACGGATTTTGACCGACATCGCTCTGCTCGCAGGCCACGCACCGCGCTTCATCGTAAATGCTAAACCAAAGATTAAAGCGCCGCAGCAACTCCACGAACCACTGGTGCGTCAAAGGTTCCGGTACCACGATCAGAACTCGCCGCGCCTGCCCCACCGCGAGCAAGCGCTGCAAAATCAAACACGCTTCGATGGTTTTCCCCAGACCGACCTCGTCAGCCAACAGCACGCGAGGGATGCGGCGCGCCGCCACTTCCTGCAGAATATAAAACTGGTGAGGAATGAGCTCGAGACGCCCACCCAGAAACCCGCGCAGCGGCGACGAACGAAAACTCGCCTGCTTTTCTAATGCCCGATACCGCAACTCAAAAACTTCGCCGGGATCCACCTGCCCCGCCATCAAGCGCTCATGCGGCAGGCTCACACTGGTGACATCCGAAACCTCACTTTCCGGCAAGCGCCGCCCTTGCCCAGAATAAAGCCAAAGCCCGGCCACTTCCTCCGCCACTTCAATCGTCAGGGCTGGCCCCGTCCGCGGCTTCACCACCTCACCCACTCGAAAGCCCACCCGTTTCAACACGGGCGTCCCCAGCGCGTACAACCGTTTCTCACCCGTCGCTGGAAAATCCACCCCGATCCGCCGCGCGACCGCGTCGATCCTCGCCACCAGCCCGAGCCCCAGTTCGGGCTCCCGTTCGCTCATGCACCGTTGCCCAACCACGTGAGGTGAAACCGTCGCCAGCGGAACCGTCATCGCAAGGAGGCCACCGACTTGCCCGCGTAATGCGGCAGAAGTTGTTTCAAATGACCTTGGATAATCGCACCGATCGTCTCCGCCCCAACGGTCCCTTTATGCAGTTCGAAAATTGCCACCAGCAACGCTAATTCAATATCCACTTTCTTGGGCGTCGCCGCCTTCATCGCAACCAAAAGCTCGAGCGCCTTTTGTTCAGCTCTCTTGTAATCATTAAAATTCTCGTCGGTCGGCGTCGCCATCCTTTCATCGGTCGGACATTCGGCCCTCTCGTCAAGCCTGTCCCCACGATTATTTCAGGCTCATCCCGCGCGCCGCCGATCCCCGCCTCAACGCGTCCACGCCCGATTCCCGACGGTTTCCAGCGGGATGCAGGCGTCGAAACGACCGGGGATGGGATCGTAATGCAAGAAATTTTTCCCGACCGTTTCAGATGTAAAATAACCGAGTAACGTGAGTTCTTTCAGCTGGTGAAAAAAGGTTTTCTCCCGGTTCTGGGAGAGCGTCGCCACTTCCTTGAGCAACGCATCCTGCGCGGCGGGCGTCATCCGCGCGAAATCAACCGACGCGCGCGCGCGCGCCTTCGCCTCAAGCTCAACGATCCCAGCCATGAAGATTTGGCGTTCAGCCCCGGTCATAAACTTTCCAAACATCAGGTCGATGAACGCGGGCACGCCCACGTCAATCGCGCCAGGCGTCTCGCTCCGGGGCAAGATGCGCTCGGCCATCGCACTCACCGCCGCAAATTGCGGGGCGGAAAGAAACTCCGGTTTCGCCTCCACCGCCCTCGCCAACGCGGGTTGCGCCTGTAACGCGCCTGCTAAAATCGACGGCGAAATCGCCACGCCTAAGAGCAACCCCACCCGTTCAATCGCCTCACGCCGCGTCAGCCCACCACCCTCATTAAATAGTTTCATGGATAATATTTTCCGCTCAGAGATTATGTTTTTTCAATTCGCTCACGGCATGGTCACACGCTCTCGCCGTCAGGGCCATGTAGGTAAGCGAAGGATTCACGCACGCCGAGGAGGTCATGCAGGCTCCATCCGTCACAAAGACGTTGGGCACCGCGTGCACTTGATTCCACTCATTAAGCACGGAGGTCTTCGGATCCCGGCCCATCCGCGCCGTACCCATTTCATGGATGCACAGTCCCGGCGCGCTCACATCATCAAACGGCGTCACGTCTTTCAGCCCCGATGCCTCCAACATCTCCACCGCCGATGCCTTCATATCTTTCCGCATCGCCCACTCGTTCTCGCGCCAATCGCAGCTAAAGGTCACCGTCGGTTGACCCCACTTATCACGAAGCGCTTGATTCAGGTACAAGCGATTATCGTGATACGGCAGACACTCGCCCCACGCCCCGATGCCGAAGCGCCACGGGCCCGGCGCAATCAGATCCGCCTTCAACCGCGACCCGAAGTAGTTCAGCTCTTTGATCCCGCGCGTCCAATCCACCCGGCTCGCGCTTCCTTGGTACCCAAAGCCACGGACATAGTCCTTTCGCGTGCTCTCTTTGCTGACATTACGAAACCGCGGAATATAAATCCCATTCGGTCGGTTACCGCGGTAATAACGATCACCAAACTCTTCCGACATTCCCGTCGCACCCACCTTGAAATGATGGTCCATCAGGTTGCGCCCCAGTTCACCACTATCATTGCCAAAACCCTGGGGAAAACGATCCGAAATCGAATTGAGCAGAATAAAAGTCGAGGCGACCGCGGAGGCGCATGAGAAAATAATCTTCGCGTTAAACTCGATCACTTCGTGCGTCTCCGCATCGATGACGCGCACGCCGGTCGCGCGCTTGCGGTCGCGATCATAGATCAACTGATTGACGATCGAAAAAGGGCGCAGGGTCAGATTACCCGTCGCCGCCGCCGCGGGCAGCGTCGCCGCATTGCTGCTAAAGTACGCGCCATACGGACACCCGCGAATGCACCGGTTGCGATATTGGCAACTGCCGCGCCCTTGATGCGGCTGAGTCAGATTGGCCGCTCGGCCAATCGTCATCACCCGACCCGAAAAACGATCGGCAATCCTCTTGCGCAATTGCTTCTCCAAACAATTCATCTCCATCGGGGGCAAAAACTGGCCGTCCGGCAGTTGCGGTAAATTCTCCTTCTGGCCACTGATGCCGGCAAAGCGCTCCGCATAGTCATACCAAGGTGCCATTTCATTATAACGAACCGGCCAGTCCACCGCGATCCCTTCCTTGGCGTTCGCCTCGAAATCGAGATCACTCAACCGATAGGACTGGCGCCCCCACAGCAGGGAGCGCCCACCCACGTGATAGCCGCGCATCCAATCGAAACGTTTTTCCTCGGAGTACGGGTTCTCCACGTCGTTCACAAACCAGTGCGCCGCCGCCGGGTGCGTGGTGTAACCGGTCCGGTTCTGCTTCGCCTGTTGGGCCGTAGCCTCATCCGTGATCTTCGTTCGTCCGGCGAACTCCCAACTTTCCATCATCGCGGTGGGATACTCACCGTGCTTCACGTCGCGCCCGCGCTCGAGCACGAGGGTCTTGAGCCCTTTCTCCGTCAACTCTTTCGCCGCCCAGCCACCACTGATGCCGGAGCCAATCACAATGGCATCATAGGTGTTCTGTTGTTTAACGCTTCCGGGTAGGGCCATCGGGAAAAAAGGATTACAAAGTTGGAGTCGACGATCAGTGAACCACCGGGCTAGCCACCCAGCGGCTGGCAATTTCAAACGGGCCGCCCACCGATAAGCAATCCAGAGTTGAAAGTATGTGCCCTCGACGCCAGCAGCCCCCGCGACTCTCATCGGCGCGGGCGGCGCACCACGCCACGAGCCATCGGGGAAATCCGCCAGCCTGGATCGCTTTTCCCTTTTTTGCCTCAGGTGCCGCGGACCCGCAGCCGACACGTAAAACTCCACAGGCCCTTCACATTTTGAATTTTTATCAGGATCTGATTCTTCCCTTTCTTCAGCCGAAGCGGCACGACATCGTCATCCAGCCGGCTCGTGCGAGCGATCCACCGATCATTCACTTGCTCCCCATTAACCCAAATGCGCAGCCCATCGTCACTGCCAATACCCATCCAGGCCGCTAACTCATCCGGTGATTCAAATTCCGTCCAAGCATACCCAATACAATAATCGTGACTGCCGGACCCCGCGCCACCCAGAAAATCCACGACCCCGTGATCCGGCGTCACTTTCTTCCAAATAAACGTTTCGCCGTCGACCTCCTGCTTCTCCCCAACGCTCGGTTGCACGCTCCCGGCGCCACGATCCGTAAACCAATCGCTATTGAACGCATTCATCTGGGATGCGACCGAGACCTTGCTACCGGTCCCCGCCGTCACCGCCGATAGCATGACCGTACCATCTGGACCAATTCGATCGATCAGGGAAAAGACTCGTTCGGGCACCTTGATGGGTTTGAGGACCAGCCAACTTTTGAGCGGAATTTCCACGCGGGCTTCTCCATTTACCCAAGCCGCATCTGCGGCGAGCTTCGGATCGTCCAAGACCACGCTAAGCCCGTAGCGATACGTGCCCGCCACCGCCTGCCCACGCAGAATCGCGGGCGCAAAAATCGTGTTAACGCGCAGGGCCTCCGTCAGCGGTGCCACCAAAGCGGGTGGCACGACCGAACTTGGCAGCAGGACCACCTGCTCCACCTTCCCATCCGCCCGCACGTCAAACGCCGCGTCCACTTGCTTTACGCCCCGCTGACGCAGCGCCTCCACCCGCAGCGGATCGATTAGCAGAAGAGGATCCGCTTGGCCTGCGGCAAACTCAACCGGCCGGACCGCCCTCAAATAATGCAAACGAGCGCGCGCTCCGCTCGGATTAGCCGGATTGAGTTGCCACAAAATATCACTCGCGCCGTCGACAAAGTTTACCACCTCCCCCACATTATTAACAGGCCCACCGATGAGGGGAATTCCCTCCCTCGTCATCAGCACCATGACGAAGCCTTCCCCGGGCACAAAGCGAGACACCGTTTTTATCTCGGACTGTTTTTCCGATTTGACCACCAGCCAGGTCCGCGCGCCCGGCAGACCTTTGACGTTCAGATGCGTCTGCCGCCCCGCCCAAACCACCGCGGCCACCCTCCCTGGATAAACGTGCTGCACCCGGTTTATAAAGGGCGCGAGATTATCCAGTAAAAAATAAGGCGAGGCCGCGTCGGGGTTGCGCCGCCCGCCATATAAAACGAGCAATAGCTCCGGCTCCGGCTGGGTGGAAAAATCAAACGGCACCAGCTGACCGCGCTCCGACATTTCCAACCGGCCCACCAATTCTCCCGCAGCCTGCCCCCGCCCTTCACTCCATCGCGCCGCCCGCGCTGGCCGGCTCCCAATCGCTTGATGAAAGCGCGCACAATCCTCCTCCGAGAACGTCCGCATTGACACAAATTTACTGGAGACCGCCCCCGTCCGAAACATGAGCCATGATCCCAACTCCTCGACCGGCTCGCCTCGAAAACTCGCTCCCTTCAGGTCTTTCCACTCGGAGCTCACCGCCCAGCCGCGCCCGAGCCCGATCATCGCTCCCCAGGCTCCGTACAACCACAGCCGTTTAATTAAACCCATATTAAAAATCTAATCCGAGAGCTTTCCCCACCTTCGTGTCAACCGCCCACCCCGTTCGCCGCCATGCTCTTCGCCGGGCTCGCCCCGAGCGGATACCTTTCACCACGGATGCAGCCGCTGCTGCCACCCTCTGCCGCCAGCCAGCCTCACCATCCGTCGCTACCATCACGCTTGATTACCTGAACGATTTTAAGCCAACGTCAGCTTCTCCACCCTATGAAACTCATTCGCTTCGGTCCAGACGGTCTCGAAAAAACCGGCGTCATCCTGCCCGATGGCCGCCAGATTGACACGTCAACCGCATTCCCCGATTTCAACGAGGCGTTCTTTTCTTCAGATGGCCTCGCGCACCTCAAGGCTTGGATCGCCGAAAACCACACCCGCGCTCCCATCGTGGTGCCGGCGGGTACCCGCTACGGTTCACCGATCGCCCGACCCAGTAAGATCATCTGCATCGGCCTCAACTATCGCGATCATGCGGCTGAATCCGGCATGACCCCACCCGCTGAGCCCGTCGTCTTCTTTAAAGCCACCACCGCACTCTGCGGCCCCAACGATGATCTCGTCATTCCGCGCCATTCCATCAAAACGGACTGGGAGGTGGAGCTTGCCGTCGTCATCGGGCGCACCACCCGCTATATCAAAGAAGCGGACGCACCTGCCGCGATCGCCGGCTACCTGCTGCATAACGATTACAGCGAGCGTGCGTGGCAGCTCGAGCGCGGCGGACAATGGGTCAAGGGCAAGAGCTGCGACACCTTCGCTCCTCTGGGCCCTTGGCTCGCCACCCCTGAGGAAATCTCCGATCCCCATAACCTTCGGCTCTGGCTCACCGTCAACGGTCGTCGCTTTCAGGACGGCAATACCAGCAACCTGATTTTCAACGTTAACTTTATCATCAGCTATCTCAGCCAGTTCATGACGTTACTCCCCGGTGACGTCATCTCGACCGGTACCCCCGCCGGAGTCGGCCTCGGCCAGAAGCCACCCCTTTATCTGAAACCGGGCGACATCATCGAGCTGGGAATCGACGGGCTCGGTTCTCAACGCCAGCTCGCGCGCGCTTCCGATTAATCGTCGCGAGGTCGTCGCGCGCCCAGGCTCTCTGCGGGCGGCCCTCGCTTCTAATCGATCCACACGCCTTGCTCACCCACCCGTCGCCGCGGTCTCAGCGCCCACCCCGAGCCCACAGGCCTGAGCTTCGCTGAGTTGTCGAAGCGGCCTGCTACCGCCCCGCCACTCCATCGGCGCCCGGTGCCCGCCGCGATGTGCTCCGCCCAAACCCGCCCCCAAGCGGCTGCTCGCGCGAGGCACGTCGTTCCCTTACTTCGCAGCCGCCTTGGTCGAGGCGAAGACCACCGCGCCGTCAACCGCGTGGAGACGAAAAGTCAGCGCCGGCACCCCCGCGGTCACCGTCACCTCGCCCGAAAGAAACCCACCGTACTTAGTTCTCAAAAAACGATGTTCCGGCCGCGGTTGCGTCTCGCTCCAGCCCCCGGCGTGGGCATCACTCGCGGCGCCGACACTCCACTCTTCAATCCCAGTGACGACATCACGCGAAACATACTGCCAATGTCGGTCGCCCGTGATCACTGTGAGGTTCGCGTACCGACTCAAAATTGACCGGATCCGCGTGCCCTCGATGACATAGCCTTGGTTGGCGTAATTATCGTCTTTGTTCAACCGATCCGGTCCCACCATCGGCGTCGGCGTTATCACGACCCGATACGTGGCGTCGGATGCCGCCAGCGTTTTTTCCAGCCAGGCGATCTGCGCCGCCCCGAGGATCGTAGGCACTTGGGTACGATCCTGCTCACGCGTGCTGCGAAAATCGCGACCTTCCAGCAACCAGACTTCCAGATGCCGACCCCACCGGATCACCCGATAAGGAGGTTCGGAAGGTGCGGTCTGCTCGCGAAAAATCCGCAAGCCATCCGCAAACGTGAAGTCGCCACTCGAACCGCCCGGATGCGAATCATCCGAGAGAACATCGTGATCATCCTTCATAAAAAAACTACCTACTCGGGAGTGAAATTCTCGCAACGTCGGATAACTAAACATGCGCGCCCAATGGTAACGGGCCAGCTCCGCCGTCACCGCGATCACAGGACCATGATCATAATAAAGCACGTCGCCCGTGTTAACGAAAAAATCCGGGCCCACACTCTGCATCGCGGGATAAATGGCAAAACCCGTCGCCAAATCCCGGTCCTCATATTGCTGACAGCTCATCACACAAAATTTAGCCGCCACGTTCGCCCAGCCCAATGGGGCCGTGACAAAGCCACCCAAAACCGTGGCGGTAGTCGCCGCCCCCTCGCGCGGGCGCGAGTCCACCGCCACCACCAGGCGCGCCGCCGCCGGTAAATCCACCAGCGAAAAAACCGCGGTAAAATCACGTGAAACATCCACGTCTCGCCACACCGTTTCCCGCCAGGCGCCGCCACGGGAGTCTCTATAGCGAACCCGCGTTTGCCCTGGCGCACCCACCGCGGCCCCACGAATAGAACCGAAATCTGTTCCCACCGGGAAAGTGAGCTCAGGCCGAACGGTCGGAAACGACGCGTTTTCCCGGAGCTTAACGGCCGCTCCGGTCGCGCGGTCAAAAAGACGCGTGATCGGCAGCGGCCGATCGTCACCCGCTCGTTCAGCATCTCGCGTAACCCGCGTCCAGATCGTCACCGTGCTCGCCGTCGGCTCCGTGATTTTGATTCCCGTCGCTTGATAGCCCCCACCGCCAGTTTCCGCTCCCACCAGCCCCACCGCTCCATTAACTAAAGGCAGCAGAAGTGCGCTGACTTGAAAAAAAAGTCGTGAGCTCAACACCGAACCCGTGGAATATTTCATAGGGAAATTGCAACCGTCACCTTATTTTCAGCAGGCAAACCTCCGCGAAGCTACGCCAAAACTGCGCGGGCCCCGGCATCCATCAACCCACCGCGACCCGGTGCCCCACGCGAGCAGACGCCGATCATGTCTCTTCAGAAGCGGGCCCCATGCGCCCCAGGCGGCGGAGCTTTCTCGCCAGTTCTTGCCCAGGCCCAAGGAGACCGCACAGCCCTCGCGCCGAGCTCAGAAACTGTAGGTCGAAGATAAACGGAAGCTTCGCGGTGTCGTATAACTAAACGCCCGCGCGTAACTGACGCGCGCCGGCGAAGCCAGGTCCCCTTCCCTCGCCCGCAAACCAATCGTGTTATAGAGAGGACGATCGTAATTAAACAGGTTGGTGACGGATAAATTAAAATCGACGCGATGCCGATTGAAGAGCTTGACGGGGTAACCTAGCGTTGCCGTCCCTAGAAAGTAGGCCTTCTGCCAAACGACCGTATACGCATCGACCTTCGGATCATCAATCGCCAACGTGGGCGCGGACGGATTTACGATAGTATCAGCCCCGCGATAACCGATTACCTGGGGACCGCGGAATTGCATCCCGTAGCCGATCCGCAGGCCGCGTAATTTCCCGTCACTAAAACGATAATCCGAGTACGCATTCGCGGTGTAGCGCGTCAGGCGATTAAGCAGCTGCGTGCCGCTGACCCAGTTAGCCCGACTCGCCTGCAAGCTGTTCCACGCGTTGAGCGCATTGGCCGCATCAGCAAAGGTGTTTGGCCGCGCTGGATCCGTCCGAGCGACGTTATCCGCTCCAACCACAATCCCCGCATCGTTCAAAATCTTTTTGAGCACCGAATCTTGGGCGTCGACCCAAGCTCGCGTCTGCCGGTAGGTGTCCGTCTGCGCCGCGTCCGCAAGCCCGTAATTGAGGGTGAGCCGCCAGTTCGCACTGAGATTCGCCACCGCCTCTAATTCGTAGCCGCGGCTCTTTCGGTCGAGCGTGTCATTCCAGCCAATCGGCACATCCCCGAGCCCTTGCCGATTGCGCCCATCGGAGCTCAAATCACCAAGCACATTGGTATTGATGATTGTCTGCAGGTTACTGAACCCCGAGGGCTGGCTGATCGAGGCGTCATTTTCGTTCGATTCATAGCGGCTCACCGTCAGGTAAAGTCTCGGACCGAAAGAAACGCGTACGCCGTAGTCTTTGCCTTCCGAAACCGAGGGCGGGGGCGTGCCGTAGTCGATCGTGGTTTTCGTAAAATCAGTCGGGTTAAACGTCTGCGCAAAATTGCCCCAAAGCGAAAGGCCACGACCAACGTTGAAAATCCCCCCCATCGACTTGGTCGGTTTTTTGGTCTGAGTGGGCGGTGGATTAAAATCATCTTGAAAGCGATCGTTCGCGTACTGGGGCAAGGCCACTCCCGTCGTCGTGTCGCGCGGGCGGGTCGCGGGTGCCAGTTGCGCAGGCCCCGTCGCCCGACCGGCCACGTCTTTCGGGACATAGGCTAGCGTAAAATAGTTCGCCGGGGCGTTCGGTCGGTAAATGAAATGATCGCGGGTCAACGCACCGTAGCTGGCCGGGTGATCCATCGGGCGAAGAAATAAACGCTGGCTCCGATCTACTTGATCCGCGCGGAACGCTCCGAGAAGGATCAACCGTTTCTTGAAGAAAGCGAGCGTACCGGAGGCTTGAAAATACTTGGTGGTGGCATTGCTCAAGATCGTCGCGTCATTGCGATCAGCGCCGAGCACCCAAAGAGGATTAAAGGTCTTGGCGGTACCCGCGACCGGATCAACCAAACTGACTTCCTTCATTTCCCGCAGCTCCCGCTCGGTCTGGTTCCAATAATAGCGATACCGCAGGGTCTGCGTCCGAGTGGAATTGACCAGCCCCCAAGCCCGCGGATCGGCGTCAAAGGGAATCATATAATATTCCCGCGCCTTAAAGATATCTTGTACCTCCACGGCTCCGATCACGTTGGCTCGCACATCTACCCACCGCGTAGCTTTCAAAAACGCCGCGGCAAAACGGAGCGCGCGATTCGTCGTCTCGACTTTCTGCCGCTCCGGCCGGCTAAACTCATTGTAAGGCTGAAGGAAATTCGGATTAGCCGCACCATCCGGCAGCAGGCGGTTCACGTCGACGAAGGTGTTCGGGTAACCTTGATTCGTATAGTAATCAATCAGCCCATAACTAAAGAGCCGATTCACGTTGCCCGAGAGCTGAAAATTAAGCGCATCGCCCACGCACTGATCGAGAAAAAGGGTGACATCACGGAAGCGGTTGATCGCCGTCGGGTTTGGCCCGAGGTTAGTGAACGACCGCTTCGGCACGCGAAAGGCGGAACCCTGCGTCGCCGCATCATAAACGCCCGGCGTAATCATCGGGGTGTCGATGATGGGCCCGGCGTTAAACCCGAGGTTGCTGCCACTCGCTGCCGACACCCCGTTCACCGGCCGCTGACCAGAGAAATAGGTGGTCTGCATTAATCCTGTATAACTCTGGGCGATCCCAAAACCCTTCCCCGACGCGGGCGCGACCACCCACGTATTCGTCCCGATGCGCGAGGTACCAAACGCCGACTGGCTCGGCAGCGTGCTCGGCTGCAAGCCCGCATACACCGTTTTGCCATCCCACCCTGAAAACGAGTCCGTGAGTGCATTCATCCCGCCGACAACCTGCTGCTCATAGTAGTCCCCGATGAGCGAAAGCCTCGTCTGGCGCGTGAGATCGACGGTGAACGAGGGCGAGAAGCCTCTCCTCTGGGTACGCTCCCAGTCCCGCCAAGTCCGCGTATCTTGCCAAGTGGTCACGACGCGCCCAGCGGCTTTTTTCAGCGAATAATTGGCGTCGAAAGTCGCCCGATAGGAATCCCCAGAACCCACTTCGGCCCTTAGCTCGCTGGCATTGCGCCCGATACGAGCACTTTTTACGACGGCATTGGCCGTGCCGCTGATCGTGCCCGTGCCGAAAAGAATCGAGTTGGGCCCCCGCGCGTAATCCATCCGCTCAAGATTGTACGTCGAAGGGTTGGCTCCACCAGTGAAGAAATTGCGGTTGTTCCCGTTCGCGCCGACGCCGCGAATCGTGCTGCTACCGGTTCCTCCAAACAGAAGCCCACCACCATCATCGGGCGTCGTCGTCGCGTTAACCGTCCAATTGATGGCTTCGTTGAGATCACTCAGGTTCAGTGCGTCCAGAAACTCCCGCGTCTGCACTGAATACGCAACTGGGGTATCCGCAAGATCCGTCGCCAAGCGGCCGCCCGCCAACGAACTGGCAGCGACAAAGCCGACATCTTTCGACGTGTTCACGGCAAATGGCGACAAGACCACGGGAGCATCACTCGCCGCTCGCACCGGCCCGCTAACGACGCGCGTGGGTTGAGCGAGGGCCGCGGTCGCCGCGAAGGCGAGCCCAGCCGCACCCGACCGTGGAACCACGGAAGCCAATTCACGCAGCAAATTAATCAGAGGGAGCAGAAGCATGAGAAATCGGGTTCAATCATTGAACGGCCTAATTAACGCCCATGCGGTTGACCATTTTTCAACTCGAAACAGAGCGTCGCAGAAAATACCTCCCGCTCGCTTGCAATGGCCGTCAACGGCATGGGTGAGTAATTCAATGTCGTCGTAATTAAGTAAGGGGGGCCGGTCACCTCGTGGTGGCGGCATGAGCGACGAGCACCCCGTCACGCGTAACGGTCAAAACTGGCAAGCTCGCCGCGACGACCAAACTCTCGCCTGAAAACGCCCCACCAAATCTGCTCGCGGAGCAGATCCACCATCTCGCTATAAATAAATTAACCATAAATCTCACGGGCGCGCACCTCATTCTTGCCATCGCGCCGGCACCACGAAAAATCACCTGAGACGCGCTGGCTTGAGATGCTCCCCACTCAAAGAATCTTAAATGAAGCGTCTCTCGTCGGAAGTAGACGCCGCCAGCCGATTGCTCAGAAATCGAGGCGGGCGGTGAGGGACCAATTAATCGGCGTCCGATAAGAGAAACCTGCGGGTACCGTGTAGACCGCCGGCGAAGTGACGTCGGCATTCCGAGGCCGCAAAATCGTATTCGTCGTCTGCCCACCGGGTAAGTTAACGAAATAAATCGGCGTCGTGTTATTCGTCAGGTTTTGGATATTCAGATTCAAGCCTAGGGTCCGGCGGTTGGAAAGCTTCCAAGAATAACCAAAGCGGGCATCGGCTGTCGTATGAGCCCGCGAGTACACCGGCGTATAGGCATCCACCGCGGGGTCGTCGATCGCCGCAGCCGCATTCGCGGGATTCACGATTGAATCCGCCCCGCGATAACCGACCGCCATCTTGCCGCGGTAATGCAGGCCAAGTCCGAGCGAGAGGCCCTGCAACTGGCCGGCGCGGAAGGTGTAATCTGTCCCAAGGTTTGCAGTGTAGTCGGTCGCCCCAGCGAGTTTCTGAGCGCCGGTCACCAAGTTGGGGACGACGCTGGTCTGAATCGTATTCCACGCGTTCACGGCATTATTGACGGCGCCGACGTTAACTCGAGTGGGATCATTCAGAGCGGGGTTGATCGTCGCGACGTTCGTCGAGCTGATTAAAATGCCCGCGTCAGCGAGAATCTGCCGGGTCACGGTATCCTTCGCCGCGATAAACGCGCGACTATCCGGAGCGATATTTTTTTGCGTACCCTGCGTGTTGGCGACGTTGAACAAAACCCGCCACGAGGTGGAAAGATTCGCCGTGAGCTCAAATTCAACCCCTTTTGATTCCTGAGTCTGGGTATCGCGCACCACCGCGGGGAGCAGGCCTTCATTGCGACTATTGCGTCCACCGGGGCTCAGGTCACCGATGATGGGGGTGCTGAAGATCGTGTTGTAGCTGCCGATCAGGCCGCCAGGGGCGTTAACCGGCGAGAGGTTTTGATTCGATGTGAACCAGCCGAGGCTCATCGACAATTTACCTCCCAAGGGATTCAGGCGAAGCCCCACATCGATGCCGCGAGCCGCTGAGGGCGGCAGCAAGGAGCTATCGAGGCGCTGGACGAGGAGGTTGGGATTGAAGGTGGTGGCGAGATTCGAATAAACGCCGAGCCACTTGGTGGCATTGAAGGTCGCGCCCACCGAGAAGGTGTTTGCCGCGACGCTCAGCGCAGGAGGATTATAGTCGTCGCGAAAACGATCTCCGGCGTATTGCGGTTGGGGCAAAATGCTACTGGCCGCCACCGTCGCCGTAGCCGGGACCGTCAAGCGGGGGCGGTTATCCGCCGGCTGCGCCGGGCCGGTCGCCCCACCCGCCGCGCTCTTCGGAACGAACGTGAGCGTCGCCCAATCCTTCGGCGCGGCCGGCTTGAAGAGAATGTTGCTACCAGTCCAACCGGCGGCGTAGTCACCGGGAAGGAGCGTGTTCTTCGTCTCGAGGCTCGTGATGTCACGACGGACCGCACCGATGAACACGAGGCGGTTTTTAAAAAGACTGAAATTACCCGCCGCCATCACGTGTTTGAACTTGGTGATGTTGTCGGCGCTGTTGTCCTTGCGGGTGGCATCCAAAATAGGTTGGGGCGTGACCGAAGTCGTGGTGCCATCAGGGTTACGCAGCGTGAGCGCGCCTTGCTCGGTATTATAAAAATCACGGCCACCTTGGTTGAGATACAAGCGATGCCATAGCGCAGTACTCGCTTGGGATTGAGACCAAAAACGCGCATCCGGGCCGATACTGGTCAGCGGCAAAAGATAAAGATAACTCCGTTTTGACTGGAGTTGGTAATTCGCGCCACCGCCCAGCGCGAGCTGGAGCCGGCCGATCCCCGTTTCTTTAATGTAAGCGGCCGACACACGCGCGCTGCTCAGCTCATAACCACGTAGATTTTGATAGCTCCAAAACTCAGTATAGGGCTGCTTAAAATTCGGATTCGGAGCCCCGCTCGGCAGCGTCTGCGTAATGTCGATAAACACGGTGTTCGCTCCACGGTTGATCGCGTTGTTACCATCAATCGTTACCTTGTTAACATCACCGGCGATTTCAAAAAATAGGGACTCCCCGATGCGATGATTGAGGGTGATGGAGGCATCCCGCGCAACCTGCGCTTGGGTCGGTTTGCTGCTTGTCCAAAGATTCGTCGTCGACCGCCGGGGAATACGAAACCCCGACGAACCGGCGAGGACCGTGTCGTAACGACCGGCCGGCACCTCAAACCCGTCGATCATCGGCTGCCCAGCATAGCTCACGCTCGCGCTAGTAATCGCCTTGCCACCGATCAGATTGCGATTCGCCGCAGTTCCGTTACCCGCCGCACCTTTCGTCCGCAGCACATTCGCAAAATTCAGCACCGTACCCGTGCCAAATGCCGTGGGATCGTAGACCCAGAGCGGCGCGAAGAGCGGGTTCACGTTGTTCGTGCCGTACGATACTCCCGCCGCCGCTTGCTGCGCCGCCGTCGGCGCATCTGCCGGCAAGATCGCCCCTGCAAACGTCGTCTTGCCATCCCAAGCCGATACTTGGTCAGTCAAAAAGGTCGGGAATGTCTTCTGCTGCGTCTCCGCGTATTCACCTTCCGCCCGAATCGTCGTCGACTTTGTCAGATGATAGGTCCCCGCCAGAAATACCCCCTTCTTCCGGCGCCATTCATGGTCGCGGTAGGTGTTGCCATGATCCCAGACGCCGGCGATCCGCACCGCCGCGCGTTCATTGATCGGCTGGTTGACGTCCAAGGTGCCTCGAAACTTGTTCCAAGAACCAAACTGCAACTGGGTCTGCTGAATCGTTTTGGTCGTCAACGCCTGCTTCGTCACCGCCACAGGCGTACCGCCAAATTGCGCCGCACCAAAGAGAATGGCATTCGGCCCACGGGCAAAATCAAAACGGTCCAACGCATAGCTATCGGTGTTATGATTAAACGGGAAAAAATTTCTCATCGGGTAATTCGACTCGCCCGGCGCCGCCCCGCGGATCGTGATGTTAATCGCCGGAGAGAAGCCGAAACCTTGATCCACGTTGTTGCCCGGATTGTAGGTGGTGTTCACTGACCACTCCATCGCCTGCGTTAGGTCAGTGATGTTAAACGCGTCTAAAAACTCTTTCGTCAATACCGAGTAGGCCACCGGGGTATCTTTTAACTCCGTGTTGAGACGACCGCCCGCGAGCGCACTCGTCGCCACGAAGCCTTCATCCTTTTGCGTGTTCACCAAAAAAGGCGAAAGCACTATCGGCGGACTCGCCGCCCCTGCGGAGTTAACGGCGGGCGCCACTTGGGCCGCGCTGGGCCGAACCGCTAACAACGCCGCGCAGGCGCTGCCAACAATGAGGAGACGAAGACAGGGTGTGGTCATGGGAACAGGGTTTGCCGATCGCGTAATGGGAGGTCGCTAAAACCAGCGAATCAAAAATTAAAATGATTTCGACTTGTTTGATGCGTTAACCTAACGCAAAAGCCCATGGAACCATCCGCCAAGGGCATTTCGCCAACCTTCCAGGACCTCGCGAGGGCCGCCGATGTTAGCTCAATGACCGTCTCTCGCGCGCTCAGTGGTCGCGGCCGCATCGCAGAGGCCACGCGCGCGCGGATTCTCCGTCTCGCGGATCGTCTGGGTTACCGACCCGATCCCGAAATCGCCAAACTTATGCACCATCTGCGCAACCGGCGCACCCACCGCTTCCAGAGCGTCATCGTGGGGCTAACCACCCGTGAAATCGACGATCGTGAAAACTATTTTTGTTCTTTGACCGCCGCCGCTCGGACCCAGGTGGTCGAGCGCGGGTATGGTTTCGAAATCGTGAACGTTGCAACTGACCCTGAGCGTTGGCCCAGTCTTCATCGCACGCTTCTCCATCGCGGGGTCGAGGGCGTCCTCTTACTTCCCCAAAAAGCACCCATTGACCTCACCCCATTGCTCGCTTGGGAGAAATTTTCGGTCGTATCCGCTTCCGCCAGCGCCATTGGGCCATGCGTCCATCGCGTGATGCCCCATCATTTCGCCAACACGTTATTGCTCTGTCGTAATCTCGCGAGTCAGGGCCACCGGCGCATCGGTCTGGTAATGACTGCCGAGCACGATCGCCGCAGTGAGAATAGCTTCACCGCCGCCGTCACTTGGCACGGGCTAAACGAATCCCCGCGCTTCCTACCGCCACTCATCACTTCCACGACTTCGATCGACTCCTTGCGCGCCTGGTTCAACCGCGAAAAACCGGATGCGATCATCACCAACGAAATCCAATCCGCCCGTGATATCGCTCGGCTCCTCGGAAAAAAACTGGCGGGGCCGCCTCGTTTTGTCGTCACCAGTCTTCATGACGGTTCCCATCCTCGCACCGTCACTGGCATCAACGAAAGGCCCGCGACCATCGGCGCCGCCGCCGCCGACCTGCTCACCAGCATGGTGGAGCGACGCGTCCGCGGTTGCCCCACCGCGCCCGCTTCGACCCTTCTCACCGGTTGTTGGGTTGGATAAAAAAGCCCCACCCACCCAGCCTCACTTCGTTTCAAAGCTGGCCGCCAAGCCGCCATTCACTTGAACTGATAACGTGGCCCAACTTCCCAAAATAAAACTCCGCGCCGAGATTCCCGAGTCCCTCAAAGCCGAACTCGCCCCCACCCGTTGGGGAAAAATCCTCAGTATTACGCCTGTCGTCATGACGGTCATCGCCACGATGCTGGCCGGTCTCGCTTCCAGCGAGATGACTCGCGCCCAGTACGATCGCTCCCTGGCCGCCCAGCGCCAATCCAAAGCCGGTGACCAATGGAATTTCTTTCAGGGCAAGCGTCTCCGCGCGCTCGTCTTGCGCACCTCACTTGACACCCTCAACTTCGCCGGGGCGGCGCCCACCCTCGATGTTGCGAGCCTCCGCCTCGCACTCGGCGACGCCGCGGCCTCGCTCGAGGCCGCCAGCGGCCCATCGGCGCTAACCGCTCTCCTCACCGGTCAACTTCCCTCCCCCACTAACCGCCCGCCACCGTCGGTCGAACTCCAAGCGGCCCTCAAGGCGATCGAGACTTCTCAGCCCGATTCCGAGATCGCCGGCCTGCTGGCAAAAGTAACTGATGCGCGACTCGACGATGCGCTCCGCGGGGCGCAGGCGCAATCCCTTGCGCTTGAGACCGCCTTGCAGCCGATCAACCAGACGATCGAGCGTTGGGAAAAAAATATCGCGACTGGCTCCGCTGCCCCTCAGATGCGCGCCGCTTATATCGCCGCGCGCTTGAACTACCACGCCCAGCGCTATGATCTCGAAGCGCGCCTCAACCAAACAATCGCCGGTCTCTACGAGTTGCAGGTCAGGACCAGCAATCTGGCGGCCGATCGGCACCACCTCCGCAGCAGCCGCTTCTTTTTTGGAATGCTCGCCGCCCAGATGGGTGTGATCATCGCGACTTTCGCGATTGCCGCTCAGAAAAGAAACGTCCTTTGGAGCATGGCCGCACTTTCCGGCGCTGTCTCCATCGCCTTCACCCTTTATGTGCTGATTTTTATTTGAGGCGAAACCACGGCGCAGCCGGGTAAGACCAGCTCTACCCAAACCCGACTGCCCACGGCCTTTTTTTAAAAAAACGCCGTCGGCGGCGCCCGGCGGCGATCGACGCACGGTCCAAGTCGCGCGGGCCGCACGAGTCGCCCCACGATAGGAACCCTACCCCGCGCGCAATCCCGAAGTCGGCGCCGCTCCCCCTGACCACCTTGGATCACACCGCGCCGCCGATTCGATAGCTGGATATGGCACGAAGCGCCGAAGCGTCCGCTCGAGCAAATCTCGCCCGAGTCCCCGTGGATCTCTTTGAAGCGAGGACCGATCTCAGGCCAACGCGGCGCGGCAATAATTGACCGTCTTCGCTATTTCCGTCAGGCGATCGCTGCCCGCAGGGATCTTCACCTCAAACTCAATCGTCGCTTGAATGTTCCAGCGCCGATCCCGAATCAGCCGCAGGATTTCGATAATCGGCGTGTCGCCTTCGCCAAACGGCATATTGGGGCCGTTCTGCTTCTTCCGGTCCTTCACATGAACATGCGAGATCCGCGCATGATGCTTCTCAATAAATGCCGCCGGCGAAACATTGTTGCCCGCCATAAAGTGGCCAATGTCGACATTCGCCCCATTGAATTTCGCCAGCGAAAAGGCCTTCTCCCAGTGCTCCGGCGTGGTCGTCGCATGACCGTGATAAGCCACTAGGAGCGCGTGTTTGTCTGCAAACTGCCCGACGCGGCGGTGATCGTCATCCGACTTGCTAATTTCCGTGGAAATCGCCCGAGCGCCCAGCGCTTTCGCCATCAGAAAACTGTAATCGAGCTCAGCGGGGGTCATTTTAAAAATGCCGTCCACTTTCAAAATCTCCGGCCGAATCCCCGCATCCTCAAATTTCTTCCGAAAATCCTTCACCCGATCCATCGACACGGACTGCCGCCATTGCCGTACCTTCTCAGCGTTCCCTTCGCCACCACCACCCTTGGTCGCAACCAAAATGGCCGGCAGCCCCAAGAACGCTTCCACCGGTTGCGCCCGCAACTCGACCGCGCTCACGTTAAGATGCTGGCATCCCTTGATAATATCATCCCCGCTCATCGTCGGATTGCTGAAACTATACGGGACGTTGAGACCGATCTGGACGCCCGCGACCTTTGAGTTAGGCTTCGCCGCAGCTCCCGCAGATTCCGCACCCAACAGAGCATTGCCCGATGACCAAAGCCCGGCCGCTGGAAGGGCCGACAAAGCTAATTTTGTAAAATCGCGACGCGTGTAGGATGACTTCATGGAGTAGGTTGAGCAAGCCCCGCTGATTCGGAGGAAGCCCGAAAAAGCCGGAAAATCGTCAACAAGATAGGAAGCGCGCCCATCAGCAAGCTAAACAGCCGCAAGCTCCGTGCACGGGACATCCTGCAAAGTGCAGTCAGTTTTTTCCCAGTAATTATTCCGCTGGAGATTGGCGCGGAGGGTACGGAGCTGGCAGAGGGCGGGAGCGCTGGCGTCAGTCCACCAATCGCCGGCTGGCTTGAGCCAGGCTTGGATGACGTGGCGGTGACCGCTTTCGATCAGGGCGGAGCCGACGGGCGGATCGTGTGCGAGGGCATAGGCGTAGTCGAGTTGCTCGGTGCGATTGGCCAAGTAACGGAGGGCGGCGCGCACGGGGGGCTTGATCGTCCGAACAGTCGGGCGGCTCATCGCGCGGGCGCAAGGCCGTGAAGACGCTGCGGTGATCGCTGGCGCCGAGGGCCTCACGCAGCGGCCCGACGAAAGGCTTGGCGTGGGCCAGATCGGGGGCGGCGGCCGCGAGGTAGTGACAGCCGTGATCCAGGTCGAGGGTGGAGCGGCCCTGGGGCCCGAATTGGATGCGAGCCTGCTCGGCGATTCAAAGCGCGCCGTCGCCCACGGCATGAATCTGGGAGTTGAGGCCCCAGCCGGCGGCGCGCACCCCCTGGGCCCGGCGCAAACCGAGGTCGGTCACGTCGTGCAGAGTGGCCCGTAGTGGGTGGCGGCGCTGCCTTGGGCGCGGGCCGCGGCCAACCACGCTTCCGGATAGTGCACCTTACGGAATTTGCGCCGATCGGCCCCGGGCGGCGCGGCGCTGGTGTCGACGATAGGCGTCATCGTGCCGTCGGCAGTGGCCACAATCCGCTCCGCGCCACGGGCCGACAGGATGCGCACCGGCGGCGGGGCCGGCTTCGCCAGCACGGGCGCGTAATGCAGCGCAACCGTGCGTGCGCGTTCTCCCGGCACGCTCACCCGGCACGCTCACCCCGTAGGGCTCCTGCATTTTGGCCGCCACTTTCGCGAACGCGTGGTCGGCGCCGAAGTCGGTGAGCGCGCGCTGCAGCCACCGCGAGCACCCCCGCGGCTGCACCCGAGCGACGCGCAAAACGGCCGCTGCGTGTGCGCCCGCTCCGCCAGAGTTTTTCGTTCAACCCGACTTGGCCGACGATCGTCTGCCAGCAGAGTTTTTCTACCCACTCGGCGCCGCCCGAACGCGCGGGCCGGTTGCACGGCCGCGGGCCGCTGCCGGCCGATTAGCCCAGCGCCTGCCGGCCGAGCTGGCGTATGCGCTCCACGATCCCGTCCTCCACTTCGTCGCCGGTGTTGAGCGTGCCCGCGCGGTTCTCCACCTCATCGATTAGCGCCGCCATGGGTGCACATAACTACGGGTGGCGCTGTAGTCGCGCCATCAAAGCCGATACCTTTTCATTGGACAGAGCGGAAGGGTTCATCCCATTGCACAGCGCGGTGCTCCCAAAATTTTGTTTAGCTCAAAGCCCCTTGGTTCTTCCTTCGTCACATAGCCGCTCATCCCAAACTACCGTTCACTGTCTTGCTCCGGACTTCGCGGCCGCTGACTTCACTTTGAATTACACCCCTCGACGAGTGCTACTCGACGGGCGCCCGTTTCGCTCACTACAATCAGTTCGTGGCCAAAAAACTGGAATTTCCGACAGCAACCATGAAAACGGGGTCGTTTTTCCGCCGAATCTGATTTTGCCTCGCAGCATCCACCGCCCGAATCCCCTAAACAAAATTGTCTTCCATGCGCACGCGGATCTCAGCAGCCCTCGACGACGTCGTCCTTCAGTGCGACACGCGGACCCGCCGCCACGCCTTCAAAGACGCTCCGGGTGCGTTCAACGGTTTGCAATTAGCCAACGGCGGGCGCGTTACTAAAATTGGCGCGGCCGTTGACGCTGGCGTAATCCCTTTTCAAAAGGCGGTCGCGGCCGGCGTCGATTTCCTGATCGTCCATCATGGAATGTATTGGGATATGCCCCGAGCGCTCACGGGGGCGGCCTACCGCCGAGTGGCCACGCTAGTCACCGGTAACTGTGCCCTCTACGCGAGCCACCTCCCGCTCGATGGTCACCCCGAAATCGGCAATAATGCGCTGCTCGCCAAGCAGCTCGGCAGCACCCGCCGCCGCCCGTTTTTGGTGCGAGACGGCGAGGCGGTCGGCTGCATCGCGGATACTCGTTTGAGTCGAGCAAGTTTGCGGCGTAAACTTGAGAAACTGTACCCGCGCGTGGTGGCCATCGAATGCGGCTCAGCGCGTCCGACATCCGTGGCTTTTTGCAGCGGATCCGGCAACAGCGCGGTCCCGGAATTAGTCAGTGCGGGCACTGATACCCTGATCACCGGTGAGCTCCGCGAGGAGTGGTTTAACCGCGCCCAAGAAGATAAACTCAACCTGTATTGCTGTGGCCATTACGCAACCGAGGTCCACGCCGTGCAGGCGCTCGCCGCCGAATTGGCGGAAAAATTCCAGCTCTCCTGGGAGTTCATTGCGACGGAGAATCCTCTTTGAGGCATTTCCGCCCACGCTGGCGGCAGGGCCGCGGGTTATCGGACTGATGAAAGCACAGCCTCTGGAACCAATTCTTGAGGATTTTGAGCTCATAAAACCTCGAATATTTAGCCGTAAACGCCTTCAAGCGGCTCAGTCAGACAGGCTCATCGCCCAGAAAAGAACCTTCCCCTCGCGCCTGATTTCGTATGTTTCAAACCGATCCTTCCATGAAAAAAATCGCCATCCTCAACGGCCCTAATCTCGACCGACTCGGTAAACGCGAGCCCGAGATCTACGGCCACGCCACCTTGACCGATCTCGAGCAGGCCCTGCGCTCAGAATTTGGCGGCACCGCGGATCTCGATTTTTTCCAGTCAAATCACGAGGGTGCGCTCATCGACAAAATCGCCGCTGTGACCGACGCAAAGTTCGACGGTATCGTCATCAACGGCGGAGCCTTCACCCATACGAGTGTGGCGCTACGCGACGCACTGCTGGGTGCCCATTTGCCCACGATCGAGGTCCACATTTCCAACATCTACAAGCGCGAGGAATTTCGCCAGAAGTCCCTGACCGCACCCGCCTGCATCGCCGTTATCACTGGGCTCGGGCTCGAGGGCTACCATGCCGCGATCCGTTTCCTCATTAAGCGCTAACCCGATGGAAGAAAATTATTGGCTGGTGTGTCACACCAAGCCGCGGTGCGAAAAAAAACTCGCGGCCCTCCTTCAAGCTGAGAAATTCGAGCACTACCTGCCGCTCGTCAACAGCGTGCGTAAATACGGCCGGCAAACCAAAAAATTCACGAAACCGCTCTTCCCCGGCTATGTTTTTGCATGCGTACCGATGGAGATGAAGTCACGCATCTACCAGCAGGACCTCCTCGCCCGTGCCATCCACGTCATCGACGTGCCGCTGTTCTTGCGACAAATCGCCGATGTTAAAACCATCGTCGCATCCGGCTTCGAATTGACGGTGATGCCGCTGATTACAAAAGGGCGGCGCGTGAAAATCATCGGTGGCCCGCTCTGGGGCCTCGAGGGCATGGTGGAGAATCCCGCCAGCCCTCAAGGCGTCGTCCTGTCCGTCGACGTGCTGCAGCAGGGACTCTTGGTCCGCGTGCCCGCAGAAATGCTGCAAGTACTGCCCTGATAACATTGGCTGCGAAGTGCTAAACTTTGGCTTCCAAAGTGGCACGGGCCTCTTGCCCTTGGCTTGGAGTCCAAAGTTCAAAGTCATTGGGATGGGCCCGGTCCAGACAAGCTCCCTCGCGGCAAGCCACGTCCGGCTCGGGAGATTGCGGCCAGATCAAAACGCCGCGAGACCTTCCGGTGGACTTTTCCGCCGGCAGTCCGCATGGGGCCGCTCTCGCCAGCCCCGCCCACAATAGGCGAGCCGTACCGCCAAAACACGAACGAACTCTCGCTGCAATTCCAGAGCCAAGCCGAAACGTGCCAGGCGCTTCAAACGCCCCCTCGGCTCACCAGCCAAGCGCAGACGTGCAGCGTCGCGCACGCCGCCAGCGCGGCCGCGAGGTCGTCGACGACCACCCCCCAGCCGTCCGGAAGAGACTGGAGTCGCGCAATCCCAAAGGGCTTGATAATATCGTAAAAACGGAAGAGGCCGAAACCGGCGAGCAGCAGCACCCAAGGCGGAGCCAGTCGGAGCCAGGAATGCCACCCCAAAAAACAGAGGGGAATTGCGATAAACTCATCCAGGATTATTTCACCGGGATCCTTTTTTTTCAGGTAACGCTCGGCCTCGCCACAAAGCCCCACGGCTAGGTAAGCGCCGATCGCGGTCGCAACCATGACCGCACCCGTACCGGCTCGCTGAAAAAAAACTGAAAAATACAGTAAGCCCAGCAGTGAACCCCAGGTGCCCGGCGCAGGCAATCTCCGACCCACGGGCCCCAGCGTCGCGGACGCCACGACCCAGCGACGAGGCAGGAAATGCGGCCACCGCGGTTGGCTCAGGCGCATGGTTGTTTGAGGATCCCGTCTCGTCTCGTCTCGTCTCGTCCCGTCTCACGCCATCAAGGCTTGCCCATGCTTACGGAAATAACTCCAACCAGAAGTCATGGTCAGCACCGCGGAAAGCGCATATAAGGCCATGCCCAGGCCGCGCGTGTAAGCCACGACTTGCCGATCGTCTCCGGTAAAATCTCCATCGAGCGAAAGCATGCGAGCCCCGATCAACCAACCGATCGCGTTCAGTTGCACGAACGTCTTGATCTTGCCGCCCGAGTCCGCCTCAACGACCTGACCCTTGACCGCCACCGCCATCCGCAACCCGGAAATGGCGAACTCGCGACACAAAATACAGAGGAGTAACATCATGGCGGCAATATCGTACCCCATAAAATTCGAGGCATCATTGACGAGTGCAATCATCAGGCCGATCACCATGACTTTATCAATGACCGTATCCATAAAGCGGCCGAAAACGGAAACTTCACCTCGCTCGCGCGCGATTTTGCCATCGAGCCAGTCAGTCAGAGCCGCGGCAATAAAAAGCCAAAAAGCCAGAGTCGCTGCGTAAGGGAAATTTGAATACATCAGCGCCACGACCAAAAACATCAGCGGAACGCGAGATACGGTGAGGATATTCGGAAGATTCATGCGGGCGCGGATTGAAAAACAGGCGACCCGCCCTTAAAAGCAAGCGCGGAGCATCGCAAAACGATGACGCCGCAGCCGGGGGTACCCGATCGGTCGAAGCGGAAACCGCCGGCGGGACCCGCGGCAGGAAACCGGCCAGACCCATCCGCGGCCCCGCACCGCGCGATACGAAAGAGCGAGGGAATTTCGCGACCGCGGCCCTGCGTTTATTTGCGGCAACCGAAAATCACTGTCGCCAGCGCCGGTTTTCTCACTTTCGTTCAGGGCTTAAAATCATGCGCCACTGCATTTACCCCGGCACCTTCGACCCGATCACTTACGGGCACCTTGACGTGCTTTCCCGCGCCGCCAAATTGTTTGATCGCGTCACCGTGGCGGTTGCTGAAAACGCCGGAAAGTCGCCGCTGTTTACCTCAAGTCAACGGGTCGAGATGATTGCCGCTAATCTCCACAATTTACCGCACGTTAAAGTGACGACCTTTCGCGGGCTTTTGGTCGAGTTTTGCATGGCGCAGCAGGCCGATGCGATCATCCGCGGCCTACGTGCGCTGTCGGATTTCGAATTTGAGTTCAATATGGCCTTGATGAACCGTCACCTCGAGCCGCAGCTGGAAACCTTATTCGTAATGCCCAACGAACAGTTCAGCTACACCAGTTCTACATTGGTGAAGCAAGTCGCCAAGTTTGGGGGTGACGTGCAACACTTTGTGCCTGCGAATGTGGCCAGCGCGCTCAAGAAAACCTTTGAGGCTAATCAGCCGTCCTAAAATCCCTGTTTGCCGATTCCAATCAGCGGCAGGCGCCTCCTCGCCTAAGACTAAAAGAGCACTCGCCAACCGAAATATTTTCGTCACCTTTTTCGGCTCGAGGCGTCTTTGCCGAACGCTCACTCGTAGTCTTAACGATTAACTTCTTTCCCGTTTAATTCGCGGTAAACTCCTCCTCTCTCCTTCCCTACCCTCATCAAGTCATGGCCAAATCAAAAAGCTACGGTGGTCTTATATTTTTTCTGCTCGTCGCCGCCGGCGGCGGGGGCGGCGGTTGGTACTACTTTAATAACCGGACCGTCAAAGCTCCCGAGTTTACAACCACCAAGGTGGCCAAGGGCGATATTACGCAGGCCGTCACCGCCACGGGCGACCTGCAACCGGTCATGACCGTCGATATTGGCGCTCAGGTCAGCGGTCAGATCAAAGATGTCTTTGTTGATTACAACTCGATGGTCAAGGCGGGCGACGTCCTCGCACTCATCGACGAGGCCACGCCCACCCAGCGCCTCAAACAAGCCGACGCCGACCTCCAATCAGCCAAAGCCAACAATCGCTTGTTACAAATCAACGTCGACCGCACGAGGGAACTGATTGCGAAGAAGCTCGTTTCCCAACAAGAACTCGACAACATCGAAGCCCAACTCGCTCAATCCGGAGCGACCCTGTTGACGCGCTCAGCGGCATTGGAAAATGCCCGGCTTGATCTTTCCCGATGCACCATCATAGCACCCATCGACGGCATGGTGTTGGATCGGAAAACCGACAAAGGCCGCACCGTTAATGCCAGCATGAACGCGCCCGTGCTGTTCACCCTCGTTAATGATCTCACGAAACTGCAAATTAACGCGGCGGTGGCGGAGGCCGATATTGGCAGCATCGCCGTGGGGCAAGATGTGAAGTTTACGGTGGATGCCTTCCCTAACCGCACCTTTGCGGGGAAGGTCCGGATGGTCCGAAACTCCGCCAGCGTCAGCCAAAGCGTCGTCTCTTACGCAACCATCATCGAAGTTGCTAATGAAGATGCAAAGCTGAAGCCGGGTATGACTGCAAACGTATCAATCATCGTCCAGCAACGCTCTAACATCCTCCGGATTGCCAACGGGGCCCTCCGCGTCCGCATCCCGCAAGAACTCCTCGCGACCGCGCCCGGCGATCCCAAGGCCGCCGTAAAAGGTGCGGGGAAATCGGGGGCGCCCACCATGACAGACGACGAGCGGATGACGGCGACGATGGCAATTATGAAAGAGATCGGCTTCGAGCGCGGTTCGGGCACTACAGCTACCGCCGAGCAGATAGAAAAGGCGAAGCAACTAGCGAAGGAGAAGGGCTTGGACCCAGATTTGATCGCCGCACGCTTGGCTACGCCGGGCGGGCGAGGCAAGGGTGGCAAAGGCAGCGGTGGCAGCACCTATAGTGGAGGTGGTGGTCGGCCGCCAAGTGGCCCCGGTGGCGATCGCGGTTTCAACAATACGGTCGTGCAGCGGACGCTTTATAAATTTTCCGATGCCAACGCGCTGGACAAGGATAAGCGGGTGGCTGCCGTGATGGTCAAACTCGGGATCTCGGACGGATTCTCGACCGAAGTCTTGGAGGGGCTCGTCGATGAAGATATTATCCTCACCGGCGTGATCATGCCAGGTGCGGCCGCTTCCATGGCACCGCCACCAGGCGGCGCCCAGAATCCCTTCTCATCTGGCCGCAGCAGCTTTGGCGGATCGAGCGGTAGTTCACGCGGCCGATAACCTGCTCGGTTCGAATCAAACGCTTCCCCGCAATGTCTCCTGTCGTCCAGATTACCGATATCCACAAAATCTACGAGTCCGGCGAAGTCCCCGTGCATGCCGTGCGCGGGGTCAGCCTATCGATTCAACGCGGCGAATTCATCGCCCTCATGGGGGCGAGCGGATCCGGCAAGTCGACGTTGATGAACTTGCTGGGGTGCCTCGACCGCCAGACGAAGGGAACCTATCTGCTCGACGGCATTGATATTGACGGACTTGACCGCAACGAACTCGCCGATCTCCGTAACCAAAAGCTGGGGTTTGTCTTCCAAGGTTTCAATCTCCTCGCCCGCACCACCGCACTCGAGAATGTCGAGCTACCCATGCTCTATGGGCGCCATCGCAAGGCATCCTCCCATGAAATTCGCGAGCGGGCCCTCCACTGCCTCGAGATCGTCGGGCTCGCCAATCGCGCCGACCATATGCCCAACCAGCTTTCTGGCGGGCAGCAGCAGCGAGTCGCCATCGCCCGAGGCTTGGTCAATCAACCGCAAGTTCTCCTGGCCGATGAGCCGACGGGAAATCTCGACTCGAAAACCTCGGTCGAAGTCATGGGCGTTTTCCAAAAACTCAATGACCAAGGTATTACCATCGTGATGGTGACGCACGAACTCGACGTCGCTCGCTACTGCAAGCGCAACCTGATCCTTCGGGACGGGGTCGTGGTCCGCGATGCGCCCGTCGAAGGTCGCTCGATCGCCGCCGACGAGATGAATCGGCTTAAACAAGCCGAAACTGCCGCCAAGCTCACCACCTCCAGCGTCGTCTGACGTTTTCCCGACATGAGATTTACCAACACCCTCCGAGTCGCCCTGCGCGCCCTGCGCCGCAACACCATGCGCTCGATGCTGACCGCATTAGGCATGATCATCGGAGTGGCCGCCGTTATCACTATGGTGAGCATCGGCAACGGTGCCAAAGCCCAAGTCGAGGCGCAGGTCGCCTCACTCGGACAAAATCTTATCACCGTCATGCCGGGTAGCGCCAGCAGCGGCGGATCGAGGGGTGGCTACGGCAGTTCGACTTCCCTCACTCCCGAGGATGCTGACGCCATCAGCGCCGAGGTCGCTAATATCGATGGGCTCAGCCCTGAGATCCGCGACCGCAATCAGATTTTGGCGAACGGTCTGAACTGGAATACCAACATCAACGGAGTCGGCCCAGATTACCCCTACGTCCGCAACTGGCCCATGGCTTCGGGCGCCATGTTTACGGACCAAGATGTCAAATCGCTCGGAAAAGTTTGCGTGATCGGAAAAACCGTGGTCGACCAAGTTTTCCCCAACGAAGACCCGATTGGCCAGACCCTGCGTATCCGCAACCTCCCCTTCAGAATATTGGGGGTACTCTCTCCCAAGGGCTTCAGTATATTCGGATCAGACGAGGACGATGTCGTGCTCATTCCCTACACGTCGCACATGCGCCGTGTCTCAAGAAGGACCAATATCAGTATGATTCGAATACAAGCCGCTGAGGCCGATAAAATCGCCGAGGTCAAGCTCGCCGTCGAAGACCTACTCACCCAACGTCGACGCGGTCGTGAACCCGACTTTACCGTCCGTACGCAAGAGGAACTTGCAACCGCCGCCACAGCTACTGCCAAGACGATGACAGGGCTGCTCGCGGGCATCGCCGGCGTTTCGCTCATCGTCGGTGGGATCGGCATCATGAACATCATGCTGGTGTCCGTCACCGAGCGCACTCGTGAGATTGGCATTCGTCTGGCGATCGGGGCACACGGCCGCGACGTCCTTACTCAGTTTTTGATCGAAGCGATTCTGCTCAGTTCACTGGGCGGCCTGATCGGCGTGGCCGTCGGCGTCGGAGGGTCGCAACTCCTTTCTTATTACAATGGGTGGCCGGTGCTCGTGCCAACCCTCTGGATCGGCATCTCGGTCGCAGGAAGTGCCATTGTCGGCATCATCTCGGGTTTTTATCCAGCCTACAAAGCCGCCCAATTGGATCCGATTGACGCTCTGCGCTACGAATAACCGATTGCAGGCGCGTGGTCGCGGCGCCTTTTGATTGGTGGGCTCAAAACGTCAGCCGGCGCCGGCGCCTTCACGACATTCTGGTGATTTATCGCATGCGGGGGCTTTTCTTATTTTTTCTCGGCGCGGCCGCCCTCTTGGGTGGCGACGCTGGCGTCAAACGGCATCAAGACTATCGCGCGCAAGCGGCTTCGGCTTATGCGAAAAAGAACTACCCCGCGGCCAAGGAGGCCACGCTCGCCGCCCTCAGATTGCGGCCAGATTCGCCCAGCTACCTGCATAACCTCGCCGCGCTCTGCGCCCTGATGGAGGACACCAGCGGCGCGTTCGCGGCCCTCCGCCAGATCGCCGCCCTCGGGCTGGCGGTTCCGATCGAGCGGGATCCTGATTTTGCCCGTCTGCAAGGGACGCCTGAGTTCTCTCGGGTCCTCCGATCCTTCGCCTCGAATCGCGAACCCATCGGCACTGCCGACATCATCGCGGAACTCCCCGGGCGCACAGGTGTTCTCCACGGCATCGCCTATCGGCAGCGCACCGGCGACCTGTTCCTCAGCGATGTGCACCACCGCTGCATCTGGCGACGCGATCGCAGCGGCCAAATCACGCGTTTCACCGCAGAGGACGAAGACCTCCTCGGCCTCTTCGGGATCGCGATAGATGAGGCGCGCAACGCGCTCTGGGCCGCCATGCGCGCACTCCCGGAGATGGCCGGGTTTACCTCAGAACTTAAAGGGCGGACCGGTCTCGCCGAATTTAACCTCGCGACGGGGGAGTTGCGCCGGATCGTCGATATTCCGGACGACGAGCGCGAGCACGCGATCACCGACTTAGTCGTCGCGGCCGACGGAACCATTTACGCCACCGACACGAAGGCCCCGATCATCTGGCAACTCACGCCTGGGGCCGAGGACTTTCAAAAGACCATCGATTCGCCCATTTTCGCCTCGCTCCAAGGTCTGGTAATCGCAGAAAACCGCCTGATCGTGGCCGACTACGAAGAGGGGCTCTTCGCGGTCGAAGTTCCCAGCGGAAAAGTGACGGCACTCCCCGCTCCGCCCAATACCGCCTTACTTGGTTTAAATGGACTTCTCGCCCTCCCTGGCAGGATCATCGCCAGCCAAATCGGAGTCAACCCACCCCGGGCTCTTCAGGTTGTCTTAAACGCAAATTTTGATGCCATCACGGCCGTCACCGTTCTCGCGGCAGGCCTGCCCGAATTTACGGATTTAGCGCTGATCGCAACTATGAACGGACTGCCCACGATCATCGCTCAATCTGGTTGGGACCGCTTCGATCCGAGCAAGATGAAGCAACCGCCTGCGCACAACGTGAAGCTCTTCCAAATCGTGCTGCCTTGACCCTTGCCAAATTGCCGGCGCGGGAGTTCACAACCCTGCGACCTGCCGACGCCCACGATCGCCGCATCTGCGTTTGATCACACTTTACCGCTCGACACCCACCCCGCGGCACCGCCACTCATTGGCTTCATGCCCGCGCCACCCTTCGTTGAGTTTCGGATGGTTGATAAACGCTTCGGCGCTGGGAACCTCGTACTCGCCAATGTCTCCTTTATGGCTGAACGCGGAGATTTTATTTCACTAATCGGCCCGAGTGGCTGCGGTAAATCGACGCTGCTCCGTCTGCTCGCGGGGCTGAGCCCAATCAGCTCCGGGACGCTCACGATTAACGGCAAGACCCCCGACAACTCAGCTGCTGATCTCGCGTTCGTTTTTCAGGAGCCCACGCTGCTACCGTGGCTCACTGTCGCCGGCAATATTGAGGTGCCGCAGAAACTTCGCGGCGTTTCCACCCAAGCGCGGGCACAATCAGTTCGCCAAGTCCTCGATCTCGTCCGGCTCAGCGCCAAGGCAGACGCTTACCCTCGACAGCTCTCCGGCGGCCAAAAAATGCGTGTCTCGCTCGCTCGCGCACTCGCGCTCGCCCCCAAGCTCCTCCTCCTCGACGAGCCATTCGGGGCCCTCGACGAGATGACCCGCGAGCACCTCAACGAGGAGTTGCTCGCGATCCGGCAACACCAAATGTGGACGGCATTTTTTGTCACGCACTCCGTCTCCGAAGCCGTTTTTCTCTCTAACCGGATCATGATCATGTCAGCCGAGCCGGGCCGCATTCACCAAGAGATTACCGTGCCCCTTCCCTACCCTCGCACCGCGGAGACGCGAATCTCCCCCGCCTACCACGAGTGGGTTTCGCTGGTCACCGGCATCGTCCGCTCACTCGAAAAACAGCCTCTGTAAGCGCATGCGCCACTCCTCGCTCACCGTTCTTCTGCCAGCTGCTTTCGGGGCCGGCGTCCTGCTGCTTTGGTACGGGGTCCACGCCTGCCTCGACCCAGAAATGAGGTTTCTGCTGCCGACGCCCGATGCGGTTGGCCAAGCTTTTTGGACGCAGCGGGCCAGCCTGATCCGGGCGACGTTCAACACCTTGGAGGGCGCACTCATCGGCTTCGCCCTCGCCATCGTCGTAAGTTCTGGCCTCGCGCTCCTCCTCGCGCTCTCCCCGCTCGTCCGGACCACGCTCTATCCCTACCTGATGGCGCTGCAAATGACACCCCTCCCCGTGCTCGCACCTATTTGCGTCATCTGGGTGGGGGCCGGTCTTCTGAGCGTCTCGCTCCTCACCTTCGTGATCGCGTTTTTTCCCCTCGTCGTGAACACGACGCAGGGCCTCATCTCCGCGGACCGCAACTTGGTGGAAATGTTTACCCTGTACCGAGCAAGCCGGACCCAGCAATTGTTCATGCTCCGCGTACCGGCCGCCCTTCCGTATTTCTTCACGGGCTTACGCATCGCCGCCACGCTCGCCCCGATCGGAGCCGTCGTTGCCGATATGAACGCCGGCTCATCCGCGGGGAATGGCGGCGGGCTCGGCTTCCAAGCCGTGATCTATTCAAGTCAGGCGAAATATCCTGCGCTATTTGCAACTGCCGGCACCACGTGCATACTCGGCTTTGCTCTCAACGCAGCCGTCCTTGGTGTCGCTTGGTTCATGCTCCACCACTGGCATGACTCCTATGAGCGCACCGACCGCTAATTTTTTCACCATGTCTTTCCGCTGCTTCAGCCTCTGCCTGATCGCCAACCTGGGCCTCAACGGTGCACTCCACGCCGCCGACGCGGCGGCTATCCGCCTGAAGGTGACCGTCCAGCTCGATTGGGTGGCCGAACCGGAACACGGGGGCTTTTATCAAGCCGCGGTCCGCGGATATTTTTTAGAGGAGGGTCTCGACGTCACCCTCATCCCCGGCGGGCCCGGTGCGCAAGTGATGCCGAGTGTGGCCACCGGCAAAGCGGATATCGCGCAGGCGGATAACGTTGGAACGTTGCGCCAACAGGCCGAGGGGCTCCCCTTCATCCAATTTGCAGCTGTTTTTCAAGACGATCCGGCGGGTATTTTGGTCCACGCAGACAGCCCCGTGAAGACCTTCACCGACTTGCAGGGCAAGACCATCATCGCGCGACCCGAGTGGGCTTTCCTTTCTTTTCTCGAGAAAAAATACGGCCTCAAAACCAACACCATCGCGCAAAATTTTTCAGTCGCAGCTTTTCTCGGGAATAAAGAAGCCCTCCAGCAAGGCTATTATATCGCCGAGCCCTTCCACATCACGCAGGCGGGAGGAAAGATGCCGCGTTTTCTCTCTTCCTGGGACGCCGGTTTCAGAACTTACGCCGTGCTTATTACCAATAAAAAATTTGCCCGCGACCATCCCGCTGAGCTCCGCGCCTTCACGAGGGCTTACATTCGCGGATGGCGGGACTACATCGAAGGTGATCCGCAGGCGGCCCACACCGCGATGAAGAAAGCCAATGAGAATAACACGGATGAGTTTATGGCCTTCTCGCGAAAAATGATTATCAACGAGCGTCTTGTGACCGGTCGCGACCAAGCCGGCGGGCCAGCGAGGATCGGCCAACTTGATCCCGCTCGCTTCGACACGCTCATCGCCCAACTGGAAGAGCTGAACCTGCTCCCCAAAGGAAAACTCACGGCGGCTTCAACGATGACGACGGAGTTTCTTCCAAAATAAAAGGTTTCACGACAGGCGTGTTTACACACCGTGAAGAACCGCCCGCCGACATTTCAGTCAGGGCCGCAAAAACGCCCCGCCGCAACCGATCCCAGCAGTCATCGGTGGACCGCAAGAACAACCGCCCGCCCTACTCCAGCTCCTTGGCCAACGGGCCCGAGGTAGATGTTCGCAAGGGACGGAACCCCAAAGCCCACCTCGCAGCGGGCCTTTCGCACGCTTTTCCTTTCGGCCAGAGAAGCTTTGAACGGTGCCGGAGATAATCTCCGATCAACCTCAGCAATCGGACCGCCCTCGACTTGCTCGCTACCCTCCGCCCCAATCCATCTCGGAACCCAAAGTCGATGGCGCTCAACTATTGTGACCCACCGCTGCCCAGTTAAACTAATCCACCTGTGATTTTCTGCCTTTCCCAAGGAGTTCCCTTTTTCTGAACGTAATTAGAGGAGGAAAGAGCGTTCAGGCGCATGAACGGAGGTCAATTATCTGAGCAGCTTTTTTGGAGGTGGGTCGATTTATGTGTGCAGAGGTGGGTCAATTTAACTGCGCACCATCGCCCAAAGTCGCGGCCTTAGCCGCGAGCGGGTGCCTGGCCGTCGAAAGCCAACCGTGAGCATGATCCCGACCACCCGAGCCGCGGCCAAAGTCGGCCCTCGTAAAGATTTTTTCTTAGGAGGGTGGCGGATTAAGTGTCCAATCAATACCTTCTCATGGCTCACTCTCTGTGACCCATTCTAAATTTTCCGAGATCGGACGCTCGGGTCGGTTTTATTGCGCCCCCCGGCCCGAGAAATCTCAGATTTGACGACCGAGGCTAGGCCTTGATCGCGAGCTTGCTGGCATCATTCAGCCTTGATTCGCGGCCAGATTGCGATGGGCCGGAATACGCCGTTTCACGATTTATCCACCAACGCAAATCACCCCGAAAATCAGCTCGCGGCTCAAAGGTTTTTCAGCTTATGGTCGGCCTGCGCATACGCTCTTACCGAGCATTATGAATCCAGCCAACCACTGCCGGCATTCTCCCTTGAATAGCGAGCCCCTTCCGGTCCTCCGCTCCTTGGACGTCGAACTTGATCCGTCGCCTTACGCCTTCGGCTTTCTGCGCGACTCCCACCCTGGCGCGGATGATAGCTCAACCCTGAAGGCGCGCATTTCCGAAGATGGTTATCTGTTCATGCGAAATTTCTGGGACCGCGAAAAAGTCCAACGAGTAAGGGACTCGCTCACTCGCCAACTAGCCCAACTCGGGTTCCTCAGCGCAGGCAGTCGACCCGATGAGGCGCGCTCCAATGGACGCGAAGTCGGTCGCGCGATGGGGAATCCACTCGACCAACACGACCCAGCGCTACGCGATTTACTTTTCGGAGACCGCATGACCTCGTTCTTCGCTGAGTTCCTCGGCGGGCCCGTCCGCCACTTCGATTTCATCTGGTTTCGCACCAAGGGCACCGGGCTCGGCAGCCCGATCCACTGCGATTTGGTTTATATGGGACGCGGCACCCATCAACTGTACACCGCTTGGGTACCACTCGGAGATATTCCGATAGATCTTGGGGGCCTCCTGATTCTCGAGGGCAGCCACCACAAATCTCACGAGCTCCGAGCCTATCTTTCGCGCGACGTTGATGCCTATTGCGAAAACCACGACGACGCCGCCGAATTTGCCTCCGGCCATAAATGGTGGGACGGGACGTTGTCTAAAAACCCCCGCGCCCTGCAACAAAGCCTCGGCGGTCGTTGGCTCACCGCGCGAGAATTCAAAATGGGCGATGCGCTTATCTTCAAAATGACGCTGGTCCACGGCAGCCTTGACAACACCACGGACCGCATCCGCCTCTCCACCGATACCCGCTACCAACTCGCCAACGATCCCGTCGACGAACGTTGGGTCGGCGAACATCCCCCCGGCCATACGGCCGCGATGAAACGCGGTCGGGTATGCTAAGGCTCTAAACTAAAATTTCGGCCCCATTTCCCGAAATGGGCTGACTGTTTTCAGAAGCGACCGCTCAATCCCAGGTTAAGCCGTGCGCCGTAGACTTCGCTCATATCCACCCGCTGAGGATTGATCGAATACCAGCTCGGCGACTTGTTAAAGATGTTGATGTAGTCGATGAAGAACGTCATCCGCTGGCTCCACCTGTACTGCAAATTCACGTCGACCGTCGGATCTGCCTTCACGTGATTCGACCCGGTGGGGTCGGTACTATAAGCATCAAGAAACGCGCTCTTAAAATGATAGATCACTTGCGCATCGAATTTCCGCCAAGGTAATTTGACGCCCACGTTGTAGGTTTCAGGAACAAATCGCGCCAACTCGCGCGCTCCGTTGGCATATTGGCCGGAAGTTTTAAGGTGCGTGTAATTGGCGAAGAGGGAGAGGGATTTGAAAGGCTCTGGAAGAAAGCGGAACCGCTGGTTATAGTTGAGTTCGAATCCATCTATCTTGGCTTTTCCGAGGTTATTCTTGGTGTTAAAATCGAACCCCGCGTAATCTCCATTGAAGCCATTGTTGGGGCCCGCCCCGATGGTCGCGGTGACTGAGTTGATGAAGTCTTTGATGTCTTTGTGAAACCACCCTGCCGAAAAAACCCCGCTCGGTTCGAAATAATACTCAGCGGATAAGTCGTAGTTAATCGAAGAATTCGGCTTCAATCCGGGATTACTCTGCGACACCGAACCAAGGCCGGTCGCGGCGACGTAGCTCACGGTCGTGTTCGGGACGAGGTCGCTGATAGCCGGCCGCGCGCTACTCGTCGAATAACTCGCCCGCAGCAGAAGGTTTTGGCTCGCTGGGTAGCGCAGATGGACGCTCGGAAAGATTTTTTGGTAGTCTCCTTTGCGCGTGATCAAAGAGGTCGCGGGGCGGGCGGCATCTGCAAACGTCCCTTGCGAATCGATATCCGTGCGCTCCAGACGGACGCCGCCCAGAACCGATAACTGACCTACTTTAGTGCTACCCTGCACGTAGCCAGCCGATACGCCTTCCGAAATAATTTTCGGGGCCGCCCGAAACGATACGCTCGTGCCAGAGGCCGCAAAATACTGGGGTGTGCTTTTGAAGAGAGCATCCACCTTCAAAAGATCATAGCGGTCGCGCTGCGGCATGGCGTTGTTAAAAATACCATAACCCGGCGCGGCATCCACGAATTGCTTCAAATTGTCGTCATTCACGCCCGCCGCGTTCGGACCACGAATACCATCAGCGCCCACCGCATTCCAGGTTGGGCGGTAGGTATTAAACCAGCGATGCTGGTGACGGTAATCGAACCCGGTCTTCACTTTGAGCGGCAGGGCCAGCCCACGGAACGTTTTTTCGTAATCAGCCCGCACCGCGCCCACTTCCTCGCGAGTAATGTCCGGCGACTCGGCCCGCGCGCCTAGGTACTTTGTCATATCACTTCCGGCTAAGAGCGACGGGCCGTAGGTTTGAATATAAAGAGGCCGTTCGGTGCTTCGGCTGGTGTCGATTGCCAGACCCATGTTAACGGTCGTCCCCGTGAACGTGACATTATTGTTATCAAATGAGGACGGATTAAACGAGGCCACCAGCGTGAACTTTCCATCGGTCCACGTTTTCTGCCCGCCCGCCGCAATTTTATACTGATGCGACCGCTTGGTTTCGAAACCCGATTGGTTGGTCCACCCGGGGTGGAGCAATTCTGTGTAGGTATCCGTGAAGCCAGGCGCCACTCCCGCTACTTGGTTGGTGGCATCGCGCGGGGTCGCACCGGCTTCAATCTGGGCGCGACTCACTATCGAATAATTCGCAACGCGGCGACTGCCGTTGACACTCGCTTGCCAACTCGTCCGCACATTTTCGGAGGAAAAATAGTTGATATTGGCACTGACCCAAACACTCGCCGTATTATCAAACCGATATTCAAATTTACCGCCGCCCCCGGCGCGAATCCGGGTCGTCTGGTCGTTGAGGGTACGCGCACGGGTATTTCTAAAGTCCGTCAACTCGCGATGCTCCATTTGCACCCGATCCCGCGTGTTGGTCGCCTTAGCGTAACTTCCCGATAGGGCCACGCCCACCTGCCGGTCGCGTCCAAACGTATCCATATAAGTGACGGCCGCGGTCGGCCCAAATCGATCAAGTCCCTCGCGGTAAGTGTTCTGGTTAATGCCCGCGCGATAGCTGAACACGCGGTTCTTGAAGTCGAAGGCCGACTTCGTGATCAAGTTCACCGAACCGCCCAGCGAGTCGGCTGGCTGGTCGGGCATATTCCCCTTTGTTACTTCAATTTCTTTGATAAACTCCGAGGGAATTTGGTCGATCAGAGCGGCTCGATCTCCCTGCGGCGTAAAGCCCGCGATCGCCGACGCCGAGCGCGTCCCATCGAGCGTGACCGCGTTGAGTTCCGGCGGCGTGCCCCGCAGACCTATTCCCACGATTTCCCCAGCTTCTTTGTTCG
>CAMDOF010000035.1 GCA_945903465.1 Opitutus sp. GAS368
GCGCGCGGACCCGCGCCCCAGCGAATCCAGCGCCCCACGGCCGGGTGCTGCCGATCACGCGTCGCCCGGACGAGGCGGTTGATGTAGTCGAGCAGCGCGTCACTCACCAGCACCCGGCGCGCGAGCAGTTGCAACTGCACGATCTCGGCCGCCGACATGACCGGCTCAATCGCGGGCCGCGGGGCTCCGGTGGTCAGCGCGAGCATCGTGCGTTCGTCGCTTTCCGTCGGGTAGGCGATGGTCAGATAGAGGAGGAAACGGTCGAGTTGCGCCTCGGGCAACGGGTAGGTGCCCGCCTGCTCGATCGGATTTTGCGTCGCGAGCACGAAGAACGGCCGGTCGAGCGCGTAGGTTTTTCCGCCGTAGGTGACCGAGCTTTCCTGCATCGCTTCGAGGAGCGCCGCCTGCGTCTTCGGCGGCGTGCGGTTGATTTCATCGGCGAGGATCAACTGGCCGAAGATCGGCCCGCGGTTGAATTGGAAGAAGCGCCGACCGGTGGCGTGATCCTCCTCGAGCACCTCCGTGCCGATGATGTCGGACGGCATCAGGTCCGGCGTGAACTGGATGCGGTGAAAGGTGAGTTGCACGGCCTGGGCGAGCGTGCGGATGAGCAAGGTCTTGCCGAGCCCCGGCAAGCCTTCGAGCAGGCAGTGGCCGCCGGCGATGAACGCGGTGAGCAACTCCTCGACGACCTCCTGCTGGCCGATGATGGCCTTGCCGATCTCGGCGCGCAGCCGAGGGACTCGGGTCAGCAGCGTTTGAATCTCGGGTTCGGTGAGTTCGGGCGGCGTCATCAGAATAATGCTAGAGCAGAGGCCCGTGCATCCCGCGAATCAACGCGAATACGCCGGGACGGCCGGTTCCGCTGTCAGGCCAAGGGACCCCGTCTCGCTCCAGCGGCCGCAGCATTTGACGGTCGGGGCCGCCACCCCGCCCGGCTTCGGATTCGCATTGGCGGCGGCGGTGGCGGTGAAAACCCATTCGCTGAGGATCGCGCGACGCATTTCCTCTCTGTCCGCGAACGTCGTGCGTGTGGGGCAAAAGTTCAGCAGCCGTTGGCATAATGCCCCGCAGGTGGCTGTCACCGGTTCGAAGGTCGCCGCAGCAGTAGGCAGAATTGAACGGCACTTCCCCTCTCCGACCGCGAACCAGTGCAACGGGGGTCCTCACGCGCCGAGCGCGTAGGAGACGATGTTGACGCCGAACTTCGTGTTGTCCTCGGCGAGGAAACGCTTGTTGCGAAAATCGTAGTCCCACTCGCAGCCGTAATCCTTGTTGCTGTAAAGGACCCCGATACGGCCGTTGATTTCGATCGCCTGCAGATAGTCGTGCACGAGGTCGTCGCCCCAGCCGTTCAGTTCGAACGCCGTGGTCGGCGGGCCTTCAAATTTGAAAAACGCCCGGTACAGCGGATGCGTGTGAGGGATCTTTCCCAGCGCCGCCGGACCAAAAATCGCCGCCATCTGCGCTTCGAAGGACTTCGCGAACAGTCCGTCGATGTCGTGATTGCAGTCGTCGACGAACACGAACCCGCCGCGGCGCACGTAGGCCTCGAAATTCAATCGCTCGCGCTCACCGAATTGCACGAGTTTGTGCCCGCTGAGGTAGCAGAACGCCGTGTCGAAGAGCGCGGGGCTCGCGAGCGACACGATCGCTTCACGCGGGTCGACCTTGATCGTCGTGTAGGCCACGAGCGAGTCGAGCAGGTTGGACGGCATCCGCGGGTCGACCAGATCCCAGTCGCCCGAGTCGTATTGCAGCCGCGAGAAAACGAAATCAGCGCGGCTCATGATGATGCGCCCACGGAACCGACGGAGGAACCCAGGTGGTTCGATGCCAGTCCGTCGCGAAGGCGAATGGGCCGCCGCGCCCCGCCCCTAATAACCGCCGCGGCCTGCCGGCCAGCGGCAGCCCTACCAGGAGCAAAAACCCAATGGAGAGCTGGGCTCACACGGCATCCGAGAGGCTCGAGAAGGTGAAGTCGCGGAGGACCATCGGCGGGATGAGGCTGGCGTTGACCCGCTGCGGCCGGCCGAGCGCCTCGAGGTTGTTCAACATGATCAAGGGACTTTCGTTGAACCGGAAGTTCTTCACCGCGTGTTTGATCTCGCCGTTCTCGACGTAAAACGTCCCGTCGCGAGTCAGGCCCGTGAACAGCAGCGTCTGCGGATCGACGAGCCGGATGTACCAAAAGCGAGTAACGAGGATGCCGCGCTTCACACCCTTCACGAGCTGGTCCAGGCTCGCGTCGCCCCCGGCCATGATGACGCCCGGCGTCGATTCGAAAGCCCCGATCTCGATCGAGCCACGGTTCAGCGGCGGGATGCCGTCGCCCGCGACACCTTTTTGCCGCGCCCAATAACGCGAGTAAGTGAGATTGGTCACCACCCCATTTTTTATCCAATCGACCGCGCGCTGCGGCCGGCCGTCGCCGGCCCACGCGTCGCCGGGCAGATCGGGGTGGAGCGGGTTGGACGAGAGGTGCACGCGCTCATCCATGAGTTTTTCCCCGAGCCGGCTGCCGCCGCCGGGCTTGCTGAGAAAACTGCGGCCCTCGTCCGCTGAGCGCGCCGACATGGAGCTGACCGTGTGGCCGACCAGGTCGGCGGCCGCGGCCGGTTCCAGAATGACGGTGTACTTCCCCGGCTCGAGCGCCTTCGCGTCGCGGGAAAGCAAGGCCTTGCGGGCCGCGGTCGCCGTCACGGCGCCGGTGTCCAAGGCACGCACGTCATGAAAGTCCGCCACCCCGTAGCCCGAGCCCAGACCGTCCGGCGTGCGGGTGGTGACGGAAAAGTTAACCGACGTCGCCCGCTGGTAACCGCGCAAGTTGCGTGAATTCGCGATCGCGGAAAACCGGTCGCTTTGCGCGAGGTAGCCCGCGCCCGTCACTCCCTGTTCGCGGCAAACCTTGATGCTCGCGGCGGTCAGGTCGGCGCGACCGTCCGGCGACAGCTTCGCCGTGGCCTCCCGATGGCTCGCCGGCTGCGCGTACGTCTGGGGACCAAGCAACTCCACGTACTCGGGATCCTCGGGGGCGAGCCGCGCGAGTTCCTCGGCCCGCCGCACCGTCTTTTCGAGGGAGGCGTCGTCGAATTCGTTGATGGTGGCGTAGCCCGTCTTTTTGCCGAAGCTGCAGACCACGGCCAAGTCGAGCGTGTCGGAGGCACCGCTGGTGGAGACGGTGTTGCGGGCGAAGCGGACGTTGCCGGCGCGATCGCCGACGAGTTGGGCGAAACATTCGTCGGCCTTGAACAGACCGAGGACCTTTTGGAGGATCGCCTGCGCTTCTGATTCGGAGAGGAGGGCCATTGCTTAGATTTTCCGGGCGGTGTTGATCACATTGACCTTGTTGAAGCGCGCCGTCGCGCTGCCGTGCGAGACCGCGCTGCTTTGCGAAGGCTGGCCCTTGCCGTCGTTGAACGCTCCGCCGAGGGCGTAGTCGCGCTGGTCACAGATCGCAGTGCACGAGTTCCAGAACTCCTGGGTGTTCGACTGGTAGGCGACGTCGCGCAACTGGCCGACGACTTCGCCGTTCTTGATCTCGTAAAACAACTGGCCGCCGAACTGGAAATTGTAGCGCTGCTGGTCGATCGAGAACGAGCCGTCGCCGATGATGTAGATGCCCTTCTCGATCCCCTTGATCATTTCTGCGGGCGTCAGCGGGGTCTTGCCCGGCTGGAGCGAAACGTTGGGCATGCGCTGGAACTGCACGTCGGACCAGTGCTGCGAGTAGCTGCAGCCGTCGCTGGCGGTCTGGCCGACAATGTGGGCCTGATCGCGGGTCTTCTGGTAGTCGACCAGGATCCCGTCCTTGACGAGCGGCCACGCCTTGGTGGGCACGCCCTCATCGTCGTAACCCACGCCGCCGAGGGACCCGACCTGGGTCTTGTCGGCCATGAAATTCACCAGCGAACTGCCGTACTGGAATTTCTTGGACTCCCACTTGTCGAGCGTGGCGAAGGAGGTGCCGGCGTAGTTCGCCTCGTAGCCGAGCACGCGGTCGAGTTCCAGCGGGTGGCCGACCGATTCGTGGATGGTCAGCCAGAGGTGCGACGGATCGAGGACGAGGTCGTACTGGCCCGCGACAACGGACTTGGCGGTGTGTTTGGCCTTCGCCTGCTCGGCGGCCAGGGTGGCATCCTCGATCATGTCGTAGGACTGCTTGTACCGCGTGGTGACGCCCGGGATCTTCCCCGCGGGATCGGCGTCAAGGTACTCGTAACCGAGCCCGCTCGGCGCGCTGAGGCTCCGGCGGGTCTGGAAGCGCCCGGTCTTGGCATCCGTCACCGTCACCATGAAATTCGGATAGATCCGGTGGATGTCCTGGTCGATGGAGGAGCCGTCGGTGCTCGCGAAGTATTTCTGTTCGTTGACCAGGGAAAGCTGAGAATTGACGAACGTCGCGCCGGCCTTCTGCGCAGCGGCGTTGGTGGCGAGGAGCCGTTCGACCTTGTCGGCGAGCGGCACCTGAAAACCGTTCTTCTTGATCGGCGTGCGCCAGGCGACCTCGCCCACGCCCTTTTGCGGGGCGAGTCGGACGGGCTCGGTCTGCAGTCGCGCGTTCGCCTTGGCGATGGCCACCGCCTCGCGGGCGGCGCGGGCCACCGTTTCCGGCGTCAGCTGGTCGACCGACATGAAACCCCAGGCGCCGTTGGCGATCACGCGCACGCCGGCGCCGTAACTTTCCGTGCTGCCCACGCCCTGCACCTTTTGTTCGCGGGTGCTGATGGACTGATTGAGGTAGCGGCCGATCCGGACGTCGGCGTAGCTCGCCCCGGCTTTGGTGGCGGCGTTGAGCGCGGCGTCGGCGAGCAGCTTCTTTTTCGCGACGGCCAACGGCTCCTTGGTGGCGAGTTCGGCGGCGGCGCGGCTCCACTGCGGCAGGATCAAGGCGCCGGTGGCGAGACCGGAGGACTGGATAAAATGACGGCGATTCATGGGTAAATTGGGTTGAGGGGGAAAGGAATCAGACGGCGTCGGACAGACTGGAGAAGGTGAAATCACGGATGACCATGGAGGGAATCAGGTTGTTGTTTACCCGCGTTTGACGGCCGAGGGCCTCGAGATTATTCAGCATGATGACGGGACTCTCGTTGAAGCGGAAATTCTTCACCGGGTATTTGATCTCGCCGTTCTCGACGTAAAACGTGCCGTCGCGGGTGAGACCGGTATAGAGCAGTGTCTGCGGATCCACCGCCCGGATGTACCAGAGGTTGGTCACGAGCACGCCACGTTTCACGCCCTTGATGAGGTCCTCGAGGCTGGTGTTGGTACCGTCCATGATCAGGCCGCCGCCGCCTTCGCCGCCCCGACCACCACCACCTCCGCCGCCACCGCCACCGAGCGGGACTTTGTCTTCGGACAGGCCCTGCTTGCGGGCCCAATAGCGGGAGTACAGGACGTTGCGCACCACGCCGCCTTCGATCAGATCGTGGCGCTTTTGCGCCGTCCCGCCCGCCGACCATTTCGCGCCGGGCAACTGGGCGTTCATCGGATCGGTGTAAATGTGCACGCGCTCATCCATCAGTTTCTCGCCTACACGCGTGCCACCGCCGGCCTTGCTCAGAAACGTCCGGCCTTCGTCCGTCGAGCGGGCGTTCATCGCAAAGCGCATGTTGCCGATCAGCGTCGCCGCAGCGGCCGGCTCCAAGATGACCGTGTATTTGCCGGGCTCGATCGCCCGCGCACCCTGCGAGAGGACAGACTTGCGGGCCGCGACCTGCGTGATCGCGGCGGTGTCGAGTTGCTTGAAGTCGTCAAAATCCGCGATCCCGTAGCCCGAGCCGCGGCCGTCCTCGGTGCGGGCCGTCACAGTGAAATCGACCTGCGTGCTGCGCTGGTAGCCGAACAGCCCGCGGGAGTTGGCGATCGACGAAAACGTCGCGCCGTCGGCGAGGTAGCCGGCCGCCGTCAGCTTTTGGTCGCGGCAAATCTTGAGACTCGCCGCCGTGGCGTTGACGCGATCCTGCTGGGTGAGGGACGCGGTCGATTGGAAGAATGAGACGGGTTCGAGGTATTTCTGCGGCCCCGCGACTTCGATGTGCTCGGGATCGTCAGGCGACAGGCGTGCGAGTTCCTCGGCGCTGCGAACGGCCCGCGCGAGCGAGGCGTCGTCAAATTCGTTGATCGTGGCAAACCCGCTCTTGGGCCCAAAACTGGCGGTGATTCCCAGACTGAGCGTGTCGGAACCGCCGCTGGTGGAAACGGCGTTGCGGGCGAACCGCACATTGCCGCGGCGGGCGCCGCTGAGACCGACGGAACATTCGTCGGCCTTGGACAACGCGAGGACTTTTTGCAGGATGTTGCGGGCTTCGGCTTCAGTGAGTAGGGACATGATGGGGAAAGCGGAGGGAGTTGGATGAAAAGTGGAGGGCGGCGGGCAAGTCGCCGGCGCAAAGGTTTGGAGGGCTTAAATCTTCCGGGCGGTGTTGAGGACGTTGACCTTGTTGAAACGCGTGGTGCTGCTGCCGTGCGACACGGCACTGACTTGGCTCGGCTGGCCCTTCCCGTCGAAGAAGCTGCCGAAGTGACCGAAGTCGCGCTCATCGCAGATCGCGACGCACGAGTTCCAGAATTCCTGCGTGTTCGACTGGTAGGAGACGTCGCGCAGCATACCGACGATCTCGCCGTTCTTGATCTCGTAGAACAGCTGGCCGCCGAATTGAAAATTGTAGCGTTGCTGGTCGATCGAGAAGGAGCCGCGACCGACGATGTAGATGCCGCGCTCGACCTGCTTGATAAGTTCCAGCGGCGTCAGCGGGGTCTTGCCCGGCGCCAGCGAGACGTTCGGCATCCGCTGAAACTGCACCTCGGACCAGGAGGAGGCATAACTGCAACCGTCACCGGCTTGCTGTCCGCAGATATGCGCCTGGTCGCGGGTTTTCTGGTAATCCACGAGGATGCCGTCGGTGATGAGCGGCCAGCGCTTGGCGGGCACGCCCTCGTCGTCGTAGCCGACGGCGCCGAGCGTACCGGGCGCCGTGCGGTCGGCGGTGAAGTTCACGAGCGGACTGCCGTACTGGAAATTTTTCGCGCGCCACTTGTCGAGCGTCGCAAACGACGTGCCCGCGTAGTTGGCCTCGTAGCCGAGCACGCGGTCGAGTTCCGTCGCGTGGCCCACGGATTCGTGAATCGTGAGCCCGAGGTGCGTCGGGTCCAGCACGAGGTCGTACTGGCCGGCGACGACCGGCTTGGCGGACAGTTTCTCGCGCGCCTGCCGCGCGGCCGCGGCGGCGTCCTCGATCATGTTGTACGTGTCAAAATACCGCGTCGTGGGTCCGAGGCGGACCCCGGCCGCGCCCGAAGTCAGGTACTCGTAACCGCGACCCGACGGCGAGCTGAGCGAGTCGCGCGTCTGGAACCGGCCGGTCTTCGGATCGGTCGCCGTGACGGTGAACGTCGGCCACAGCCGGTGAATATCCTGGTCGATGTAGGAACCGTCGGTGCTCGCGAAATATTTCTGCTCGTTGATCTGGAAGAGCGAAGTGCTGATGAAATTCGCCCCGGCCTCGAGCGCGGCCCGGTTCGCCGCCAGGAGGTAGTCGACCTTCGCGGCCAGCGGCACGGCAAAGGCGTTCTGGCGGAGCGGGGTTTTCCAGCTCACTTCGCCGAGACCCTTTTGCGGGGCAAGGATCACCGGTTCGGTCTGCAAACGGGCATTGGCCTTCGCGATGGCCACCGCCTCGAAGGCGGCCCGCGCCATCGCGTCGACACTGAGCTGGTCGAGCGCCATGAAGCCCCAAGCCCCGTCAGCGAGCACGCGGATGCCGGCCCCGTAGCTCTCGGTCCCGGCGACACTCTGCACCTGCATTTCGCGCGTGCTGATCGATTGATTGAGATAACGGCCGATCCGGACGTCGACGTACGTAGCGCCGCGCTTCGTGGCGGCGTTGAGCGCGGCGTCGGCCAGAATCCGTTTCGTCGCCGCCGGGATCGGGGCGGTCGCCGCCAGTTTTTCGGCGGCGCGCGTCCAACTCGGCAGCAACGCCAGGCCAGTCGCCGCACCGGCCCGGCTGAAAAACTCGCGCCGCAAGATCAGGGAATTTGAACTCATTGATCCACAGGACGGTAGTAAGTCGCGTACGGACATTTGAACGGCAATGTCACAGTCCCGTGCCGCTCGTCAACTATCGGCTGAAATTTTACGCCGAGGGCGCGGCGAGAGCGCCGACTTCCAGCCGGCGCTACCGTGGCCGCGACGCTCACCCAACCTGCCGCCGGCGGCGTTGACCGTTTTGGATGTGCAAGGGTTTCGCGACATCCTGCTCGCGCGCGGCGCTTCGCTTGCGACGGCAAGGATCTCCGTCCGAGTCATCAAGGTTCCATTCGCTATCGCCCTCAGGCAAAAACTTATCGCGACCAATCCGGCCGAGATCGCCGCGTCGCGCCGGATTGAGACCCCACCCTGGGCATTTACGCCCCCCGAACTCCAAGCCGTTCCATCGGAAACCGACGAACGTTTGCGCGGATTGATCCTGGCGGGCTACTGCTGCGGCTACGATTTCAGCGAAGCCATGAGTTTGCTTTGGAGCGACGTCGACCTAGAGCGAGGGGTAATCGGCCTTCGCTTCATGAAGCCTCTGTGGAAACACCGGTCTGTCATGATCGAGTCGGTGATCTTGCCGGAGCTGCGCGCGTGGTTGGTGCAACCGCAAGGTGCCGATCACACTTGGTTGTTTCCGTGGCGCAAAGGGTAGGGGTGTAGGTTGCAGCCGGGAGCCGCCCTCCCATTCCGCGAGCTCATGATCGACGCGAAGCTAAAGGGTTTCGCTCCTTCAACCTTTGGCGACCAACGCGTATTCATTGATTTTGGTTTCCACTCTCTGCCGCACTCCCACGTGTTGCCCGCGTCGGCCGTTGGCGTGCTGGAGGAAATTTCCCGTTCCCACGTTACTCCTTCACGGGAGGTGGCCCGCGTTTACGCGCACACCGAAGTCGAGCGTGTGCAGCGAGCTTTCGCCAAGATGCCGTGGCTGGCAGGGGCGAATGATTGAGGAAAGCGGATATGCGGGCCCGAGTGCGGCCGCATCTCGCGGTTTCTAAAATGAAGGATATTGGCACGACGCCTACCGCCGCCCGGTCGTGCCCGCGCGCGTCGGCTTCAATGGTAACTGCGCCAAGGCTGAGAGCATTAGTTCGCCGACGCTGGCATGCTTGCGCTTGGCGGCTCCGCACCATTCCGGCTGCGGCCTTCCCGCAATCCGAACGGAAATCAGCCGATGGGGGGCACGAACCGGCTGGAATGAACCGCGGTCGAATCGCTCAAGTGCCAGTCGCACCGCGTCGCTGACGCTTCCGAGGTGTGGCCGCGTTTCGCTCGGGCGATTTTCGCAATCAATGAGACCGGAAGGTCGAACGTTATCGGCGCAGCGGACTTGGATTTTGGCGTCGGTAGAAATGATACCGAATCTAATTTTGTGCCGCTGTGCCACGACAGAGGGCGGCGCGACGAGAACACTGATTGTCGCATCGAAAAGAAAAAAGCGGTCGAAGAAATCGACCGCGGTGGGCCCTGCGCCTACGGCGCTGCTTCTGTCTTCTTCGACGACAGCCGCTTGAAAATGAAAGTGAGCGCTTCATCTGCGAGCTTGGCCACCAAGAGCAGATCGTCCCGGCCGAAGCTGTTGGCGTCGTGAAAGCGTTTCTCTTCGTCCAAGTAACTTCGCGAGAAGCTTACGTTGGAGAACTTTCGTTTTTCGGCCGTGTTCTGCCAAACCGCAGCCTGGCTGCGACCGAGCCGTAATGGGGTGATTGGTCGGGAGTGGGTGGATGCCTCGGGTTTACCTGCGATTTCTTCTTCAGATCTGCGCGTCATGTTGAGCCCTTTTTGTTGAGGTTGAGGGCGCACAGTTCGCGTGCGTTCCCTTTCTGGTGTGCTCACCCTTCACAAGAGCGGAACTCATGCGTGGGGCGGTGTCTGGAGCCAGTCTAGCATGCCGCCATTTTCTGGCGCGGTCGTTATCCACACCACGGTCGGTGATGGCCTCAATCGCCTGGGTTCAATAAAACACCGCGCGATCAAGGCTGCGGTATTGAATGGCCTCGAGGAGGTGAGGGGCCTCGATCTTCTCGGAGGCGGCGAGATCGGCGATCGTGCGGGCGACTTTGAGAATGCGATCGTAGGCGCGGGCGGAGAGGCTGAGCTGCTCCATCGCGTGTTGCAGGAGGTCACCGAGAGCTGCATTAATCGCGCAGTGCTGGCGGATCTGCGCGTGAGTCATGCGGGCATTTGCGGTGGTTTTTGTGCTCCGGAAGCGCGTGAGTTGGCGCTCGCGCGAAGCGGCGACCCGCTCACGCATACGCTGGGAGCTTTCGCCGAGTTGATCGGATCGTAACTCCGCGATGCTGAGGGCGGGTGCTTCGATATGAAGATCAATGCGGTCGAGTAAAGGGCCGCTGATTTTGGAGCGGTAGCGCTGGATCTGCGTAGGGGAGCAGCGGCACTCGTGCTTGGGATCGCCGAGGTATCCGCAGGGACAGGGGTTCATCGCGGCGACGAGCATGAATGCGCAAGGCAGCGTGACCTTACCGGCGCTGCGGGAAATGGTCACGTCGCCGTCTTCGAGGGGCTGGCGGAGCACTTCGAGGGCGGAGCGTTTAAACTCCGGGAGCTCGTCGAGAAAAAGCACACCCTGATGCGCGAGCGAAATTTCGCCAGGACCGGGAATCGTGCCGCCACCGAGGAGCGCGACATCTGAAACGGTATGGTGGGGCGCACGAAAGGGTCGGCAGTCCCACGCCAACTCCCCATTGATAGTCCGGCCGGCCGCCGAGAAGATGCTGAGAATCTCGAGGCGCTCGTCAAGGGTGGGTGGCGGCATGATGGAGGGCACGCGTTTCGCCACCATCGACTTGCCGGAGCCAGGTGGGCCGATCATAAGAATATTATGGAATCCCGCCACGGCGACCTCGACCGCGCGGCGCAACGTGTGCTGACCCTTGATCTCTGAGAAATCGAGCGCGCCGGCTTTTGAAGCGGGGAGTGGGCCGAGCCGATACTGGGCCGGCTTTAAGGGGATAATCGTTTGCTCTCCCGTGAGGAAACGGACGGCGGCATCGAGTGAGTCGACCCGATAAACCTCCACGCCCTCAACCAAGGCGGCCTCCTCGGCTGATACCGCGGGTAGCAACAATCCGCGTTTCCCTTCACGCCGGGCAAGCCGCGCCATCGCCAGGGCGCCGCGAACGGGGCGAGTGGCGCCAGAGAGGCTGAGTTCTCCCGCGATCATCCATTGGGTGATTTGCGCCGTCGTGATTTGCTGGGTAGCCGCGAGGATACCAAGGGCGATCGGCAGGTCGTAAAAAGGGCCTTCTTTTCGTAAATTACCCGGGGCCAAGTTGATCGTGGTGCGGGTGCGCGGCGGCTTAAAGCCACTGTTGCTCAAGGCGGAGAAGACGCGATCATCCGACTCCTTGACGGCGGCGTCAGGCAGTCCCACCAGAATCAATTTCGGCTCACCGGCCTCGCCGGCGTTGACCTCGACGTGAACGACTTGCGCATCGATTCCTTGGAGGGCAGCGGAAATAATCGTGGCAAGCATCCCCCGAAGGTGGTGAGGCGGGTGCGGGTGCCGAGGCCGTTGCCACCCTGAAATTGGGTAACTTGCGCCCTTGATTAAGAGCAATGAACCGCCTAGGCGACGGTTTGAGCGCATTTTACGCGGGTGAAGTCGGTCGGTGGTGAGCGGCGATCGGCGCTTCGTGGACGTCGCGGAAGTACGTGGCAGTGCCCGCTACGAAAAAGAGCTGATTTGGGGTAGCCGGGAGCCAGGTCAGATCACGTTGGGGACGAGCAGTGCGAGCATCGCGGGATCACGCGCCGTTGGGGTAGCCGGGAGCCAGCTCAGATCACGTTGGGAGGCATCGGCACTTCGTGGCGGTGGGCGAGTGGGGGCGCGGAGGTGCGGAGGGCGGGCAACCCCCTGGCCGCGTCTTCGATGGCACGGTATTCGCTCAATCGGATGAAGGTGGCCAGAAGGTGGGCTTCGTCGGTCTCGCGACGCTTGGTGGCGCGATACTCCAGCTCGCCGACGATGAAAATGAAGACAAAGAGCGCGCCCAGCAGGGGCTGCTGCAGGTAGGCAAACGCCGTGATCGCAGCGGTCCCGCTGATGAGCTTACCCGTGGTCGCCGCCCAAAAAGTTGCCCGCAGGTAATTCATGCGGGTGGCGAGCAAGGCGCGGAGAATTCTGCCACCGTCCATCGGGAAGGCCGGCAACAGGTTGAAACAGCCCATCGCGATATTCCAATGCATGAGCAGGTCGCCGAAGGCTAACCAAGAAAGGACGGCACTCTCGTCATTGGTCGGGGAGGGGCCCGGGTCCGCGGGCAGTGCAAGCGCGAGGAGGCCTGCGATGATAAAATTAACGGAGGGACCGGCGAGCGTGATCAGTAATTCTCGGCGTGGCTGGCGCGGGATGTGATCGAATTCGGCCATGCCGCCAATCGGCATAAGCAGGATGCGGCGCACACCGATGCCATAAGCGAGCGCGGTAAAGGCATGCCCGAATTCGTGCAGGATGACGCAGACAAAAAATGCGAGGAGCGCCGCGGTGCTCCAAGCCGCGCCGAGCCAGCCAGAATCTGCCCAGCCATCGAACGCATTTACGGCGAGCAAAATGAAGAAAGAGAAGTGAATGGATAGGAGGATCCCTCGTACCCGGAAAAGATTCAGAGACCACCCAAGCATACGGGAAACAATGTCGGCGCAGCCGAAAACGCCAGCGTGCACTTAAATTTTGTGGATGGTTTTTGCGATTGTTCGCGTGTCGCGCTACTTCTAGTTCTCTTTTCATTAATGTCCGAACTGCCGCTCAAGCCTCCCGCCATCCTCATCATCGACGATGATGCCGAAATTCGTTATTCGCTCACGCGCGTGCTTTCCTCACGAGGTTATGCCATCTCGGAGGCGGCGAGTGGCGAGCAAGGCATCGCGCTGCTGAAAAAGGGTTCCGCGGCCGATTTGATTTTTCTCGACGTGCGCATGAGTGGCATGAGCGGGATTGAGGCATTGCAGCACATCCGCTCGCTCAACCCGCGGCAGATGGTGATCCTGATGACGGCGTTTGGCACGGCGCAAACCGCGATTGAGGCGATGAAGTATGGCGCGTTTGATTATGTGATGAAGCCGTTTGACCCCACGAAGGTGCTCGCGCTGGCGCAGAACGCGCTCAAAGCCCACGCGGACCTGCGGGCGGTTGGTAATTACAAACCGAGCATTAACGCGGATGATTATCGCGAGGGGATTGTGGGGAGTTCACCGGTGATGCAAGACGTGTTCAAGGTGATTGGCCAGGTGACGGCGAGCGACGTTACCGTGATGATCACCGGCGAAAGTGGCACGGGCAAGGAACTCGTCGCACGAGGTATCTGGAAACACAGCCATCGGTCTACCCGCACTTTCATCGCGGTCAATTGCGCGGCGATCCCCGACAACTTGATTGAGAGCGAGTTGTTTGGGCATGAGAAGGGCTCGTTCACCGGGGCGACGGTGCAACGCCTTGGCAAATTCGAACGGTGCGACGGAGGGACCATCTTCCTCGACGAAATCGGCGATATGGCACTCGCCACCCAGACAAAGATTTTGCGCGTGCTCCAGCAAGGGGAGATCCAGCGGGTGGGCGGGACCGAGACGATGCGGATCGACGTGCGGATCATCGCCGCCACGAATAAAGACCTGGAAGAAATGGTTCGGACCAAGGCCTTCCGGGAGGATCTCTATTATCGTTTGAATGTGGTGCGGATCAAGATGCCCCCGCTACGTGAGCGCCTGGGAGATATTCCGCAGATTGTGGATTTTTGCCTGCAGAATCTGGTGCGGCAGAAAAAGACGCGAGTATCGAAAGTATCGCCCGAGGCCATGAGCGCGCTCGTCCGTCATCGCTGGCCGGGCAACGTGCGCGAGTTGGAGAACGTTATCTATCGAAGCGCGGTCATCGCCCAAGGGGATGCCATTTTGGTCAAGGACCTTCCCGCCGAAATCTCCGGAGAACCGGAGGGCGTGGTTTCGGTCGATACGAGCGCGCCGGTCCCGGGTAATGCCGTGGTTTCGTTCGGGGGCGAGGTGCCCGAGCGAAGCCTCGCCGCCGCTTTGGACTTTATTTTCGCCCAACTCGTGGCGAGTGCCGAGCCGTTGCTACCGCGTTTGGAACGTGAAATGACCACGCGGGCCCTCGCGGCCGAGCAGGGCGACGGGGCGAAGGCCACCAAGCTGCTGGGCGCGGTTAAGTCGCCGGCGCAGAAAAAATCCCAATAGTAACTCGAGGACCGTGCCGATTTTATAACCAGTGCACGCATCTTTTGGCGTGCGCACCGCGTCTTCTCGACGTCTTTTCTTATCATTGAAATGTCTATGAATCGATGCTCCTTCTGGCTTTTAGCCTTACTCCTGCTCGGTGCTTCGATCGGCGCCGCCGACTCGGTAGCTGCACCGGTTCCACCGAAAGTGCTCTTCTTCACCAAGTCATCTGGATTCGAGCATGACGCGATCAAGACATTGGACAACCCCAAGTTTGGCTATGCCTTTCGCGTGCTCAGAGAACTCGGGGAGAAGCACGCCATCGCCTTTACGTTCTCCAAGGATGGCAGCTTATTCTCGAAGGATTATCTCGCGCAATTTGACGCGATTTTTTTCTACACGACGGGAGATTTGACCCTTGCAAAAAATGGACCGACTCTAGGCGATGGCAATCCCCCGATGAGCGCGGCGGGCAAGGCGGCCCTGCTGGAGGCGGTGGCGAGCGGCAAGGGGTTTGTCGGCACGCACAGCGCCGCGGATACATTTCATGCTCCCAGTAGCAAAGAGCACGGGCCGGCGCGTTACGTGGGTGACGGTCCGGAGACGGATCCCTACGGTAAGATGCTGGGCGCATCCTTCATCAAGCACGACGCTCAACAAAAGGCACGGCAAGTGGTGGTGGATGCCAAGTTTCCAGGGATGAGTGCGGTGGGTGCTGACTTTGGCCCCAATGAGGAATGGTATTCGCTTAAAAATTTTTCTCCCGATTTGCACGTCCTGCTCGTTCAGGATACCAGCACCATGCAAGGGGCTTCTTACCGACGGGCGCCATACCCCGCGACTTGGGCGCGTCTTCACGGTAAGGGGCGGGTGTTTTACACTAACATGGGCCATCGCGAGGACGTTTGGACCAACCCGAGTTTTCAAGCGGTTCTGATGGGTGGGTTAAACTGGGCGCTCGGCCGCGTCGAGGCCGACGTCACCCCGAACATTGCGGTGGTGACGCCCGCGGCGAATGTGCTGCCAAACTTCACGGAACCGCCGACCGCCAGGGAGAAGAAGGCGAATAAGGCGACGACCGAGCGAAAATAAACGCTCCCGCGGTGCCTCGTCCTTTTGATTTTTCCAAGGCGTTCGCCGTGGGCGCGGCGGTTGGGCAGGCCGGTGAAAAGCCGCTTAATGACGCTGGTGGGCCGAAGGCGGTCGTTTTAAAGAGGGCTGGCGGCAGATCCTCGCGACTGGTCGCGCGTTGGCGATGCGTCGGGAATTTTCCTCACACCGATCGCTGCGGAGCGTCTTCTTTTTTTCGGTTCCGCGCGAGTCGGAGGGCGAGCCCAAGGGTCCGAGGATTTCGCAAAGATTGGGCCCGGCCGGGGCGCCCAGCCGACAGATTTATCAGACCCACTTATTATGATATTTTATTTAGCTTCAGGTAACGCCCACAAAGCGGCGGAATTACAAGTGATGGCGGCGGCGTCGGGGTTGCCCATCGAGGTGCGGTCCGCGCGTGTGCTCGGGGGCATGCCGCCGGTGGTGGAGGATACGGGGACGTTTGCAGGCAATGCCCGCAAAAAGGCGGAGGCACTGCGATCTCTGGTTCCGGCGGGCGCGTGGGTGCTGGCCGACGACAGCGGGGTCTGTGTCGATGCGCTTGATGGTGGACCGGGGGTGGAATCAGCTTACTACGCCGGTCCGCAAAACGATCCTGCGGCGAATTTAGCCAAGCTCGTCGCAGTGATGCAGGGGGTGGCGGCCGAGCGACGCGGAGCTGAGTTCTACTGCGTACTGTTGCTGATTACGCCCGAGGGGGAGTCCCACGCGTTTTCGGGGCGTTGCCGCGGATCGCTGCTCGCCAGTCCGCGCGGTGGGGCCGGTTTTGGGTACGATCCGCTCTTCGTTCCGGAGGGTTTTACTTGCAGCTACGCGGAGCTCGGGGATGAGCTGAAGGCTCGCCTCAGCCATCGTGCGTTGGCTTGGCGTGCCTTGGCCAGCTGGGTTCGCGCTCACGCCTTTTCCGGATAACGTGAGTGCCGCGCGACCCACTCGCGGTTGACTGGCGATCAGGTTGACCAGGCTCGGTGCGGGCTGGCGTGCCATCCAGGTCGAGCGCGCCGGCCGGCTTTGCTGACGTGCTGCTCTCGGTTTTAAACCAAGCTCGCGGTTTGCTCTCGCGCAGACTTCGGCAAACTTCGCCCCTGCCGTGAGCGTTGCCGCGCCGTCGGCGCGCGTTGACGCTAATTCGCAGCAAAACTTTCGACATTTCTTGGGGCCTGCGTTTGGCTGTCCGATTCTGTATGAAGTCCTTTTACATAACGACCGCCATTGACTACGTGAACGGGGCGCCGCACCTCGGTCACGCCTACGAAAAAGTGCTGACGGACGTCATCGCTCGTTTTCGCCGTCAGATGGGCGATCACGTGTACTTCCTCACCGGTAGCGATGAGCACGGCCAAAAAGTGCAAGCGAGCGCGCGGAAGGAAGGGATTCTGCCGCAGGCCTATGTGGACAAGACGGCCGCTGAGTTTCGAAGCCTTTACGACCGCTTAAATATTTCCTACGACGATTTTATTCGCACGACCGAACCCAGGCACAAGCGGGTCGTTCGGGAGATCCTGCAGAAGCTCTTTGATCAAGGTGAGATTTATCAGGCGGAGTACCGGGGGTTTTATAGCACGCGGCAGGAGCAATTCTTGCAGGAGAAGGATCGCCTCCCGGGGGGCGGTTGGTCTGAGATTTACGGTGAGGTCAGCGAGATCGTGGAAAAGAATTATTTTTTCCGGCTCCGTAAGTACCAAGACTGGCTGATAGAATACGTCGGATCGCATGATGATTTTATTTTCCCTCGATATCGCCAGAAGCAGGTGCTCGAGTTTCTGAAGGAGCCGCTCAACGACCTGTGTATCTCGCGTCCGAAGGAACGTTTGGAATGGGGGATATCGTTGCCGTTCGATGATACTTATGTGACCTACGTGTGGTTCGATGCGTTGTTAAACTATGTGTCCGCCGTGGCCGACAAAGGTCTCTGGCCGGCGGATTTTAATGTCATTGGCAAAGATATCCTGGTCCCGCCGCACGCGGTTTATTGGCCCATTATGTTACATGCCTGCGGTTTGCCCCCGCCCAAGGCATTGCTCGTGCACGGCTGGTGGCTGCAGAGCGGCGCCAAAATGTCGAAGAGTACTGGCGAAGCCGTCAGCCCGCTGGCGCTCTTGGATCAATTTGGGGTTGATGCGTTCCGCTATTTTCTCATCCGCGAGATGAACGTGGGGCAGGATAGTGAATTTACGGTGGAACAGTTCCTTGTTCGGTATAACAGCGAGCTCGCTAACAATCTCGGCAACTTGGTGAATCGGACGCTGAATATGACGACGCGCTTTTCCGGTGGGGTGCTACCGAGCGCTGAGGTCGTCGACATGCCTGAGCGAGAGTTGCACGAATTATGGCTGAAGACCCGGGATGAGGTCCTGCCCCTTTGTGAAGGGTTTCAGTTCCATACGGCTTTGGAGAAGGGCATGGCGTTTGTCACGGCGACGAATGCTTACATTGAGAAACGGGCCCCGTGGAAGTTGGGTAAATCCACTGAGGCGACGGACCAAGCCCTGCTGCGGACGTCCTTGGCGACGATGGCGGAATCACTGCGGCTCGCAGTCGCGCTGATGGCGCATGTGACGCCAGCGACGACGGCTAAGATCAACGAGGTCCTCGGGTACAAGTCGGGTCCAGCGTGGCGCGACGAGTTGAATTGGGGCAATCGACTTGACGGTGCGCAGGTGGCGCCCGCCCTCGTGTTATTTCCCCGTCCGGAAAGACCAGCCAAACCGGTCTGACGCATGGCGCCGATGCTAAAGGAGCCGCCTCCGCGCGGCCACGGTCTTCAAAGCTGCGACCAAATCCGCGCTCGGATTGAAGGCGCGTGGTCTGAGTTTACGCCTCGTCGTGAGCTGGGCGGGCTTCGCGTGGTTTCTCGGCGTGTCCGGTGATTAATTTAATCGAGCGTGACTATTTTGCCGCTAAATCCCCATCAAAACGCTTCGCCTGAAGCGCTGTTGGCGTTTCTCGGCGAGTGCCGTACCTTGGCCCTACGCGATGGGCGCGCGAAACTGGTGAGTATATCCATGGTGGTGGATGCGCTCGATCCACTGGCGGTTTTGGAGGCGATTTTTGAACCGAGTGAGCCGCATTTTTACGCGGAGCGTCCGGCGACGGCCACGGCGATTGCCGGGGCGGAGATCGCGATTGAGTTCGAAGCGCACGGGCCGACGCGTTTTGTCGAGGTTCAGCGGTGGATGCAGGAGACCTTGGAGCACACGATTGCGGTGGGCGACGTGCAGGCCCCGTTTGGCGGCCCGCACTTTTTTAGTGCGTTTACATTTTTTGACGAAGTGGCGCCGGGGGCCGCGTTCCCCCCGGCTACGGCATTTGTACCCCGCTGGCAGGTTGCCTTGGCGGGGTCGTCAACGACCGCCGTCGCGAATTTCTGGGTTTCTCCCGAAGTCGAACTAGGCGCGCTCGCTCTCCGGATATGGCGGGCTCATCAGAGATTTCGCCAATTTGGTTTTAGAGAAGCCTCCCAATCGGAAAGTGGGGAGCGGGCTCCCTGGAAGTTTTCGAAGCGGGAATCGGGTGACTATCGACTGGCAGTTGCGCGAGGTCTCAGTGGGATCGCGGCGGGAGAGTTCTCTAAGATTGTCCTCGCGCGGGCGGTGGACCTGGCGGCGGATCATCCGTTGCATCCGCTCCAAATGCTCCATGGGCTGCGGCAGCGCTTTCCCGATTGTTATGCTTTTTCTTTCGCGCGGGGACGAGGGCCTAGTTTTATCGGCGCGAGCCCCGAGCGCTTGGTGCGGGTGAGCCAGGGTAGAGTAGAGACGGAAGCCTTGGCGGGTTCGATCCGGCGGGGCGCGGGGGCCAGTGAGGATGCGGCGCTGGCGAGCACTTTGCTGCAGAGTGAAAAGGATGTCCGCGAGCATCGTGAGGTGCTCGATGATATCGTGGGCCGCTGGCGGCTCCTCGGGCTCGTGCCGGAGTTTCCCGTGCTGCCGCGGGTCCGCCGGCTTGCCAACGTACAGCACTTGCACACGCCCGTAGAGGCGAGGCTGCCTCCGGGCGTCACCCTCCTCGACGTCTTGGCGGCGATGCATCCGACCGCCGCGGTGGGCGGCATGCCGCGGGCGGCGGCACTCCCTCGAATCCAAGCCATCGAGGGTTTTTCGCGGGGTCTCTACGCCGGCGCCATCGGCTGGCTGAATGCCCGTGGCGGTGGGGAATTTTTCGTGGGAATTCGTTCAGCGCTGGTGGACGGCGCGACGGCGAGGATTTTTGCCGGCGCTGGTATCGTGCGGGGATCCACGCCCGAAAAGGAATTTGCAGAAACCGAACTTAAATTTAGCGCAATGCGCGACGCGCTGACTCGCTAACGCCGCCCTTCGCTCAAGACCCGTCGCCATGCTCCTCCATCTCGATCCACGCACGGCGACAAGTCTTTGGGCGTCGGTGCTTGTCGAAACGCTGGTCCGCCGCGGGGTGACGCGCGCGATCGTTTCGCCGGGTTCACGTTCGACGCCTTTAACGCTAGCTTTAGCGATGCACCCGCGGATTGAGGCCATCCCGGTGCTTGATGAGCGTTCAGCGGCCTTCTTCGCCCTCGGCCTCGCGAAGCAAGCCCATCAGCCGGTCGTGCTGGTATGCACCAGTGGCACGGCCACGGCTAATTTCTTTCCGGCGATTATCGAAGCGAAGGAAAGTGGGGTACCGTTGGTGGTCTTGACGGCGGATCGCCCGGCGGAATTACGGGCCTGCGGGTCTGGGCAGACTATCGACCAACAGAAGATTTACGGCAGCTATGTAAATTTTTTTCACGAGCTCGCACTGCCGGAGTTATCGGCACCGCGCTTAGCTTATTTGCGGCAAACGGTCGCGCACGCGGTCGGGCAAACGTTGGCTCCAGTGGTCGGGCCGGTGCACATTAATGTCCCCTTTCGCGATCCGCTGGCGCCGGTAGCAGATGGCGGCGTGGCCGCCGCTTTTTCGGCCACGATGGACTGGGATCATTTTTTTCGGCATCTGACATCGGCGGAGACTGCCGGAGCGGTCGGGCTGGCGCCGGTGATCCATCCTGATATCCACGGCGCGATCGTCGTGGGCCCTAGCCAGCCGGGTGATGTTGCCGGGTTTGTCGCGGCGGTGGCGGAAATTGCGCGACGTCTCGGTTGGCCGGTGCTTGCGGATGGCCTCTCGCCGATTCGGCACCACGCGGCGCAAGTGCCCCACCAAATTACCACTTATGATATCGTCCTGCGCCACGCGGCCGCGGCCGAGCGTCTGAAACCGGAGGTCATTTTGTGCATTGGCGGCTGGCCGACGAGCAAGGTCTTGCGAGGCTGGGTTGAAGCGAGTGAGGCGACGGTGTGGATGGCGACGGAGCGGGCGGATAATCGCGACGCGCTCCATAGTCGATCCCGGCCCATTGCGCTGGCTCTGCCCCGGTTGGCCTCGATTCTGCCGATGACCGTCGACGTCAGTGGTTACCAGCGAATGTGGACGCGCTATGAAGAAAAGACGCGGTCGGCGTTGGATAAAAAACTTCAGCAGGAAACGGCGCTTTTTGAGCCGAAAGCAGCTTGGTTGCTCGCTCGGCATCTGCCGGAGGGAACGCCGTTGTTTGTTGCGAATTCGATGCCGGCGCGCGATGCCGAATACGTTTGGCCGGCGAGCGCCCGCGCGATCAGGCCGCTCTGTAATCGCGGAGCTAACGGGATTGATGGGACGCTTTCCTCCGCGCTTGGCACCGCTCATGGGACAGGAAAACCAACGGTATTGTTAACGGGCGATCTTGCCCTCTTGCACGACACCAACGGATTTTTGATCAAAGCCAAATTCCGAGGATCGTTGACGATCGTGCTGATCAATAATCAGGGCGGCGGAATTTTTGAGCACCTGCCGGTCGCGGAGCTGGATCCTCCCTTTGAGGATTTTTTTGCAACACCGCAAAACGCAGATTTTAGTCAACTGGCCGCGGCCTATGGGGTCGATTATACTCGGGTCGAGAGCTGGCCGCAATTTATCGAACTCTTGGCGCCGCTGCCGGCTTTAGGGGTGCGGTTATTGGAGTTGCGCACGGATCGGAAAGGGGATGCCGCGGCTCGGAAACGATGGTTTGCCGAATTGGCGGCGGGTTTAGGCTAAGCGGCGCCGGCTCCTGTGTCAGGGGCGAGCGCGTTAGAGCTGAATGGGGAGGCCGATCTCGATGATTTGTATCGGCGGCAGCTGATAATAATCGCGGGCTTGGCGAGCATTGCGGCTGAGAAAGCTGTAGAAGTGCTTTTGCCATTCCCACATTTCGGTATCGCCCCCCGTGATGATCATCTCGCGATTGAAATAGTACGTGGCTTGGTCTCGCTTCAGGGGTACGCCCGCGTCGCGGATTCGCTCCACGAGGGAGGCGACATCGGGCGATTCCATATAGCCGTAATGAGCAATCGCGCGCCAAATGCCCTCGCCAATTTCGCGTACTTCCAACCGCTCGGCGTTGGGGACCGTGGGCACTTCATGAGCGGTTACGCTCAGAAGGACGACCGTCTTGTGCAGCACCTTGTTGGCTTTAACGTGATGCATGAGCACGAGAGGAGTTCCTTGAGGGTTGCCGGCCATGAAAATGCCCGTGCCGCCGACGCGGGTGGTCCGTTTACTGCCCGCAACCAGGCAGAGCTCCTGCTCGCTAATTTCGTTCGAGTAAACCTGCGCGAAGATGATCTGCTTACCCTTTTTCCAGGTCACCATCGTCGCGAGGACCGCGAGCGCGATGGCTATTGGCAACCAGCCGCCATCGGTGAATTTGTGCAAGTTGGCGGTGAAGAAGATGACGTCCAGGACGAGGAAGAAACCGCAGATCAGCCCGGCGCGCCAGACGGGCCACTGCCACGCCCGGCGCATGACGACGAAAAGAGTGAGCGTGGTCACGATCATCGTACCCGTGACGGCGATACCGTAGGCGGCCGCCAGCGCGGAACTCGATTTGAATTCAAGAACCGTGGCGATCGCCCCCACGGCGAGCGCGGTGTTGACCAAGGGCAAGTAGATCTGGCCCTGCTGCTCGGCGTTGGTATGCCTAACCGTTAGGCGAGGGAAATAACCCAGTTGAATGGCTTGGCGAATGAGCGAATACGCACCGGAAATGAGCGCTTGGCTGGCAATGACGGCGGCGACCATCGAGAGCGCGAGCAGTCCGTAGCGCACGGGCCCCTCAGGCGCGATCGCGAGAAAAGGATTTTCAACGGAACCGCGACCGGAGAGAAAGAACGCCCCCTGTCCGAAATAATTTAGGACCAAGCCAGGCAGAACTACGGCGTACCAAGCGGTCACGATGGCGCGGCGACCGAAGTGGCCCATATCGGCGTACAAGGCTTCAACGCCAGTGAAAGCGAGGACGACGGAGCCCAATAAAACGGAGGCCTGACCTGGGTGGGAGATCAGAAGTCGAAGACCGCGCAGAGGGTTGAGGGCTTGCAAGACGATCGGCGTTTCGACGACGCGCCACAGGCCGAGGCAACCCAAGACGACGAACCAGAGGAGCATGACGGGCCCAAAGATACGGCCCATAAACTTGGTGCCGCGAAATTGGCACGCGAAGAGACCTGCTAAGATGAGGCATGAAAGCGGCACGACGAGATGGTCAACTCCCGGCCAGACGATTTTGATACCCTCGACCGCACTGAGCACCGTGATGGCCGGCGTAATCACTGCTTCGCCGCATAACATCGCTGCACCGATCAGCACAACGAATGTCCCCGCGTTGAGGGCCACGCGAGCGCCCCCGTCGAGGCGGCTCAGGGCTAATAACGCGAAAATACCCCCTTCACCCCGATTGTCGGCGCGCATCACAAAGAGCGTGTATTTGACGCTCACGACCAGAATCAGTGACCAGAAAATGAGCGAGAGCACACCGAGGACGGCGACCGCGTGTTCAGCGGCTGGCAGGGTGAGCAGGCACTCGCGGATCGTGTAAAGGGGGCTGGTTCCAATATCGCCAAAGACGACGCCCAGCGCGCCGAGACCGAGCGCGGCTTTGGCGGCGGGAGTGAGAGAAGCGGACGAGGAAGCACTCATAAATAAAAACGATAGTGTTCATTAAGCGGGTGGATCGACCAAGCAGTTTTCCGGAATCGTACAATACAGCTTGATTTTCGATGAATGGCAAAATCGCCCCCGTGCCCCCGGCGAGCGCCCGTCGCCATGGCGGGGAACGCGATTCGGGGAGCGAGGGTTGCGGGCGTTTTTTTTAGGCGAGGGGTAAACGTCGGGGGAGTGATGGGTTGGCGTTCTCCAGGCGGGAGGTGATCGGGGCGGCGGGCCTGGGGCTGACCGGGCTTTTCGGGCGATCGGGGCTGGCCCGCCGGCGTGGTCGGGAGTGCGGGGCCGATGGTTCGCGATCGGTCAGGGCGAGAATCGGCGAGCGATCGTGCGTGTTTTAGGAAATTTCCAAGAGCCACAATGATTGCCGCGCAGTTGGCCGATGGACAACGGCCAGAATATTCTCACGCTTTCTGCGCATGACTCCCCAATGGAAAGTCGCCAAGACCTACACGGACATCCTCTATCACAAAGCGGACGGTATCGCCAAGGTGACGATTAACCGGCCTGAAAAGCGCAATGCGTTTCGCCCGCTAACGGTGGCCGAGATGTTTGATGCCTTTTCTGACGCGCGCGAAGATCCCCAAGTTGGTGTGGTGCTGCTCACCGGGACTGGTCCGCATAGTGATGGGAAGTATGCTTTTTGCTCGGGGGGCGATCAAACGGTGCGAGGGCACGCCGGTTATATCGATGAGGCGGGGGTGCCCCGGCTCAACGTGCTGGATTTACAAAAACTCATCCGATCGATGCCCAAGGTGGTGATTGCTTTGGTGGCGGGCTGCGCCATTGGCGGCGGGCACGTATTGCATGTGGTCTGCGACCTGAGTATCGCGGCTGAGAATGGGATTTTCGGCCAAGTGGGTCCGAAGATGGGTAGCTTTGATGGTGGGTTCGGATCCAGTTACTTGGCGAGGGTGGTTGGTCAAAAAAAGGCGCGAGAAATTTGGTTTTTGTGCCGCCAGTACTCGGCGGCGGAAGCCTTGAAAATGGGGCTGGTGAACAAAGTGGTCCCAGTGGCCGAACTGGAGGCGGAAGGGGTGCGGTGGGCGACCGAGATTCTCGGGCACAGTCCACTCGCCATTCGCCTGCTCAAGAGCGGCTTTAACGCCGAGCTTGATGGGCAAGCGGGAATTCAAGAGCTCGCGGGTAATGCCACCTTGCTTTATTATATGAGCGAGGAGGCGAAAGAATTTCATACGGCGCAGCGCGAAAAGCGAAAACCGAATGCGCGAAAGTATCCGTGGCTGCCGTAGATTCTCGGCCATCACGACTCGCGCGGTTCTGGGGGTGTTGCGCACCGCCTTGGGGCGCTGATCCGTTCCTGCGCTCACCGAGCGCACCCTCCGTGGCCCGGGGCAAAAGACTCAGCGCGTGAGGCGGTAAATGAGAAGTGCGGCCCTGGCGACGAGTTCGGGCACAGTGGCGAGGTCGGCCCATTCGTTGGGCGCGTGCGATAAGCCGCCGCGGATGCCGAGGCCATCGAGCGCCGGCAGGGGCGGGGAAATGAAGGCGACGTCGCCGGCGCCGCGCGCGCGAGGATCGTAGGCCGTGATCGGGCCGTAATCGAGATCACGACTGACGGAATCGAGTTGGGCGAGCACGGCGCGGTTCGCAGGGGTATCGGGCATCGCGGGGTAGCCCTCCCTGAAGGTTATTTTCGCCGAGGTGCGCGGGAGGTTTTTCGCAACGATCGCCTCCATGCGTCGTTGCGCTTCGGCGAGTTGGTCGGCGCTGACGGTGCGGAGGTCACCGCGGATGCGCGTGCTTTGGGCGGTGATGTTAGTTTTACCGCTGGCGGTTCCGCTGGTGCGATCAAGAGCGGTTTCCGTCCCGCCGACGATGAGAGCGGGGTTGAGGGTGAGGCCGTCGAGGCTGCGTAAATCGGTGTAGAACTCTTGGAGAATCCGGGCGGCCTCGTAAATTGAACCGGCACCCATCGCTGGAGAAAATATAGCTGAGGAGTGACCGGTCGCGCCCTGCACGTCGATCTCCCAGTTCATGCTGCCCCGCCGCGCGACCGTGGCGGTCTTGCCGATGGCCCCTTCAAATGACAGGGCGATGTCGCTGCGTTGGGCCGCGGCAAAAAGTTCTTCGCGGCACGTGGTCAATGGTCGGCCGAGGGACTCTTCGTCGCCGGTCATCACCACGATGATCTGGGTATCTGCGAGCACGTCGGCGGCACGCAGAGCGCGCAATGCGTAGATCATCACAAGATCGCCGCCTTTGATGTCGTTCGTACCGGAGCCGATCGCGCGGCTGCCCTCGCGGCGGAAGCTCCCCCCGGGCAGGACGGTGTCCAGATGGCCGATGAGGAGAAGACGTTTGCCCTTGGTGCCGCGATGCTCAGCGACGAGGTGCCCGGCGCGCCCAGTCGAAGGCGGTAGTGGGGCAAAGCGCGTGGTGAGCCCGAGCGCGGCGAGTTGAACCCCGAATAAATCGGCTACCTGGCGCACGCCCGCCAGGTTATCGGTGGCACTATCAATCCGCACCACGCGCTCGAGGTCGTCGGCAAAAGTGGCCGCTTGCGCACGGGTGGCGGCAACAATTTTCTCTTCGATCGTGGTGAGGGCCGCAACGGCAGGGCAAAGTGTGCTCAAGAAGCCGAAAATTAAACCGATCGCGCGTGGGTGCATAGGGCGAAGGGGAGCACACCGCATGGGTGGAGTCGAGTTCCGCGAAGAGTGGCCGCCACCAATTTCGGGGGAGCCTACAGGGGCGCGACGGGGACGGCTTCCGTTGGCTTCATGCGATCGAGAAGGTGGAGCCGCAGATTCGCGTCGAGCTCGGCGCGACGGGGACGGCTTCGGTTGGCTTCATGCTTCCGGCCGGTCGGCGCTCCCTCGATCCTTACCGCGAGAAAAGGGGGAGCGAATTTTAATATCAAGGGGTCCGAGCCGGCGGGCCTTGGCCGCCCTTGGCGATAGCAGTGCCTGCACCGCAATCAGGTTTCCAGAGAATAGAGCGTGGGCGCTGGCCGGCGGCTGGCCGGAAGCTGTCGGCGGCTGGTCGGCGGGCTGTCGGCGGCTGTCGGCGGCTGAACTTCGGTGACCGAGCTTTCGATTGATCGCCCAAAAGATGGCGAATTTGATTTGCTGGGTAGCTGGCGAGTCAGTGGCGAGACGAAAACCGCCAAAAATGGGCGGGTTTGAACAGGGTTGTGTCCGTAGGAATGGATCTTCTTAGAAGTTCAAAAAAGATGTTTTCCTTTCTCTAGACACGTCGCTGGCGATGGTCGGTCGCGGGTGTTTTTCAAGCTGCCGGTTTTGGGTGGTGTTGCCACCGCCACTCTCAGCTGGCGAGCACCACCGGGCCGACGAACCCCGCCCGGAGGTTTGCCGGCTGAGGGCAAGTTCCGAAATCAAGGGACGCTGGTCTCGGGCACAAAAAAGCCGACCACCTCGCGGCAGTCGGCTCTGATTTAGGTGCAGCGGCGCCAGCTTTGCTCGCGGGTTACTTAGTCAGGCTGGTGCGCAAATCGTCGAGTTGGCCAGCGCTGCCGAGGAACTGATTTCGGCTGGCGATGAATTTAGCATACTCCTCGATGAATATCTTGCCGGGTGGGCGGAAATCGAAGTCGCCTGGTTTGTCGCGAAAATATTCGCGGTGGACCCGAGTCCAGACGAGGCGACCATCGGTATCGATGTTGACCTTGGTGACGCCGAGCTTGGCGGCGGGGAGATACTCGTTGGGGTCGACGCCCATGGAATCCTTAATGGTACCACCTGCTGAGTTGATGCGATCGACCTCGTCCTTAGGCACGGAAGAGGAGCCGTGCATGACGAGAGGGAAATGGGGGAGGCGATCCTTGATCTTCTGAAGTACGTCGAAATGGAGGGATTGTTTGCCTTTAAATTTGAAGGCTCCGTGGGAGGTGCCGATGGCGGCGGCGAGACAGTCGCAACCGGTTTGCTCGACGAAGGTTTTCGCTTCATCGGGATCGGTGAGGCACGCGTTGCCGTCTTCGACTTTAATATCCTCCTCGACCCCGCCGAGCATGCCGAGTTCGGCTTCGACGGAGATACCCTTGGCGTGGGCCTTCGCCACGACGCGCTTGGTGATGGCGACGTTTTGATCAAACGGATCATGGGAGGCGTCGATCATGACTGAGCTGAAAAAGCCGGAGTCGATGCACTCGTAACACGTCTCTTCGTCGCCGTGATCCAAATGGACGGCGTAGATTGCCTCGGGGAAAATCACGCCAGCGGCCCGGATGATGGCCTCGAGCATCCTTTTGTCGGTATATTTTCTCGCTCCCTTGGATATTTGGATGATGAAAGGCGCCTTGGACTGGATGCAGCCCTTGAAAAGGCCCATTGCCTGCTCGGCGTTATTGATGTTGTAAGCGCCGACGGCGTATTTGCCGTAGGCATGCTTGAACAGTTGCGCGGTAGTGACGATCATGGTCGAAAAAAGATTAGATTCCGCGCGGGAGGAGAGGCCCGCAAGGGTTTTTTATGTGCGATTCGTGGAAAATCGATGAATCGTCGTTAAAGACGGGGCCGTGCGAATTGAGGGAGGCCGGGAAGCGAGGTGATGCGGCGGGGTTGGGTGAAGTGATTAAGGGCCGCCGGCAGGGCGTTTTGCGGGAGGAGCGGGGGTGGCGGGCGACGGGTTAATCCCGAAGGGCGGGCTTGTGGGATTTGAATTTGGCTTCGGGGCGAGGGTCTCGTTGATCAACTGCCTTAACTCCTGCTGAGATTGTTGTTGTTGTTGGATTTGTTGCAGGGCGGCGGCTTGCGGTGGGGCCAGCACGCCCTGTGCTTGGCTGAGGGCGGCGGGCGTGATGAGCGAGGCGGCGGCCCCACGAACGGGGGCGTCATTCCCGCCACCGGGGAGACCGAGGCCACCGATAAGCGCGCTCATGATCCATGCGCTCATTTCGGGTGGGGCGCTCCCGCTGGCTCCGAGCGACATAGAGAGGTCGGTCGGGCGGGCACCCTCTCGCATTACCCCGACGCCTTGGGCCGGTTCGACCGCGTTGGGCTGGCCGGTGGGTGGGTCTTTTTTGCGAGTCGGAGGATTGGCGGCAAGAATGCCGACCAATTGGTCGGCCTGCGCGGGGGTTAAGGGGGTGCTCGTGTAGCTGAGGCGCATTTGCAGGTCATTGACGATCGTGCGCTGCGGGATGGACTGCTCGTAGCTGGAGAGTTGGGCGAGCCCGGCGTCGCCAATCACCGCGCGCATACTGCTGGTGATATCATTTTGCGCGGTGGCGATTAATTTCCGAAAAGCGGCGGGGTTCTCTCTTGGGTTCATGCCCTGTTCCGTTGCCACCGACAGCACGTCTTGGACGGTGGTCGCACGTTCCGCGAGGAGTGCCTTCAACTTATCAATCTGCTCGGTGGGTAAATTAAGATTTTTAAAGAAGGGAGCGTACCGTTGCTCGACGGCGCTTTTCTGCTGTAGATTGACCATCGCTTGGACGGCTGGCTTCCCGAGCAACTCACGCATGGCGACGAGTTGCTGCATTCCGCGGTCGCGGGGGGCGCTGCCGTTCCCCGCTAAATCTTTTTCCGGACGGCCCGTGCCACGGTCATTAGGTTTGCCTTCGCTGGCTGGATCGGCGGCTCCCGAGCGGCCGGCGAGGAGTTGGCCTTGCAGGTCACGATTTCGTTTTTCGAGGTCCCAGAGGCGTTTTTGCAAGTCGGCCCGCTCGTCTTTTTTTACGCCCAAGGCGCGCAGTTCGACGAGTTCGCCGTACTGTCGCCAAGCGAGGAGGGCACCGCCGAGTGTGGTCGCCGCCAAAAAAACGAACACGGAGGTTTTGGCGAAGCTCATAGGGAAAGAGACGAGGGAATACCCGCAAAGTTACTTTTGCGAACGCGCCCGGCGGTGGGTCTAGCGAGGAGGAAACTCGAATTCAGCTTTTGACGCGGTCTTTGATAATACGAGATAGGCGCCGAAAAGAATTCCCCGCTTCGACATAAAGCCGGAGATAAGATTGGTGCGGCCTTCATCGAGCAGGCGGATAATTTCCGCGGACGGGAGATCGCGACCGCAGAGCTGGCGTTTCAGGGTGAGGACAATGCGATTTTCTTGATCAGGGCGGCGCACGTAATACGCCTCCTCGGTCTCGAGGATTTCGCCGCCCTTGTGCATTTTGCTGAGGCCGATCACTGCGGCTTTACTGAGATCGGGCGGCGCTTTAGATTTCCGGGCGACCGGCTTGCCGTCCTTGTCGAGTTTCGCGGCGCGCGGCGGGAATTCCCATGAGAACTTCGGGCCTTCGCGTTTCAAAATGGCGTCAAAAGGCCGACCTTTTTTCGAAGTAAATCCCTTGATCAGCTCAGTTTTGCCATGGCCGATTAATTGCTGGACGAGTTCGCGAGTGATTGGTTTTTGGCACATGAGCCGACCGATGCGGAAGGTCTGTTTCCAGCCCTCGCCCTCGCGCTCGCGGAGTACGTGGCTGGAGCCGACTTCGCACAGTTGCGCGCCAGTCTTCGGGTCCGTCCAATAGGGCTCGACAGTGCCGAGATCGACCTTGTCCCCGAAATCGTACTCGGCTTTATATTTCCCTGTTTCGGAGTCTTTGTTGAGCCTGAGCAGAGCGGAAAACCGGATCCGCGTCTTCGCGGAGATAAACCCGTCCAGTGGTCCGACCGAACCCTGTTCGACCAACTGCTGAACTTCCGATTCCTCCATGCGGCGGCCACCGATAACCTTGTAGATCATGAACTCGCCATCTTGTGACTTGTAGCCGCGGAGAGTCTCGCGCAAGGGCAGGCGATCGGTCGGGGAGAGGATCGTAGTGATGCGGGCCACCGAGTCGTCCTCCTCGAAGCCTTTGACGCGATCGATGATGCCTTTGGTCTGTTCGACGACTTCGTCCATGAACTTCCCTCGGGCGAACTTATTATTCTCCATTTGACGGAGCTTGAATTCCCACTCGCCGGTCATGGCGGGGCTGGTGAGGGCCTCGGCTTTGACGGCGCTGAGAAACTGGACAACTTGCTCGGCTTTGGCGGTGGGGATGAGTTCGCGTTGGGGGCGGTCGATGTACTTCTGATTAATGAGGCCGTCGATGGTATCGGCGCGGGTGGCGGGCGTACCAAGGCCGCGTTCCTTCATCGCCTCGGCGAGCTCTTCATCGTCGACGAGTTTTCCGGCGCCCTCCATGGCGGAAAGCAACGTCGCTTCGGTGTAGCGCGGGGGCGGCCGAGTGGTCTCCGCATGGATGGTGGGAAAGGAGGTGGCGGCCTTGGCCGGGGCGCCGTCTTCCTGGGTGAGGGCGGGGAGGGCCTTGGAGTCGGGAGAGTCGTCGTCGACGGTCGTCTTCCCATAAACGGCAAGCCAGCCTGGGGAGGTGAGTACTTTGCCCTCCGTTTTGAACTGGAAGCCGGGGGCCACGGTGCTCAGGCGGGTCGTGACATCGAATTCGGCGGAAGGATAAAAGGCGGCAACAAAACGGCGGGCGATCATGTCGAACACCTTCGCCTCCATGTCTTCAAGATCCTTGGCCTCGTGGGCCGTGGGGATAATCGCAAAGTGATCAGAAATCAGCGCGTTGTTGAAGATGCGTTTGTTGGGCTTGATCCAGCCGGAAGCGAGGGCTTTGGCGGCGTGGGAGCGCAGGTTGCCTCCGAGGTTCTGCATCGTTTCTTGCACGGTCTCCAAGTAGTCCTCGGGCAGGGCGCGAGAATCCGTACGCGGATAGGTGATCATTTTGTGACGCTCGTAGAGCGCCTGCGCGATTTGCAACGTGCGCCGCGCCGGCAGGCCGTAGCGATTGTTAGCCTCCCGTTGCAAGGTCGTGAGATCGTAAAGACGTGGCGCGGCTTGGTTACTCGCCTTTTTCTCCTCAGACACTTGGGCGAGCGGTTGCCCCTGACACGCTGCGAGTACCGCCGCCGCGACCGTCTGATCCCAGATGCGATCCACGCGATCGTGTTCGTCGTTCTCGACCCGCTTAAAGTTTGGTCGCTGGTAAACCCCTTCGTAGGCTCCCTTGGCGACTGTAAATGTCGCGGTGAGGCGCCAGTAATTCCGGGGCTTAAAATTCCGGATTTCCAGTTCGCGGCTATAGACGATGGCGAGGGTGGGGGTTTGCACCCGCCCGACCGAGGCGACATTGCCGGCGCGGGAACCAAACATCCGCTTGGTGAGCGCGCGGGTGCCGTTGATGCCGATCAGCCAATCGCTCTCGCTACGGCACCGCGCCGCGTCCTCCAGTCCCTGCATCTTGGCGCCATCGCGAAGGTTTTTGAATGCTGAGACAATGCCGCCCGTCGTCATCGTCTGCATCCACGCGCGTTTTACGGGCAGCTTGCTCTTCGTGAGTTGATAGAGATACGCAAAAATGAGCTCACCTTCCCGGCCGGCATCGCAGGCGTTGATGACTTGATCGACATCTTTGCGCGCCAATAATTTTTTGAGTGCCTGGAAACGATCCTTGAAGTCCTCGATGGGTTTGAGGCCAAACTTTTCCGGGATGATGGGCAGGGTCTCGAGGCGCCAGAAGCCATATTTCTTTTTATCAATATCCTCGGGCATCTCCAGTTCCACGAGGTGACCGAGGGCATACGAGATCACATACTCCTCGTTCTCGTAGTGGTCGCCCTTCTTGGGGACTTTGCCCAGCGCGCGCGCAAGATCGGCCGCAACGGAGGGTTTCTCGGCGATGACAAGTGACTTCATGGACTGCGAGCCGTTAGCGTCGGCGCGACGAAGTGCAAGAAATTGTTTTTGCCGACCCGTAATTTAATCATGCGTTTGCCAAAAAAAAACGCGAGCTGGCAACGCTCGCGTCGAAGGATGGAGAGGGGCGCGGCCGGTTCAGGTCGTGGTGAGCCGGGGCGTTTCCGCGAGTGCGGCGGCGAGGGAGGTGAGCATCACTTGAATGCTCGCATCGGTCTCGTCGCCCATGTTGGAGATGCGAAACGTTTTACCCTTCAATTTCCCGTACCCGCCGTCGATCACGAGCTGGTGTTTTGTTTTTAATATTTTATTCAGAGCGCTCAGATCAACGTTCTGCGTGTTGGCAAAACAGTTCAGAGTGACCGAGCCGTAACCGTCCTTCGGGAAGAGTTTAAAACCGTGGCCGGAGACGAAATCGCGGACGGTCCGGTTGAGCCGCTGATGGCGGGCGTAGCGCTGGGTGAGGCCCTCGGCGGTGATATCATCGAGTTTTGAACGCAAGGCGTAGAACAACGAAATCGCGGGGGTACTCGGAGTCATGCCGGCCTCGTGATTTTTCTGGAACTCGACGTAGTCGCAGTAGTAGCCGCGATCGGGCATCGTCGCGGCTCGGGCGAGGGCCTTGGCGGAGACGGAGAGGAAAGCGAGGCCTGGGGGGAGGGCGAAAGCCTTTTGGGAGCCGCTGACGAGCACATCGATGCCCAACTCGTCCTTATTGATCGGCATGGCGCTCAGCGATGTGACGGTATCGACGATGGCGATCACTTCGGGGAACTCCCGGATGACGCGCATGATTGCGGCCAGGTCACTCATGCAACCGCAGGAAGTCTCGTTGTGGATCAGCGTGATGGCGTCGTAGGCGCCGGTGGCGAGTTCGCGGCGGATCGCCTCGGGATCGACCGGTTGACCCCACTCGGATTTCAAGGCGGTGGCCGCCTTGCCGCACCGCAGCGAAACGTCGTACCACTTGTCGGAGAAAGCTCCGTTCATGCAGTTGAGGACTTTTTTCTTCACGACATTGCGAAGTGATCCCTCCATCACGCCCCAGGCGCTGCTGGTCGCGAGATAAACGGGATCTTTGGTCCCGGCGATGGCTTGAAGCTCGGCCTGCATCGAGTTGTAGAGTGCGACGAAATCCGTGCTGCGATGCCCGATCATGGGCTGCGACATAGCGCGGAGCGTTTTCTCCGAAACGGCGATGGGACCAGGGATGAACAGTTTGTAGCTCATAAAATTTGCAGGGAAGCGCTCGAAAAACTGTTTACGCGCATCGATGCGTCAACCTTCATTCGTCTTTAACACATGTCCCAGCCCTGGCTGAAGAAACAGGTCAATGCCCTTGAGCTCTATACGATCGACGTCATTTTCGGGCGGAGGGCGGGTGCGGGTCCGGTCCTTTACGGGGCATTTCTGCAATCGCTCTCATGGGTATTCAACGGGGTTACGCAAACGCGACTCTGGCTCTACCGCCATCGGATTTTGCATGATCAACCATTGGGCTGTCTTGTGGTTGTGGTGGGTAATCTGACGGTGGGCGGCACGGGCAAGACGCCGGTCGTCGAGATGTTTGCGCGCGCGCTGCGTGACCGGGGTCGCAAGGTGGCGATCCTCAGTCGGGGATACAAAAGCAAATCGACTCCGCTGTGGAAAAAATGGTGGTGGTCTTTGACGCACGCTGAGGAGCCGGCGCCGCGTATCGTCAGCGACGGCGTCCGCGTGCTCTTGGATAGCGACCAGGCCGGCGATGAGCCCTACATGCTGGCGCGCAATTTGCCGGGCGTGATCGTGCTCGTGGATAAAAACCGGGTGAAGGCCGGGGCGTTCGCGATTAAAAAATTTGGCTGTGATACGCTCGTGCTCGACGATGGCTTTCAGTATCTGCCGCTCAAGGGCCGCTTGAACGTGCTGCTGGTCGATAAGACGAATCCATTTGGCAACGGGCAGCTGTTGCCTCGTGGCATCTTGCGTGAGCCGATCAAGCACCTGAAGCGGGCCAGTTATATCATGCTAACGAAGTCGAATGGTCAGCGTGATCCGGAGCTCGAAGCGTTGATCAAGCAGCACCACCCGACCGTCGACATCATTGAGTGCGCTCATCGTCCGCAGTACCTGCAGCGCTTTGGGGTGGCCTTGAATGCTCCCGAGGCGCGCGTCCCGCTGGTATTTTTGCAAGGGCGCCGAGTGTTTGCGTTTAGTGGGATTGCGACGCCCGAGAGCTTTGAGAAATTTCTGCGCGACTTGGGGGCGACCTTGGTGGGGCGCGAACGTTTCCTCGATCATTATCGCTTTGAGCGGGAAGACATCGAAGGGCTTTTTGAGCTGGCGATGGCTGAACGCGCCGAGTGTGTCGTCACGACTGAAAAAGATGCCGTGCGGATTAATGAGAGCCTGGCGTTTCCGTTGCCGTTATATTATTTGCGGTTGGAGATTGATATTCTGCGGGGTGCGGAGGACTTCGCTGGAGCGGTGAGTCGGATTTGTTTTCCGCAAAGTGGCTCGAAGTAGCTTTGAGATGGGTGGTGCGCAAATTATCTGCGGCGAGCCCGGTGGGGTGGGGTGGAGGGACGATGATGAGACGACCTCCACGCGGTTGCCGGTGGGGCGGCCGGCCCGAGCTGAGGGGCAACTAAACGGGCTACGCCCATCCCTTTGGCTAGCGTGGGCGTGGGCGGCGAACGGCTCGGTCGGCGTTTAGATCAGGAGCAAGGCGGGGCTCTCGAGCAGGCGTTTCAGTGCGCCGAGATAGCTTGCCCCGACGGCACCATCGACGACCCGATGATCGCAGGAGAGGGTGAGGGTCATCGTCTGGCCGACGACGATCGCATCGTTCTTGACCACGGGTTTTTTGACGGTGGTGCCGACGGCGAGGATGGCGGCGTTGGGCGGGTTGATGATCGCGCTGAATTTAGGGATGCCCATCATGCCGAGGTTGGAAACGCAGAAGGTGCCACCGGTAAACTCGGCGGGGGTGAGTTTCTTTTCCTTGGCGCGTTTGCCGAGTGATTTTGCCTCGGTGCTGATTTGAAACACGCTCTTAAGGTGGGCGTCGCGAATGACGGGCGTGATGAGCCCATCTTCAATCGCGACGGCAAACGCGACGTGGGCCGCGCCGAAGTAGCGGATTTGGGTGCCTTCCCACGAGCCGTTGACGGCGGGTACGCGCCGGAGCGCCTCTGCGCTGGCCTTAAGGATGAAGTCGTTGACGGAGAGTTTCACGCCGGCGCTTTCCAGCCCGGTGTTGAGCTGCTCGCGCAAAGTGAGCAGCGGGCCGGCGTCGATCTCGATTTCGAGGTAGAAATGGGGGAGCTGAGTTTTCGATTCGAGCAACCGCCGGGCGATGGCGCCTCGCATATTCGAGACGGTTACGGTTCGCTCTTCTTGGATCGGGCCGGTCGTGGCGGGGGTGCCACCGGCGAAGGCGGGGGTGGGCGCAGTGGAACTGGCGCGAACCGCGCTCGTTTTTTCGGCGGCGAGAACATCACGACGAACGATGCGACCGCCGGGGCCAGTGCCGATGAGGCGAGCGATTTCGATTTTATGCTCAGCGGCGAGCTTCTTGGCTAAGGGAGAGATTTTAATGCGGCCGAGCGGCGCGCTGACTGGGAGAGCGTGGGCAGCGGTGGTGGTGACCACGGGAGCGGGGGCTGGCGCGGCGGGAGCGCGGGCTGGCGCGGCGGGAGCGCTCGGGGCAGGCGCGGCGGGTGTGGCCGTGGCGGGAGCGGGTGTGGAAGCGGTGGGCGAAGGGCGGGCGGGTGGGGCGACTTTTTCGCCGGGCTGGCCGATGGCGCAGAGCGGGGCGCCCAATTCGACTTGGGCTCCGGCGGGTGAGAATATCTTGATGAGGGTCCCGTCGAAAAAGCACTCGAGCTCCATCGTCGCTTTGTCCGTCTCGACCTCGGCGAGCATGTCGCCGGCCTTCACGCGATCACCTTCCTGTTTCAACCATTTGACCAGCGTGCCCACCGTCATGGTGTCGCTGAGTTTCGGCATTTCGATGATGTTGGCCATGGTGGTTAAATGAAGGGAGATTTGAAAAAGGGGGCGAAATCGAAATCAGGCGACGGCGGCAAGGGCGGCTTTAATGATGCGGTGCGGATTCGGTAGCTGCTCGGTTTCGACGGGCGGGCTGTACATCGCGGGAGCGTCGATGGTGGCGAGCCGGTGGATGGGGCCATCGAGTTCGTCGAAGGCCTCGCGTTGAATCATGTAAGCGAGTTGGGAGCCGACGCTCGCGAAAGGCTTTTGCTCCTCGACGATAAGGACGCGGTGGTTTTTGGCGACGGATTTTAAGACGGTATTGATGTCGAGAGGGCGGATGGTGCGCAAGTCGACGACCTCGACGGAAACAGCGTGTGCCTGCTCCAAAATGGCGGCCGCAGCGAGGGAATGGATGACGCAGCGTCCGTAGGTGACGATCGTGAGGTCGGTGCCGGTACGTTTGACGTCAGCCAGCCCGAGTGGGATGAGATACTCTTCTGTGGGGACCTCGCCCTTGTCGCCATAGAGGATGGTATTTTCCAGGAAAAAGACGGGGTCGTTATCGCGGATGGCGGACTTGAGGAGCCCTTTGGCATCGTAGGCGGTGGCGGGTACGACGACCTTGATGCCCGGATGATTCGCGAGGACATTTTCCGGGGTATGCGAGTGGGTGGCGCCGACATTGGTGCCGCCGTTGGCGGGGCCGCGGATGACGATGGGGCAGTTGATTTGCCCGCCGCTCATGTAGCGCACGTTGGCGGCGTTATTCAGAATTTGGTCGAACGCGACGGAGTAAAAAGACCAGAACATCAACTCCATAACGGGGCGTACGCCGAGCATGGAGGCGCCGATGCCCATACCAATAAAACCGGCCTCGCTGATGGGGGTATCGACGATCCGGTTTGGGCCGAACTTGGCGAGGAGGCCCTCGGTCACTTTATAGGCGCCATTAAACTGAGCGACTTCCTCGCCCATGACGACGACTTGCGGGTCGCGCTCGAGTTCTTCGGCCAGGGCGTGGCGAACGGCTTCGCGGTAGGTGATGAGAGGCATCGAGAGAGGTCGGAAAAGGTGAAAAGTGGAAGAGGGTGGATCGAAGTGAACGGCTCAGTCGAAAAAGAGGCGGCCCTGAGATTTCCGTTGCGCGGGATGGTCGGCCTCCCAGTAGACATCTTTCTGAATATCGTCAGGGGTGGGGTAGGGGCTCGCCTCGGCGAAATCGGCGGCATGGTCGGCTTCCGCGCGGGCCTCAAGATCGATTTTTTCGATCGTGGCCTCATCGAGAACCCCTTCTTTGATCAGTTGCTCTTGAAAAACCTGAATGGGATCCTTGGTTTTTCGGTATTCTTCGACCTCCTGCTTGCTGCGGTAAGTGTTATCCGGATCGGCGACGGAGTGGCCGCGGTAGCGGTAGGTGTCGATTTCGACGGTGCTCGGCTGGTTGGTTTCGCGAGCCAAGGTGAGAAACTTATCCATGCAGGCGCGCACTTCGTAAACGTCGTGGCCGTTGCATTGGCCCCAGGGCATATCGTAGCCCTCGGCGCGTTTGGCGAGTTGGCCGGCGGAGGAGCGCGCCTGGCTGGTGCCCATCGAATACCCGTTGTTTTCGATCACGAAAACGACCGGAAGCTTCCAAAGTGAGGCTAGATTGTAGGCCTCGTGGACGGCACCTTGATTGACCGCCCCATCCCCCATGAACGCCATGGCGGCGCCTTTGTGGCCTTGGTATTTGACGCCGTAAGCCAAGCCCACTCCGAGGGGGATTTGGCCGCCGACGATGCCGTGACCGCCCCAGAAATTACGCGATGGATCGAAGTAGTGCATCGAGCCGCCCTTGCCCTTCGAGCAACCGGTGATTTTCCCGTACAGCTCGGCCATCAGCGGCTTCGGGTCCATACCGACAGCGATGGCGTGACCGTGATCGCGGTAAGCCGTAATCACGTGGTCATGCTTGCCCATCAAGGAGCAACAACCGACCGCGACCGCCTCTTGGCCGATGTAAAGATGAAGGAAGCCACCGATTTTTTTACCTTGGTAGGCGCGCAGACTACGCTCTTCAAAGCGGCGAATCCTCACCATTTTACGATGCAACTCGATCTTCTCCTCCTGCGAGAGTCGCGCATTAATGGGCGCTTGGGCATGGGGAGGACGCGGCGCGGTGGCCGCGGGCTGATTCTCAGCGATGGCAGTCAGTTTCTTGCTCACAGAGTGTCGATGGTTGTTTTGAAAAAAGGAAAGTCTTCGTTGGTCGCACGGGAAATCAAGCGCGTATTCAAAGTGGATGCAAACGCCCGTTGCTTTCCCGCAGCAAACGCTGGGCCGAATACCGCGTCTTTTCGTCTGAAATCGGCGCACCGCTGCTCGACACCGCTCGCCTGCGGTAGTGGGCTCTGCCCGTTGGGTCGTACGTCGACCGTGCGCGTGGGGAACTCGGCTGGCTCGACGCCGCCGAGCTCTCCGGCTGACTGCTGGGTCGTGCGGTTTCAGTGCGCGTTGAGCCTGCCTGACCATGCGGCGCCTTCTGCCCAGCCGACTTCAGACCTGCCCTCGCTTCCATCCTGCTCTCACCTTGGTCGCTACGCCGGCCGCAACGCTCCTCCCGGCGCGCCCGATCCGTTGGGGCAAGCCGGACTTTTAGGATTAGGTCACTTGTTCAATTTGAATCGCGATGGGGCGGCCCGGCGCACAATCGGCACGGAGCGAGACGAACCGGTCTCGGTATTGGTCGTAAATCGGCCAGAGTGCGTTGCGATCGGTTTCGGGAATAGCGAGTTGCTCGATGGCCGCTCTCGTGAAAAAACCAAACTGCCCTTCGCTCATAGCTGGAGGTAAGCCGAGGATGGGGACTTTACAGCGGAAGAGAAACATCAGCCAATGGGATTGGCCTTCGTACGCCTTTTCGGCGATCATCGCGAAGAGGTGCAAGTCTCCAGCTGTAATGGTGTGCCCCGTTTCCTCCTGGGTCTCGCGGACCGCGCATTCGAAGGGGGACTCTCCGGTCGCCGTTTCCAGTTTGCCACCAATCGGACTCCACGAGCCGAGGTTGGGCGGTTTTGCTCGCAGGAGCAGCAGTTGTTCCCCCGAGGAATTTTCGAGAAACACCAAGACGGCGATTTTGTAAGCAAGGGTCGGTCGAGCCGAGGAGGGAGGAGAAGCGATCACTTTATAGGGAGAGCAGAGGATAACTGTTCCGCGGCGTGCAAGTCATCTTTCCTTTTACTTGCACGTATTACCTGCACGGAGTTGCGGCGCACCTTGTCGGCTCTCCGTTTTTGTGATTTCCGCGCGGTGGTCCTTCCCTGACGATACCCCGGGGGGGGGCGGCGATGGGCCCTAAAAAAAGCTCCGCCAATAAAAAATAAACAGACTCACGCCGTTTACCCCAAAGTATAGCACTTGCCCACCAAACACTTCAGATTCGATTCGAAGAGACCTTGGCCGCACGTCCCTTCGAAAGTTTTCCCGCTTTCCGCGCTCGATCAAGGGCGTTAGCTCTTGCCGCTCCGTAGATCCGTTGCCGCACTCAAAATTCGCCTATGAATCCTCGCCTCCGTTTTTGCGCGACCCCTACCGCCGTGCTCGTCGCGTCCGTTCTTCTCGCCGCCTCGGCCCACGCGCAAATCGTCAGCCCCCCGCCCGCCACCGTCCGATCCGCTGCCGCCACCGCGCCCGCTTCGGCGGCGGTTGCCTCGGTTCCCGTCGAACTTTCCGCGTTCGAGGTCCGCGCTGAAGATGACGTCGGCTATCAGGCTGCCAACACCACCGCCGGCAGCCGCCTCAACGCCCGCCTCAAGGACACCCCGGCGATGATCTCGCCGTTCACAAAAGAGTTTCTCTCCGACATCGGCGCCACCGATCTGGAGAGTATGCTCGCCTACGCGACCAACGTGGAGCGCGAGGTCGAAGACGCGACCAACGGGTTCAATAATCCCCCCGGTCGCGATTCCACCGGTAACGATTTTCGTTTCCGGGTTCGCGGTGTCGGCCGGCTCCTCCTCCGTCAACTATGCCCAGTCCGGCGTCCCCGTTGATCTCTACAACATCGAGCGCGCCGAGATGGCCAGCGGCCCGAACTCGATTCTCTTTGGCCTCGGTGCGCCAGGCGGCACCGTCGCGCTCTCGAGCAAGTTCGCGGATCTCCGGCGCACGCATTCGACCACCAAAGCCGTTTTGGGATCCTGGGATTACCAACGCTTCGAACTCGACCATAACCAAATTCTCCTGCCCAAGAAACTGGGCCTGCGCCTCCTCGGTCTCTATCATGATGCGAAGGGCTGGCGTCAGTGGGACCTCAGTGAACAGCGCCGCCTTACCGGCGCGTTCAGCTACCAACCCTTTCCCCATACCGCCATCCGAGGCAGCTACCAAGCTGGAAATTCGGCGAATAACATTTCGCTGCCGTGGAATGCCGCGGATTCCCTCACGACCTGGCTCAACGCCGGCCGCCCCACGACCGACACGACCGCCGTCCCCACCACCACCAGCCTCGGCACCGGCAACCGCTACACGCTCCTGTCGCAGGACGACCTGATGACAAATTTCCGCTCAAAATTTTTCAGTGCCCGCGCCGCGAGCACGACCCTCGTGAAACCCGCGCTCATGGGCTACGCCTACAACCTGTCCGGCCCCGGCGGCCTGCGCACCCAGAAATTTATCGATTATCAAGCCAAGCTCGAACAACGCGTAACCCCGAACATCTCCGTCGAGCTCGCTTTCTTTCACAACATCAACCGCATCCTGACGCGGGGTAACATCAACCCCAACCTCTTCCTCACGGGCGATCCCAACCTCAACCTCACCACGATGGCCGGGCCCACGGTGCCCAACCCGCACGCCCGCCAGATTTATCTGGAGGACAACTGGGGCCGCGATCCCTTCAAGGATACCAACGACACGCTTCGTTTCAGCGTGGCGTGGGAATTCGGCATTGGAAAATGGTTCGGCCGCCATCGCCTCGCCGGCTTGGCCGAAGCCGCCCGCCAGGATCGCGTTCGCCGCTGGCAAAACGAAATCCTCGTCGACCAAAACAACCTCGCACTCTCGAACGCCGCCAATCCTGACGCCGCGGCCAACCAGCCTTGGCGCCGCCGCTATGTGACCGAGGGCCAGTTCGCGACTTACTACGCCGCCGACCCCACTCAGGCGATCGCCCCCTTCACCTTCGGCACCCAGACCATCCACTCCACCTTTGTCGCTCGCACGCGCTCCAACACCCACACCATTCAAAATGCGCGCTCGCTGATGTTTGCCTCGCAAAGTTATTGGTGGAAAGATCGCCTCGTAACGACCCTCGGCTACCGCGTCGACGCCATCACCTTCGACACCGCTGGCCAAAGCCGCATCACCGACCCCAACGATCCGCGCTTCACCTCCCGCCGTTTCGTGCTCAACGAGTGGGATTTCGATGGTACCAACGAGCGCAATAAATACCGCCCCGCCACCTTCACCGCGGGCGGCGTCCTCCACGCGCTGCCCCGCCTCTCGTTTTTCTACAACCAGTCGAAAAATAGCGGCACGCCGCGCCTCGATCGCACCGTCCTGCCCACCGGCAAGACGCCTCCGCCCACCGAGGGCATCGGCCACGACTACGGCGTGATGCTCGATGTGCTCGGCGACGACCGGCTCTTTCTCCGCTTCAGCACCTACGAGACCATCCAGGCCAAGGATGCCGCCATCATCCCCGATGGCCTCTCCGTCAACACCTCCACCTCCCTCGGTGGCACCGCGATGGTGAACATCTACAACGCCCTCCTCGCCGCCGGCAAAATCACGCAAGCCCAGTTCGACTCCGAGCTGAAATTCTACAACGCCGGCATCATCGACGCCATCACCAAGGGATGGGAAGCCGAGTTCGTCGCGAACCCGACCAAGAATCTGACGCTCCGTCTCGGCGTTTCCTACTCCGACCGTAAACGCACCCATTTCTTCAACGAAGTCTACAGCTACTTTGCCGAGTATGAACCCAAGTGGCGCGCCGCCGCCGGCACCGACGCCACGCTCCTCGGCACCGTCAACACCCAGATCACAAACGCCCACGAAAATCTCGCCACGATGGCTGCGCTCCAAAACAACCCCTTCGGCACCCGCCCTTACAAAGCCAACCTCACGACCCGCTACAAATTCTCCGAGGGCAAGCTCAAGGGCTTCTTCGTCGGAGGTGCGGGCCGTTTCCAGAGCCGCAACCTGACGAAATATTCCTCCCTCGACGGCCGCGCACTCTGGGGTACGCCCACACTCTTCGCCGATTCCTTCGCCGGCTACCGCTTCACCCTCCAACGCTGGAAGCTGCCGCTCAACTTCCAGCTCAACATCAAGAACATGTTCAACTCCTACCTCGTCGGCATCGGCCGCTATAACGCCCAGGAAAACGGCTACCTCCGCGTCTATCTCAACGAACCCCGCAACTACCGTCTCACCGTCGGAGCCGATTTCTAATCCGGTATTCCGCGATACCTCGTTTCATTCGCGTTGGCTCTATGCGTTGGGTCCGATACCCCGAAGCCTGCCCCGGCTTGGTTGGGTAAAAAAAGGGTCCGTCTGCTCCGCGGGCGGTCAGGTCGCCGCCGAAAGCGCTCCGCGCGCGGAGCGCCCGTCCCACCCTCTGAAGCTGTTTTTTGAGAGCCTCCCCACCAACACACGTTTTGGCACCGACGGGAAGAAACAGCTTTCCAGGCCCACCATCGGCGACAGGAGTGTCGCCGGTCCGTCGGATGGGCGACACTCTTGTCGCCCCTGCTGCATGGGAGCCTTCCCACCAAAAGAAGTTTTGGCCCCGACTGGAAGAAACAGCTTTCCAGACCCACCACAGACTTGCAGAAGCTGTTTCTTCGGAGAAACGCCTCAGCATTGGCGGACGATTCGGCAACGGGGAGGAAAGAGCAACGGGGAGGATTTACATTACAAAAAAAGCCCCGAAATAGCCCTCCGGCCAACGACCAAGGGACGAATCCCCCATTTGGCGGTGTGAACCGCCCGTTCCCGGAGACGAGTTTCTCCGCGTTTTCGACCCCTACGGCCGCGTCACCCGCCCGACGATCACTTCCTTCGTCCGCTTCAAAACCGAATACAGCACCCCCGCCTCATAAGGGTCCCAACAAAACGCCTGCCCCTCCGAGGGAAACGGCAGCGTCGCGATCCACTTCATCACCGATCCCGCCTTGGGAAATTCCATCACGTAGAGCTCCGTGTTGTCGTGGCCCGTGAGGTAAAGAAATCCGCCCGGACCAAACGCCCCTCCCGACGCGCTGTAACCACGCCCGCCGAATCGCGCGATCAGGTCCGGCGGCAGCGCCCACGCCGCCGTGCGCCGCCACTCATCATCGAACGCCACGATCTGCGTCCACGCCGCGTCCCGGTTCGGCTCCGCCGCCCGGTTCCCGTAGTGCACAAAACACGCAATCCACCGCCCGGCCTCCGGTCCATTCCCGCGGCCCGCCGTGAGCTCGGTCGAACGGTCGAGCCACGTGAACGAACCGTCCATGCGCCCGAAACTGTGCGAACCCACGTGCTTGAGCGTCGCTGTTTCGAAGAACTCCAACGAACTCAACATCGGCACGCCCGGATAATTGGAGTGAATCCCATAAAGCCGCCCCTCGCGCACGAAACCGGCGTTGAGGTGGATGATCTCGCCACCCGCGCCGCCCTCCCATCCCGCGAGCCGCTCGCCGGTCGTCTTCCGATATTTCCCGATCGTATGATTATTGATCGCGTAGAAAAACTCGCGATCCACCGCCACCCCCTGCCCCGCCTCCGGTGACTTGAACCGCCGCAACTCCTCGTAACGCCAACCTGGCGTCGTGAGCTGCCCGATCGGAGGGGAAATCGTCTCCGTGATGGGCGCGACCTTCTCCGCCGCACCGGCCGCGGCCGACAATGCCAGCCCCAGCAAAAAAATAGCGGTCGGTAGTTTCATCAGTAGTTGAAGTTGACGCCCAATCGGTAGTCGCGGTCAAGCCGGCGGCTCGATTGCACGAGCGAACGGATGCCAAAGGAAAATTGCTCCGGCTCGCGCGTGAGATTCCGCACCGACGCCGTGACGGAGTAGTGCGCGCTGAAGCGATAGCGCAGCTGTGCGTCGTATTGTCCGCGGGCTTTCCGGTAGATATCGCTGAGCGGCGCGGACCCGAGGGTGTAGATCTGTTCATCGGCGTAGGTCCAACCCACCCGGGCGGAGAAGCCATATTTTTCATAGAACAGCGTCACCGACGAAATCTTGCTTGGCTGGCGGAAGAACGGGAGGTCTTCGCCGCGCCGCGTCGGAATCGTTTCACTCGAGCTGATCCGCGTGAGATTCGCATCGAGACCGCAGCCATCGAAAGGGGAGGGCAGGAAACGGAACGGCACATACGCCGCGAGCTCGACGCCAGAGATTTCTCCGCGGTCGGCGTTGCGTTTGCTCGTGAGATCAAGGCGCTGCAGGGAGACTCCGCTGTAGGTGACGTTCTGCTGCGTCTCGGCGTAGGTATAGATCGGGTCGTCGATGTTCTTTTGGAAATACGCAACCGAGAGGAGTCCGCCGCCTTTGGCATACCACTCCAGCGAGAGATCGGTGTTGGCCGAGTCGTAGGGCCCGAGTTGCGGGTTACCCACCGTGACCGTGCCAGTGTTCGGAAACGCGGGACTGAGCGCGGCGTTGCCCAGCGAGTCGTAGCGGAACTGCGCGAGCGGACGCGCATCCTCGTAGGCCGGGCGGCCGATCGTCTGGGTGAGCGCGCCGCGCAACAGCACGTGGTCGGTGAAGCGATAGACGGCCTGCACGTTCGGCAGGAATTTGTCATAGGCCGTCGAGCCCGACTTGGGGAATCGTCCCACCACAGCGCCGGCCACCGTCCGTGCTTCGACCGCCCGGATCGTGCCATCGGTGCGCTCCCAGCGCGCGCCGGCCATCAACGTCAGACGCTCGAGCTTGAGGCTGCCCATCGCGTATCCGGCATAGATGAACTCGTCGATGTCGTAGTCGTCTTCGATGGAGTTGGCGGCAGAAGCGGCCGCGTCAAACGTCGTGAGGGTCGGATTGGCGGCGAGAAACGCGTTAGTCTTGTCCCAATCCAGGCGAAAGCCGCTCGTGTAGCGGTCAGCGTAGACCCGCACCTCGGGCAACACTCCGACCGCGCCAAGATTCCAAGCCCCGACGGGAATCAGGCGCGCGGAATTCAAATCGGCTGTGCGGGCGCGCTGGGTGAATTTGAAGCCCGTCTTTAGGAAACCGGGATGGCCCAGCAAACGATCCGTGTCCCAGCGCAGATCGGTCTTCGCCGTGAACGTGTTTTCATCAACGAGCCCCGTGTCGTCGCGCGTCGTGCGGAGCGAATATTTCGCCGGTGTATCAATGGCCGGATCGACGTCCCAGCGGGGCGCGACAAACGAGCCGAGGTCAAACGTGATGGGCCCGGTGCCGCCGGCATTGTTACGAAACTGGCGGACGTTGAAATAGCCGCGGTCTTCCTTCGCTCCGGAGAAACTCAGCATCGGCTCCAGCGTGAAGTGCCCCAGCACCTTCTTGAAGCCCGTCGAGACGCTGAGCAGGCTCTGGTCGATGAGGATGCGGAATTCGCGGCGCTCCGTGCGCGTGCCCGTGCCGGCAAACGTGCCGGTCGTGGCCGAGGTCAGACTCACGCCTGCGGGGGTCGTGCTCGTCGTGAAAATTGACTCAAACCGATTCTGGAAGGACCGCGCGCCGGAGAAACTCGGCCGGACGAAAACCTGCGTGCCGTCGTCCATCCGGTATTCGAGGTTGAGGCTCACCCCGGCGCGTTTGAGACTGCCGGAGTCCGGTTTGATCTCGTAATCGTTGGGCAGGTAGATCTGCGCGCCATTGTAGGTGAACGGACTCCAGGCGGCCTGCACCCAGTGGTTTTCGAAGTCGCGCTTGTCATAGCTGAGACTCGCCGCGAGCCCCCAGTTTTTCCCAACGCCAAAGAGGTCGCTCGAGGTGAGCTGAAACTCCGGATTGTTTTTTCCGGTGGTTGCATTGCGGCTGCCCGAGACCGAGCCGGCGATGAAGCGCTCGCGATGGTCAAAGGCGCTCGCGGTCTTGAGGTTGATCGTCCCGCCGATGGCATTGGCGTCCAAATCGGGCGTCACGCTCTTGATCACTTCAATCTGGGAAATCTGTCCCGTACCCAACGTGTCGAGCGGCACCGCGCGACCGAGGCGCGTCCCGCCGGGCGCGGCCATCGTCGCACCGTCGATCAGCACTTGATTCAGGTTGGGCTCGACCCCGCGGATGCTCACGTAGCGCCCCTCGCCCTGATCGAGGGACAGGTTCACGCCCGGCAGACGAGCAATGCCTTCCGCCACATTGCGGTCCGGGAGATTTCCCAGTGCGTCGGCCGAGACGATGTCGGCGATGTTCGTCCGGTTTTGTTTTTGCTGGAGCGCGCGCGAACGGCCTTCGCGAAAGCCTTCGACGACGAGCTTTTCCAACTGGAGGACTTCCGCAGCGAGTTGGAGCGCGACAGTCTTTGCGCCGGTCGCCGGCACGCTCACCGTCTCAGTCTTGGTTTCATAACCGACAAAGCGAAGGTTGAGCGTGTAGCTCCCTGCGGGCAGCCCCACGAAACGAAAACGTCCGCCACTGTCCGTCGACTCGGTCAGACCCTTTTCTACGACCGTCACCGTTGCACCGGCAACGCGCCCTTGCCGAGCGCAGCGGAGACGGTGCCGACGAGGTCGCCAGCATGCGCCAGTGCCGCTGAGAATCCGAGACCGATGGCCGCAAGGCGAATCCGGCGAATGCCGCTTCGCACCAACGAGGAATAGATTTTCATGGGAAACATGAGCTGCGCTCAGGCGCGGTTCAGTTGCGGCCGCCCCGCTTCGACGAAAAACGTCGCCCGCGTCGTCAGTACCGCGCCGCGGCGCGTGACATAGGGCACGGTGCGAAAGTCCGTCCGCCAACTCTTCGGCGTCACCTCGCACCGTACATAACCACGTTCTTCGTTGTGGAATTTCACTCCGGGATTTTCGGCCAGCAGCGACTCCAAATACGCCGGTTTCTCCAGACCGTCGCCACTCGACGTGATCGATGTGCCGACAAACTCCGTGGCCACGCTCGGTGCCTCCGCCCGGTCGGGCTCGGCCGGGATCTCGTTGGCCCAGTTGGCATGGACGTCGCCCGTGATCACGACGGGATTCGCAATTTTCTTGTCGCGCAAGTGCGCGAGGAGCCGGCGACGCTCGAATTCGTAACCGGACCACTTGTCCATGCTGATGGCGACCTCCGGACCCGGGGCTCGGTCAACCCGTGCGACCGGCACCTGCTGCGCGAGGACATTCCAAGCGGACGTCGAGCGCCCCAGCCCTGCAAAGAGCCACTCGCGCTGCCGGTCTCCCATGATGGTACCGCGCGGATCCATGAGCACGGGATTGTCCGGTTTGAGCCCGTCGCCCTGTGGCTGATCGGTGCGATACTGGCGCGTGTCGAGCACGTGAAAATTCGCCAACCGGCCAAACCCGAGCCGTCGATACAGCAACATATCGGGCCCGCTGGGTAGCGCGCTGCGGCGCAGCGGCATATGCTCAAAGTAAGCCTGATATCCGGCGGCACGGCGGCGCAAAAAATCCGCCGTGGAATATTTTTCCGGATACTCCGGTATCGCCCCTGCATAGTTGTTACTCACCTCATGGTCATCCCACGTGACGATCCACGGCGCCATCGCGTGTGCCGCTTGCAGCGCGGGATCGGATTTATAGACCGCGTAGCGCGCCCGATAGTCGTCGAGCGTAAAAATCTCTTTCGTGCCGTGAGGCCGCACCGCCCCGTTGCCGTCGCCCTTCTCGTAAATGTAGTCGCCGAGATGGACGACGAGATCGAGATCCTCACGCGCCATGTGTTCGTAAGCCGTGTAGTAGCCCACTTCGTATTTCTGGCACGATGCGAAGGCGAAGCGCAGCCGCTCCGGTGCCGCGTCGGGCGGCGGCAGCGTGCGCGTGCGGCCGGTCGCGCTAACCGCGGCGCCCGCCTTGAACCGATACCAATACCACCGGTCCGGTCGCAGGCCGGAGACTTCCACGTGCACGGCGTGGCCCCAAGCGGCATTCGCGGTCGCCGTGCCCGACTGTACGATCCGCGTCATCGCTTCGTCGTCGGCGAGTTCCCACGTCACCGCGATGGGCTCGGGCGTGAGACCGCCGCCCGGCTCCAGCGGACGCGGCGCGAGGCGCGTCCAGAGCACGACGCCATCGGGCGCGGGATCACCGGACGCGACGCCGAGAGAAAACGGGTAAGCGGAAAACGCGGGCGACGCCGCCACCGCCCCGCGGGCCCGCGTGGAGAGCAACGCAGCGGCGGCGAAGGACGCACTGCCGGCGAGAAATGACCGGCGGGAAAGCTGAGCGGCGTCTGCGAGTGGGAAAAGGGGCGGTAGCGACGACATGGTAATCAGAGATTAAAGTTCACGCCAAACTTCGCCTTCCAGCGGTAAGTCTCGAAATCGTTCTCGCGGCGGCGTTCGCCGGTATACTCGCGGAGCGGTTCTTCGGAGAGATTGAGGAATTCGCCGAAGAGCTTGAGATGGCGATTCACGCGGTAGCTGAGCTTCGCATCGATCGGTCCACGACCGCGGACGTAAATATCCGTGTCACGGTTGGCGCCGACTGCATCCAAGTAATCGCCGCTGAAAGAGAGCGCGAGGCGGGCCTCGAAGCCGTATTTTTCGTAGAAGAGCGCCAGGTTGGTGATGCGGTCCGACTGCTTGAAGAACGGAATTTTGTCCGTGCGGGTGAACAGCGAAACCGATGAGTCGGTCAGCGTGTAGTTCACGTTGAAACCGATGCCGTCGAGGGGCGCGGGCAGAAATTTAAGGAACTGCTGGTAGTTGAATTCTACGCCAGTGATTTTGCCGCTCCTCGCATTGTCGAACGACGAGGTGTTGAGCGTGCTGTAGGAACGACCGTCGACCGTGACATTCGTCTGCAACGTGCTGCGGTTGAAGACGGGGTTATCGATTTCCTTGTGAAACGCGCCGAGCGAGAGGATACCGGCATTCTTCAGATAATATTCGACCGAAACGTCAAAGTTCATCGACTCATACGGCTTCAGGTTCGGGTTGCCGGTGTTAAGGCTGCCCGTGTAAACGCCGCTGCCGACCGCCGTCTCGATGGCGTCGAAGGACCGGCGCGGGGCGAGATCGGCGTAGTTCGGACGGCTCAGCGTATTCGTCCACGCCGCACGCACGACGAGACGGTCACTGGGGCGTGACGTGAAATGCAGGCCGGGCAAAAGATTTGCATAGCTACGGCTGCCCGTGACGCGTTTGAAGACGCCGGCGAACGTGCCTCCGGTCGTACTCAGTTCGTTGGCGCCGTAAGTCGTCTCGGTGCGCTCGTAGCGGAGACCGGCGAGCAGCGTGGTGGTCTTGTTCAACGCGAGGGTCGCCATGGCGTAGCCCGCACTCACGTCTTCCTTGGCGTCGAAGTCGCCGGCCAGCGAATCGCTGAGTGTGGCGATCGGATCGAGCGTGAAACGGTTGGGATTGGCGGCGAAGTAGGCTTTGTTGCCTTCGAGATTCAGCGTGGGTCCGTAGCGGAAGAGACCGTCGAAATAATTGGCCGGCTCGGCGCTGGCGAGATTCGAGTCGGCGAGCGTGAAGGCATTCGCGGCACCGGCAGCGAGGTTGTAATTCTTGTTCGTGCGGTCGTCTTGTTTTTCGCGCGCGACGAACTTCGCGCCGACCTTCCACGTGCCGTTCAACGCCCCGAGGCGGAGGTCGCGCTGCAGATCGGCCTGCGCCGAAGTCACGTCCTCTTCCTCCAGATCGGAGCGGAAGCGCACGCGGCGAAACGGATAGTTCGCAGCATTATAATAGGCCTCGCTGTTGGGCTTGATGACGAGCACATCACCGGAGAGATCGTAGGTGCTGGGAAACGCCCCGGCGGCGGAGCGATACTCCCAATCGACACGCGTGGGCACATCGCGTTCACCGTGGCTCGTGCCGGCCTGCCACGAGAGCGTCGTGTCAGTGCCGAGGCGGTGCAGGCCGCTGAGCGCCACGGCGTCGATCGTCCCGGTCTGGCTGTAGTCGCGATACTGGCGGCTCGCGCGGCCCTGACTGTTGGCACCGCTCGTCGCGGTCTGACTCGTGAGCGTCCCGAGGCGGTGCTCGTAGAGAACGCTCTGGCGCGCCTCGGTGTCGCTGAATTCATTGTGATTGAGACGCAGAGCGAGCTCGTGGCCCGCGGAGGGACGGAACTGGAGCGCGACGTTGGCCCCCATGCGTTCGCGCTCGATGTCGTAGTCGTAGGCCTGCTCGGTCAGTGGCAGCCAAAAACCGTTCACCTGCGACCAAGAACGGGTATTCACCGTCTGCGAACTGACCTCCTTCAACGAATAACTGAAACCCGCGACCACGCCCCATTGTTGGTCCGCGCCGAGCACCGAACCAAAGGTGACGCTACCGTTGGGCGAGGTTCGCCCGCTAAAGGTATCGTGAAATCCGCCCGCGCTGCCGAAGAGAAACCTGCCGGAGCGGTCGAAGGCGCTCTGCGTGACGATATTGATCGAGCCGCCGACGGCGTTGGCATCCATATCGGGCGTCACGGCCTTCACCACTTCGAGCCGTGCGACAAGATCGGCGGGCACGGAATCGAGGGCGATGCCGCGGTTACCCTGCTCCGAGGGCGTGCCGATGAGCTGGTTGTTCAGCGTGACAGTGTTCAACGCGGAGTTGATACCACGCAGCACGACGTAGCGGCCCTCGTCCTGATCGGTTTCCACAGAGATACCCGGCACCCGGCGGAGCGCCTCGGCTGCGTTGCCGTCGGGGAATTTCCCCAATGCATCAGAGGAGACGACGTCCATGACGTTCGGCGCGGCCCGTTTTTGCTGGAGGGCGCGGGCCTGGCCTTCGCGCGTGCCCTCGACGACAAATTTCCCGAGTTGCACGGCGTCGGACGCGAGCGCGACGTCGAGCGGAACCACTGCGCCGTCGCGCACGACAACCTGCTGGGAAAATTCACGGTAGCCGAGATAGTTGACGACCAGCGTGTAGGTACCCGGAGGGACATTGGTCAGCGCGAAGTCGCCGCCGGAGCCACTCGCCGCCGTGCGGTCCGACTCCCGGAGTGTGACCGTCGCGCCCAGCAGGTAACTGTTCGAATCCTTGTCTCGAATCCGACCAGTCAGGGTCACCGCCGACGCGGCTTGGCCGACCATCAAAAGGCCAAGGCCGAAAACAACAGGAAGCCGCACGGTGCGGAGCAGGGCAAACGCGAGGTTGAGCATAGAAAACCGCTAGCTTGCGCGCATCAGGTTACGATTCCGCGCCGCCCATGTGACAGAATCGCAACAACCTCAAACGACACCCTTCCGTGCCCCCTCACGCATTCTCCCGCAGTCGAGCTTGCGCAGCGTCCACCCCTTTGCATCCACCGCCCTCTCACGTCATCCCCCACCCCCGCCCCAAAATCGGATTTTGGCCGTGACAGAAAGAAACAGGGTCAAAGTTGCACCTCAACGTTTAACAAATGGTGTTTCTTAGGAGTTTCTTAGGAGCGCGAGAGGGTGGGTGGTGGGGGCGCGAAGCACGCCTTCGTGGCCACCATCGGCGACAGG
>CAMDOF010000036.1 GCA_945903465.1 Opitutus sp. GAS368
CCCACGATGCCGCCCGTCAGCGGCCAAATGCTCCAGCTCGACAGCCGAATCCCCCCACTGGGTGTCGTCAGACTCATCATGAAATTTTGCCCCCTATTATTCTTGCTGGCGGCCTGCAGTCATTGGGTCCACTCACAGGGCATTTCCCCTGACTGGCAGCTCGAAGGAGCGGCTCCATGGCAGGCTCGGGATTCACAGGCAGAGTGGGTGTTTCGCGATCAGCTCTGGATCGGTGGCGGCTGGTTTCAGTCGTTTGCAGAACCGCCGCGTGATGTTTGGACCACGCGCGATGGCAAGGAGTGGAAGCTAATCGAAAAGAACGCGCCTTGGCTGCACAGCGATCTGCCGATGAACATCACTTTCACAGACAAAATGTGGATCATGGGCGGCTGGCACAAGGGCCGACTACCTGGGCATTCGGCGAGCAATCAAGTGTGGTCATCAATCGACGGCAGCCAATGGGATCAGGTGACTGCATCTGCCGGATGGTCGCCACGGCTCGCGTCCGGTCTCGTCGAGTTTCAGGGTCGTCTGTGGCTACTGGGCGGCACAGAGAACTACTATTTCGGAACGGATAAAAGTTTGAAAAACGACGTGTGGTCCTCAGCCAATGGCAGAGCATGGAAACTCGAAACGGCAGGCGCGGGCTGGTCTCCACGCGCCTATCATCAGGCCATCGTTTTGCACGACAAGATCTACGTCTTCGGCGGTGGTAACTACACCCCCGCATTCCACGCGAAGAATGATGTTTGGTCATCAAGCGATGGTGTGAACTGGACTTGCGAGACAGAATCCGCGCCATGGGAGCCACGACTCTGGTTCAGCGCAGTTGTGTATCGTGGGGCCATGTGGGTGCTCGGCGGTTGGTCCAAGGAGAAGGACAACTTTGATGACGTGTGGCATAGCGCCGATGGAAAAACCTGGCAGCAACTCGAAACTAAAACGTGCTGGAAGGCACGGCATGAACACTCGGCTTTCGTTTTCCAGGACAAGCTCTGGCTGGCTGGCGGTCACGCGCGACCTCTATCAAATGAGGTATGGTCTTTAAAATTGCCAGGCGACTGGAAGCCTCAAAGAAAGGGGCCCATCCGGAATTAGAAAAATGGGCCAGCGAGCCGTTTGCTTCCGGCTTTTTTGACCCAACTCAACCACCCATGAAACTCCGCCTTTTCGCCTTCCTCGCCGCCGCGGCATTCATCATGCCGAACTTCACCAGCGCAGAAATTGCCGTGCAGAGCGGTGACAAAATCGCCTTTCTGGGCGACTCGATCACGGCGGGTGGTTGGGGTAACCCTGCGGGTTACGTGCGCCTCGTCATTGCCGGATTGGAAGCAAATGGCGTTCATGCGGAGCCTGTTCCTGCTGGCATCGGCGGACACAAGTCAGATCAAATGCTCGCGCGGCTCGACAAGGATGTGCTGAGCAAAAAACCGCAGTGGATGACGCTGAGCTGCGGCGTGAACGACGTGTGGCACGGCCCACGCGGCGTGCCGCTTGATGACGCGATGGCAAAGAGCGGCACCTATGATGAGAATGTCGCCGCCCGTGGCACTTATCAGAAGAACATCACTGCCATCATCAACCAAGCGATGTCCGCAGGCGTGAAGCCCGTGATGCTCACCGCGACGGTGATCCACGAGAATCTCAACAGCAAAGAGAACGGCCTGCTCGCGCCGTATAACGACTTCCTCCGCAAGCTCGCCAAAGAAAAAAACGTCCCGATGGCCGACCTGTTTGCGATGTTCGCAGAGCGCATCAAGAAGGAAGACAAGCCGAACATCAAAGTGCTCACCAGCGACGGCGTGCATATGAACGGCGAGGGCAACAAGCTCATGGCTATCGGTGTGCTCAAAGCTTTCGGCCTCAATGCCGCCGAACTCACCAAAGCCAAAGCCTCCTGGCCTGCGCTCGAAGGAGCCGCCGCAGAATTCGCGAAGAAGCAGGCCGAAGCGCGCGCCAAAGCGACTGCGGAGAAGGCCAAGGCCGCACCAGCACCGAAGAAGTAAGCGCGGCGGTATAACGAGCAAGGCCATCTTCAGCGAAGCACTCGCTGGCGGCCATCCGGTTTTCTGGCAGCCCCCGCCCCGAAATCGGATTTTGGCCGTGACCGCAAGCAACCACCCGCCGATCGCGCCGGAGCCTTTTACGAATAGGGATTCTTCGGAATCGCCGCCACGCGGTTCACCGCGAATTTACGAAGATATTTCAGGGCCACTACAAAATCATTCGGCAGCGGTGCTCGCAGGGTGATCGGCTCACGCGTGGTCGGGTGCTTCAAGGTGAGTTCGCTCGCATGGAGCGCGAGGCGAGCGAGCAGCGGCTTCTCATCCTCCCGGCCCTTGTAGCCGCGTTTCAAATCAGATAAGCGCAGGAGAATATCAGGATTGCCGTAAAAGAGATCGTTCAAGAGCGGAGCGCCGGCCGCCGCGAGATGCAGACGCAATTGGTGGGTGCGCCCGGTCAGCGGGCGGCATTCCAAAAAAGCGAACCCACTCGCCATCGTCGGAGCGACCACGCCCCGCGGGCTCGGTCGCGTCGAGCCACGAAAACGCTCGAGCGTGGTAAACTCCGTCACGCACTCCTTGCCTCCCCGACCTTTGAAGATCCGCATCCGCCCGGGTTGGCGCTCATCCTCGCCCAGCGCCACCTCGATGGTGAAAACGTCGGGTAGCGCCCCGGCGGCATCGCGCACGGGTGCGACCACTTTCATCGTCGCCTCCACGGGCAGAATCGCCACGACCGCATGATACTTGGTCGCGACCGTCTTGGATTGAAACTGACCGGTGAGAAAATCGAGTCCGGGCTTCGTCTTGGCGCAGAGCAAAATCCCGCTGGTGTCGGCATCCAGGCGATGCACGTTCGCGACCCCGTGCCCGAAACGGACGTCGGCATGAACCTGCGCCATCAGGTTCTCGCGCAACTTAGACGTGCGATCGGGCGCGACTAGCAGGCCGCTCGGCTTGTCAAAGGCGATAATCGCTTCGTCCTCATAAATGATCGGGGGAAGTGGCATGGGGGCGCATTGGAAGCCGCCGAACGCTCGCGCGCAAAATGAAACGGCGAGGATTTGAAGCCCTGAGGAAACCGACGCGCTGGGTCGGGACCCACCACCCGCACCCCATAATTCTCGGCAAATCCGTGCCAGCACCGCCCGCCCTGCCCGCCTGTCTGGCAACGCCACCCGCGCGAGCGGGTGCCTGCGGCGACCATGGCCGTACCCTCAATCGCGACACCTAACGCTGAACCTGTCACCCGCGCGAGCGGGTGCCTGCGGCGACCATTGCCGTGGCGGCCAACGCCCGCCTACCCTGGCCCGCCAACAAAAGAATCGGCGCAGCGAACCTAATCCGCTTGCGAACAGGGGGCATCGGGCTCGATTTACACTTTCGCCTTATGGCCGTGTGGCCCAAATTTCTCTATCTCTTTGGTCTCAGCCTGAGCAGCAACGCGACCGCCCGCAAACTGCGCCGCCCGCAAAATGACGCCGGGGCGCAGGCCCAAGCGCTGGCGTCTCTGACCCACTCGTTGGGGGCGACGGCGTTCTGGCGCGGTCGGGGCATCGTCGCTGGCATGCCCTACGCCCGCTTCCAGAGCGCCGTGCCCCTGTGCCGGCACGAACATCTCGCCGCCAGCATCGAACGTATGCGCGATGGCGCCGCCGACGTCTTGTGGCCGGGCCCATGCACTCAGTTTGTTCAAACGGCCGGAGCGAGCACGGGGCAACCGCGTCAACTCCCCATGACCGCAGCCCTGCTTGCGCATTACCGCCAAGCGGCGCTCGCCGCCCTTCTCTATTATACCGCGCGCGTCGGCCACACTGGGGCCTTTCGCGGTCGCCAATTAATCATCGGCGCCGCCACTTCGCGACCGTCCGAGCTCGCCAACGCCAGTCCGCCCCGCACCGGAGACCTGAGCCGGACGCTCGCCCGCGCCCTGCCCGCTTGGGCGGTCCAGCACCTATACGAACCGGGCATCACGATTGATAAAATCGCGGACGATGCGGCCCGCCTGGCTGCGCTCGTCACCCGGGCAACCCAACGCGATCTCGCCCTCCTTGCGGGGACACCCGCCGCCCTGCTCGAATTCGCCCAAGCCCTGCACCCACCGCCAGCCGCCGAGCCGTTTTCCCAATTTAAACCACTCCGCCCGCCACCCGATCTGCTGACCACGTGGCCCAACTTGGAGTGTTGCGTCCACACCGGAATGATCCTCGCCCCCTTGGCCGAGGAACTCCGGGAAAAAATGGGCGCGACCGTTAATTTCCACGAAGTCTACGGAGTCGCGGAGGGGTTCATCGCGGCTGAGGCCCCCCCGGATGGCGCGCATGGCTTACGCCTCATGGCCGATCTCGGCCTTTTCTTCGAGTTTCTGCCCTTGGCGGAATTCGACGTCCTCCGGTGGGAGCACCTCGGGCCCAAGGCCGTACCCTTGAGTGAAGTGACCGTGGGCATCGATTACGCGCTGGTGCTCACCACCCCCGGCGGACTGGCCCGCTTGGTCATCGATGATATCGTGCGGTTTACCTCCAAAGAACCAGCCCGTCTGATTTATCGCGGAAAAACGACGCTGCGCCTGAATCGTTTCGCCGAGAACCTCATGGAGCAAGACCTGACCGCCGCACTGGTGACGGTATGCGCGCGGCACCGCTGGCGCATCGTTAATTTCCACGTCGCCCCCCTCACCACGATCCGCCGCCTCACCGCCCCCCCGGGGGGCCGCCACGAGTGGTGGCTCGAACTCCAACCCGGCACCGAAGAAACCCCGATTGGCTCGCTGATCGCGGCTGAGTTGGACGCGGAACTCCAAGCGAATTATCCTGATTACGCCACCCAACGAAACGCCGGCGTTCTTGAGAGCGCCCTGGTCCGCTTAGTGGCTCCAGGAGTATTTGCCCACTGCCTTCGCCACGGTGGCCGGGGCGGCCACGCCACCTTACCCCGCTGCCGGAGCGATCGCGTCATCGCCGATGAATTAGCCCAGATCACCCATTTCGCCCCTGACTAAATCGTCACCCACCGCCGACTAAATTGGCATACACTTTGCTAAAGGAAACTCATCCTGTCCAAAAGGGGTTTTGGGTAGCGTGAACTGGGCCGCAAGGCTAGGCACAGAAAAACTGGGGCCGGCGTTAAGGGGTTATCGCCGGCCCCTTCTTTTTTTTAAGACCGATATACCGTTAAAGACGGCGGGCGGATCCGGTATTTCACCGATTGGGTACGTTCGATCCGCTCCATCATTCCGACCGACGGTTGAGCATTCCTCTACCATGAATAAATTTTTCAGCCAAAGAGGCCTGACCCTCGTTGAGCTGATGGTGGCGGCCTCGATTGGTCTCACCACGATGACGATCGGACTGAGGTTCGTGATTCAGACCCTGAAAACCTACCAGTACGAGACCGGAAAGCTGCTCATTAACCGAGATATTCGGAAGTTCACCGGCCAGATGATCGACGATGCCACTTATGCCAACTCCTTTAAAATCTACGACCAGATCAGTAATTTATCCCGCGCCACGGGCTACGCGGTCGCGAGTGGCGGTTCCGCCGACCCCACGAGCGCGAACTATTTAGGTTACAGCACCGACCTCGCCGTCACCGCTCCCGCCAATCCGGTCGACGTCAACTTCCCTGGAACCGAGGATCTCGACAGCGGCCTCGCGGGTGCCGTTCTGGTGTTCGTTTACAATACCAACGGGGATAATACCATCATCAATCAACTGATCATCTATTACCGACCGATCACGACGACGCCCGGCGGCACCACGGGGACGAACAGCGCAACCGTGAGCGACCGTATTACCACACTCCGGCGCCTCGTGGTGACCATTCCCTCCTCCGCGCAGACCGCTGGCATCATGAAATTGCTGCCGTATATTCAAGCCTCGACCAACGGGCGCGCGATTTTTGATTACGTGGACGGTCAGGCCAATGACGAAGTCCCGACGGGAACCACCAATCGCAGCAACAAGATGTTCTATAATTTAAATACCACCAGTATTCTCGTGCGCGGCCGGATCTACGAAAATTATACTGGCCAGAGAATTGTGAAGAGCACGTATAACTTCACGGTCACTCCCCGCGGCTGAGCCCTTCCTCGATGAAAAAATCTTCCGCAAGTGCCCGACGAGGCAGCGCTTTCATCACGGTAATGCTGTTTGACGGCTTGGGGTGTGGCGCCCCTGCCCTGAGGACCGGGTTGCTGGGAAAAGGGTCGTTCCCCTCCGGTGGTCTGAGGCAGGGGCGGCGCCTTCGGCGGGAGCTGAGGTGATTTACGGGCAGACGACGTCACGCGCGACGGTCTTGGAGGGAGCAGGCAGCCTAGCCGCAAGCTCTCGGAGGCGGCGCTTCAATCAAGCAGGGCAGGCGGTTGATGCGGACCGTCAGGGCTCGACGAGCACTGGCAGCCCGACCCGCACTAAATCCAAGAGCGTGAGCGCATCCCAATTCGCCAAACGAAAACAGCCGTGCGATTCCGTACGACCTACTTTCTCGGGGTCCGGCGTGCCGTGGATTCCATAGCCCGCGAGATCGAGGCCAATCCACACTCGACCCACTGGATTATTCGGGCCGGGCGGAATGATCAGCTTGCGCCCGATTTCGCGGGCCTCCGCTGATTCCGGAAACACCTCTGGATCGAAGGTATAATTGGGATCGCGAACGGTCACCGCGATGCGCAATTCCCCCGATGGTCGCTTCTCCACTTTCCGCGCAATGCTCACGGGGAAGTGCGCGATCACCCGCGAATCCCGATCCACCACCTCGAGCTCGCGTGCCTCCAAACGAATCACGAGCTGCGTCGCCGCACCGGCGACCACGGCTTGCTCGACTTCCGGAACGAGGACCCCTGCCCCCGGCAAGAGGGCTTCCCAATCCACGGTCGGATTAAGGCGACGCAGAAAAGGGGGCGTCGTTCGAAATCGCTCCGCCGCGAGTTCAATCGCGGACGCATAACCCAGCGCGGACTGAGCCGCCTTGCCGACCCAAGTGGTCGCCAGAGGCTGCAGGCTCGAGAAATCAGCGGCCGTGAAAATATAATCGCCCACCGCGGGAAAGGTTATGCGCACGGCCTCCAGGGTCGCCGCGTCGAGCCGACCATGGTCGCGCAGGCCCGCGCTGCGTTGGAAGGCCCGCAGGGCCGCCTCGGTCTGCGCACCACTGACCCCATCAATCGGACCGCAGGAAAAACCTCGGCGGTGCAACTCAACTTGGAGTTCAAGCGTCGACTCCACCGCCCGCGCCACCCGCTCACCTAGGTTCGGCGGGGCCGCTCGGGCCGGTGCGCCCCGGCCGGCACCGAACACCAGCAGGAGGAGCACGATTTGTTTTAACGGACTGAGCAGCACAGTTCGAACCATAAGGTTTTCTGCGCAAAAGAAAAGCTGCCGCTACCTGATCCGGCGCGACCTCGCCGGGCCGGCGCCCGACCCCGCACGGGCGCGGGCACGCGCTCCGGTCACACTCGGTGGAGGCGCCCCGGCCCAGTTGGCCCGATCGGCCGGCGCGGCAATGATTCGCCCACGCCCTGGCTGCTGGCACCTCGGGACGCGTGACAGGCTCCCCGTGCGCAGACGCCAGGCGACAACGACGCCTTGGTCTGACCACAAGAAAGCGTTGCCCCGACTCGAACGGATCAGAAAACTCCCGGCGTGCCTCGGACCCCAAAAAAAGTTTCGCAAACGCAGCTCGCTAAGGAGCTCGGGATTTCGCAGGCCTTGGTCTCGCTGGTGCTGAACGGGCACAAACAAGGCATCAACGCGGAGACCTACGAACGAATCTGGGCCCGCGCCCGCGAACGCGGGTACCGCCCCAAAGGGATGACCTTCAGCCCCTCGGCGGCCAACGCGGCGCGTCAGGTCGGCATTATATTGAGAGCACCTCTCCGACTCAGCACTCCCAGCCTCTATTTCGGCCACGTCCAACACGGGCTGCACACCACCATCGAGGCGCAGGAGTTCACGACCGTTTTTCTCGGAGCCGAAGATCAACTTAACCGGACGAAACTCCGCCGGATTTTCTCGTCGCGGCATGCTTTTCGCGCCATCGTGCTGGTGGGCGAAGTCACACGGCCGTTTCTGGATCAACTGCGCTCCTATGGCCTGCGGATTGTGGCGGTATCCGCTCGCTATCCCGGTCTCTGCCACTCGGTCCTTGGGAATGAACCCAAGGCCCTCGAGTCGCTGGTGGAGCATCTCGTCGCCCAGGGGCACCGGCGCTTTGGCTGGCTCGGCGGCAACATCGGTCTAGGTCGCCACGAGGCACGCCTTAACGCCTTCACGGCCGCCCTCGAACGTGCCGGTTGCCAGCTCCTCCCGCGCCACACGGTGACACTCACCGCCGGAGACCGCACCGAAGGCGCCGATGCCGTCCGCCAACTCCTGCCGCTCCGCCACCGGCGTGACTTCCCCACCGCGCTCGTCGCATATAACACGCTCATGGCCGCCGGCGCCGTCCGAGAGCTCGCCCGCGCGGGTTGGCAGGTACCCGCGGACATGAGCATCGCGAGCGCGGATTTTTCCGTCGTGGCCACCGACCGCACCCTCCGAATCACCGCGGCGGGTTCCGATCCTCAGAAACTCGGTGAAGCGGCCGCCCGCCTCGCCCTGAATCACGCCACCGTCCAGCCAGATGAATTTACGGATCTGATGCTACCCGCCCAACTCGTTATCGGAGATACCACCGGCCCGGCGCGCGACTAGGCGACCTCGCCCGCGGCGCCCGCGATCTCGGGCCACGATCGCGAAAGTGGCCGCGGCCGTGGGTCGTCAGGCCCCGCGAGGTCGCCGGCGCGAGGTCGCCCGGGCCTTGACCATCGCGGCGCGTTTCCCAACCCATAAAAATGGTTTCACCTTGCGAGTTGATAATTATTAATGACCACGGCAGAACCCCCGTGGACTCCCTATGTTTGCGATCGCCTTCACTTCCTTCGACGCCGCGGTCCTGATTTTTTACTTCGGCTATATGGTGGCGATCAGCTGGGTCTTTCGCCGGTTCGTGACCAACATCAGCGACTATTTCCGCGGAGGCGGCAAAGCGCTTTGGTGGATGGTGGGAGGCTCGGCCTTCATGACGGCGTTCAGCGCCTGGACCTTCACCGGGGCGGCGAGCAAAGCCTACGCGGATGGCTGGCCCATCACGGTGATTTATGTGGGCAATGCCCTGGGATTTTTACTCAACGCACTTTATTTCGCCCCGCGCTTCCGACAATTACGCGTGATCACGGCAGTCGAAGCGATTCGGCTCCGGTTTGGTGCGGTGAGCGAACAGGTTTTCACGTGGCTCCAGTTACCGCTGGGCACCCTCCAAGCCGCTATCTGGTTAAATGCCCTCGCGGTTTTCTTTGCGGCGGTCTTCGGCATTGACCGCGGGCCGACGATCATCGCCACCGGCTTGGTGGTGTTGGTGATGGCGCTGATGAGTGGCAGCTGGGCGGTGCTCGCGGGCGATTTTATCCAGGTTCTTATTTTAATGCCGGTCTGCCTCGCGGTGACCGGCCTCGCGGTGCTGCGGCTCGGCGGCTTCGGTCATTTAGTGGAGCAACTGCCCGCCGGGCATGCTGATCTCGGCCAGATTTTCTCGAAGGAATTTCTGGGACTGTGGTGCGCCGCGATGATCTTGAAGCAAATTACCAGTACGAATAATCTCTTCGAAGCCGGTCGCTATCTGTGTGTGAAGGACAGCCGGCACGCGCGTTGGGCGGGTTTTCTCGGGGCGGGGCTTTTTCTGCTGGGCATCGCGATCTGGTTTATTCCCCCGATGGCGGCCCGCGCCCTCTTCCCCGATCTCACAACGGTATTTCCAGGTATCCGCGATCCCGCCGAAGCGTCGTTTATCGCCATCGCCAGCGAGGTCATGCCCGTCGGCATGATGGGACTGCTCGTCAGCGGGATTTTTGCGGCCACGATGTCGAGTATGGACTCCGGGATTAACAAAAATGCCGGCATCTTCATTCGGAATTGTTACCAACCCCTCTGCCGGCCCGACGCGCCCGACGCGCATCTCCTGCGGGTCGGAAAAATTGCCACGGCGGTCCTCGGCCTGATCGTCATCGCCGTGGCGCTGAAATTCAGCGAGCTCAAGGAGCTTGATTTATTCCTGCAAATGCAGCGCGTGAGTATCTTGATCGGCGTGCCCATTCTCGTGCCGCTGCTGCTCGGTCTGGTGGTGCGCCACACACCCCCGTGGTCAGCGTGGAGCACGGTGCTCGTCGGTTTCTTCTGCTCGGCCTTCATCACCGACGCGTTTACACCCGCGTGGGTGGCCGCCCGCTACGGCCTCACCCTCGATGCCGCCGCGCGCGAGTACTGGACGCAGGGCATGCAATTCTTTGGTAATGTGAGCATCGCTTCTGCGTGGTTCCTCGGTAGCACCTTATTCTGGAAACGCACGAGCCCGCGCTACCAGGCCGACGTCGCGACATTTTTTACGCGGCTCAACACTCCCGTTGATTTTGATCGAGAGGAAGGGGCGCAGCAGGCCAACGACGCCCAACAACAAACCGCGATTGGCGGGCTCGCGGTGGCGTACGGTATTTTTGTGCTCCTCCTCGTCTTCATTCCCAACCCTCTCCTGGGCCGCCTCGCCTTCATCGGCTGCGGCGGTGGCGTGCTGGTGATTGGGGCTCTGCTCATTCGCTCAGGCCGCGCGGCGCGGCCCGCGCCCCGGCCGTGATGAGCGCGCCCACTCCCGCCAGCCGCCACCCCACCCGCCCGCCAATCCCGCGGCGTCATTCATGAAGGTTTCATTCTTCCCCGGCGTAATCGAGCCCACGAAAACCCGGAGAAAACGAAGCGCGCGCGATCCCCGCCCCGCACCGCCCCCGCCATGAATCATCGCGGCCGGATCCTCCGCCTCCCCCCGAACCGCGTCTGGCGCACCTATCCCGGCGGTCGCACCCTCGACGCACTCGCCGGTGCCGTCGCCCCTGCCGACACCGCGTGGCCGGAAGATTGGATTGCCTCCACCACCCGCGCCATGAATCGGGGTCGCGAAACCATCGAGGAAGGGGTCTCGCAAGTGTTCATCGGCGACGAGTCAACGCCGACTGATCTTGCGCAATTAATCGCGAGTGATCCGGTCTATTTTCTCGGTGCGCATCATGTCAAAAAATACGGCGCCTCCCCTCAGCTGCTCGTGAAGTTTCTCGACAGCGGCACCCGGCTGCATTTTCAGGTGCATCCCACGCAGGCATTCGCGCGTCGCCTGCTCGGGGCCCCCAGCGGCAAGACCGAAGCGTATTACGTGCTCGGCACGCGCCCCGTTCCCGGCGAGCCGAGCGGTTACATTTACGTCGGCTTTCAACGTCCCCCCACGACCGCCCAGCTCCGCGACTATATTTTGACGCAAAATATCGCGGCGATCGAAGCCTGTTTCGATAAAATCGCCGTGCAGCCGGGCGATGCCTTCATCATCCCGGGCGGCACGCCCCACGCACTCGGCGCCGGGGTGTTCATGGTCGAAATTCAGGAACCGAGCGATCTCGTCGTTCGCTTTGAATTCGAGCGCGCCGGCTACGTCCTGCCCGAGGCCGCCCGCTTTATGAATCGCGGTATCGATCTGGCGCTGTCGGTTTTTAACTTTGCCCCGCTGACTCCCGCACACTTGGCCAGCCACATCCGTTGTTGCCCCCGCCACCGGCGCACCTTGGGACCGGGAAATTTCCAAGAAGAGCTCATCGGCCCAAGCCAAACCCATTGCTTCAGAGTCGACCGGACCTCGCTCACCACCCCGGTGGTTAAGGATGAAACCAGCGCGATCGTCGCGATCGTGACGAGCGGCGGCGTGGTGGTGACAGCGGGCGGCGAAAGTCATCGCCTGAAAACCTACGATAAAATCTTTATCCCGGCGGAGCTTGGCCCCGTGCAGTTCACCCCCGCTGGGGGCCACGCTGAGCTCCTCGAGTGCCTGCCCCCCGCCTGAAACGCTTTTACCTGACTATGTCATCTCGTCCCTCTTTGCTCGCAGTGCTCACCCCGGCGGAGGTCCGTGAGTTTTTACCTGAGCCGCTGTTCGGCGCCATCCAGGCCTTGCCGGAAAAATTTACGGTGGTGGACCCAAGCCATCTCAGCCTCGCTGATTTCCATCGCGCGTTGGCGGCGCATGATCCGGAGATCGTCTTGGCGTGCTGGAAGACGCCGCCCTTCCCCGAGACCCTCCCGCCGCGGCTGACGTACGTGTGCTACCTCGCCGGCTCCGTCAAGCGGCTCGTCACCCGCGCCCACCTCGAGGGCGGGTTGCTCGTCACGAACTGGGGCGGATCCATCAGCCGGACCGTGGCCGAGGCCGCGCTCTTTCACATCCTCGCTTGCCTCCGCAACGCGTCGGAGTGGACCCTCGCCATGCATCAACCCGGTGTGGCCGCATGGAAAAATGGGTTCAGCGACTCGCGTTCTCTTTTTGGCCGGACGATCGGCCTGCATGGCTTTGGCCCGGTCGCGCGGGCCTTGGTTCGGCTGATCGAACCATGGCAATGCCCCGTGACGGCCTTCGCCCCGGATCTCACCGCCGAGCTCGCTGCGACCCATCGCGTGGCCCGCTTGGAAACGCTGGAGGCGCTCTTTGCTCAAAATGAAATCATCGTGGAGCTGGCACCCCTGATCCCCGCCACCGCGGGCATCGTCACCGAACGCATCTTGCGCCTGATCCGCCCGGGCGGAATTTTCGTTAATGTCGGCCGGGGCGCGGTTGTCGATGAGGCTGCCTTGCTGCAAATCGCCCGCGAGGGCCGCATCCATATCGGCCTCGATGTCTTCACCGAGGAACCGCTGCCGGCCAGCAGTGGTTTCCGCGCCTTGCCTCGGGTCAGCCTCACGCCGCACATCGCCGGTCCCACGATTGACAGCCATCCCGCGGCAGGCGCGTTCGCCTTGAATAATTTACGGGCCCACGCCAACCGTCACGCGCTGCAAGCACTCATCACGCCGGAAATTTACGATCAGAGTTCCTAAGGCGGCCCGAGGGCCGCGTGCGGTGCAAGGTCCACCGGGCACCTGCCCGCCCACAACGATTCATCCGAGCAACCCGCCGGCACCGCCCGACCCGCTCGGCCCAAGCAGCAACCTCGCGCCCGCCATGAACCGGCCGAGCGCCTCGCTCTCACCCAAGCCCCGCCAACCACGCCCGTGCGCCGCCTAATTTCCCACCACGGACTGCACGGAAACCTCCTGCCGAAACGGCGAGGAAGCGAGCGTGACCACGAAGGCCCGTATCGTCCGAAATCGCACTTTGCCAGCCACGGAAATGCGCACCTCGACGTTTACCCCGCGCCGCAGGACGGCATCCTCAGCGGTGTATTCGACGCGAAAAGGGACGGGATCAACCGTGGCTGCCGCCAGCCGCTGCACCTGCTCGCCCAAAACGTGTTCGGTCCTCACCGCCGGCGCGCGCGTCGCCACCGGAGTATCCGAGGAAATCTCCCCGCTGGTTCCGAGAGCGGAGGTCGCCGCGATCACGCGGACGAGTACCTCGGCACCCGCCGGCAGGAGGCTCCCCGCGTTAACTACCCCCGATAAAACACGTTCGGAATTACCGCTCGCGCTGACGTCGATATGCGAGCACCCCGCCCCGGGCCAAAAGGCCACTAAAAAAAATCCAAACGAGAGACGGGCGAGGTTCATGGTGGGACGAGCGAGGCGGCGGCGGAGCGAAGATTTTCGGCGCGAGCATTAAACTGCGCGAGTAATTCCGTATGCTCGCGCGCCTCGATCCCATTGAGGTGGATCAATCCTCGGGCAAACGGCGGCTGCTCACCCGGCTCATCCTGCCAACGCCCCCAGGCGTAACCAACAACCGCCGGATGACGCGCCGCCCGCTCCAGCGACGTGCGGCCACGCCGCAACATCCATTCAAGCGAAGTCAGGCGTAACACTCGCGCAGCCGTCGGCAAATGGATGAAATCTGGCTCCGCCCAACTCACATCACTCACCAGCACGGGGTTCGCGGCCGGTCCCGCGCTCGGCGCCGCCAACTCGCGCCAGTCCAACAAGCCCACATCGACCGCCGGATACACGCACTCAGCCCCCAAGGCCAGACCCGCCCGCCCGTCAAAGCGGCAACCCAGCACAAGGTGATTCGGATCGGCCGCCCGCAGCGCCTGACTCGTTGAAGTGAGGTAGCGCCGCGCAAATTCCCGCGACCAGCGGGCCTCATCACGCAAATAGTCGCGCGAGCCAAAGCCCTGTTCGGCGCGAGTCAGTTCACGCACCGTTCCTTTGTTCGGCAAACTCACGCCCCAAGCCCGCGATAATATCGCCAAACTCCCGCGATGCAGAGCCAAGGTAAATTCCCAAGCCGCATGATAAGCCGCGCAATGGGGCTCCAGGCTCAAGCAGAGCTGCAATAAAGCCGGCCGACCATGGCTAGCCGGTTGCGCCCAGCCGAGACGATCATCAGTCACCCAACCGATTAATTCACGACACTCCCGTAAACGTCCTGTCACCGCCCTCGCGTGCTCGCCGGCGACGCGCGGCCAACCCGGGTCAAAAACATCCGGCAAGCGCAGGCCCGGACCCAGCAAGGGCCTGCCCACGCGCACAAAATCCGCCAAACCCAGAAAAGGGAAACCATCCTCCCCCCCGGTCGTTCCCGACGTGACTCCGATCGCATTGAATCCCCAACCCCGCAGACGCGCCGCCGAGTCGATCGGCAGCGCCCCATCCCCCTGACCCTCCGCGGCACGCACCCCATGCACGCCCTTGAGGAAAAAAAATTCTCCGGTCGGCGTCAGGAGAGACCAGCGGCCCGATTTCTCCTGCGCGGCGCGAAAAAATCCCTCGCCGCCACGCACCGTCTCGAGACGAAGTTCGCGAAATCCAGGCGAAGGCACTACCGCCATGTTCCCCATTGGCCGCTAATTTACTTATCTTTGCCGCCGCTCTTCTTACCGCCGCCACTCGACCCGCCCACGGCGAGGATGGTGCCGGCGAGCAAGCCGACCGCGAACACGCCGAAGAAGATCAGCGCCGCCGGCGCCCGGATCGGGCTCTTGTCCGTCGTGCCCGCCACGGGGAACTGAAAATCGATCACATGCGCATTATGCATACCCACATAAAGCATGACGAAAAGGATGGCGAGTAGAGCGATAGTTTTGAGGACGGCTTTAAACATAAATTGAATAAATTAAAACAACCCGCTGGATAGCAAACCAGCGGCCCGATCACCGCAAATGCAAATGCGACCACGCCCGCGACTTTGCGGACGCGCACCCACCCAGCCAGCCAGGCAGCGCACCCCGCGGGGCCGCGCCACACCCTCCGCACCCCTCCCCAGCAAGGCCCCCGGGCGTGCCCCTTGGGGCGTTGGGTGGAAGATTTGCCGAGGAGTGCCTGGGTCCTCCCCGGCCATACCCTCAGGCGTGCCCCTTGGAGCGGGGACGTTTAGCCAAGGTGGATCCATGGTTTGATGGATGGCGTGGCGCGGAAAAAAATCCGGGAAGGGACGCGAGCGCCTCGGCCCGTCGCGCGGCGGGCCGCGGCGCTCGCCAAACTCAGCCGGCGTTAAGAAATATTTTTGCGCATCGGTCAGCGGTCGTTTCTCCTCGGATCATCCTTGGCCCTCGTCCACGGATTTTCATCCCCCGTCAACGTCGGCCCCTCCCCATGAATAATTTTCAAGCCACCGCGCGCCGCCATGGCTGGCGCACTCCCCGATTGCCCGCGCCCCAAATCCAACCGTGCTCCGGCCACCGCTTGGCCGCGGGCTCCGCCGAACGCGCGTGCCCGCCCGGCGCCACTCCCGGCACCGCCCCCCGGGGAATTCGGACCGGCCGCCGGGCCCTCGCGCGCGCGCTCGCCACCCTCTTCATCACGAGCGGCTTCTCCGCCCCGCTCCGCGCGGCCGAAAAACCCAACGCCGCCGACCAGATGTTTGCCGCCTACTTCCGCGCCGAGACGGATCAGATGCACCCGCCAGCCTCGGCCGAGGTCAAGACCCTGAGCGACTGGACGGAACAACGCGCCCGCTACCGCGAGGAGCTCTTTGAGATGCTCGGCCTCGCGCCTTTGCCGGAGAAAACCGACCTCAAACCCACGATTACCGGACGGGAAGATCAGGCGGATTTTTTTGTTGAGAAGCTCCATTTCCAATCGCGGCCCGGCCTTTACGTGACCGCGAACCTTTACGTGCCCAAAAATCTCGCCGGGAAAAAGGCGCCCGCCATCCTCTACGGGTGCGGGCACGCACTCGTCAAGGAAGGCACCGTGAGCATGGGCAACAAGACCGGCTATCAACACCACGGAGCGTGGTTCGCGCGGCACGGGTACGTCTGCCTGATCATCGACACCATCCAGCTGGGCGAGCTCGAAGGCATCCATCATGGCACGCGACAGTTCGGCCGGTACGACTGGAATGCCCGTGGCTACACCCCCGCCGGGGTCGAAGCGTGGAACGGCATCCGCGCGCTCGACTACCTCCAGTCCCGCCCCGAGGTCGATGGGACCAAACTCGGCATGACCGGCCGCTCGGGGGGCGGCGCCTATACTTGGTACACCGCCGCCCTCGACGAACGCATCAAGGTCGTCGTCCCCGTGGCCGGCATCACCGATCTCCACAACCATGTCGTCGATGGGACCGTCAAGGGGCACTGCGACTGTATGTTTATGGTGAATACGTATCGCTGGGACTACGCGAAGCTCGCCGCCCTGATCGCTCCCCGGCCGCTCCTCCTCGCCAATTCCGACAAAGATACGATTTTCCCGCTCGACGGCGTCCTCCGCATCCACCGCGAGCTCGCGCGCCTTTACGCGTTGTATCAGGCCGGCGACCGCCTGGGCCTGCTCATTACCGCGGGCCCCCATCAGGACACCCAAGACCTGCAAGTGCCGACGTTCCGCTGGTTCAACCGTTTCCTCAAGGGGGAGGAAGCCCTCATCAGCACCGCCGCCGAAAAATTTTTCGCCCCGAAACAGCTCCGGGTTTTCCCTCCGGGCGGTTCACCCCCGGACGAGCGCACCACGACGATTCACGATACGTTCGTGCCGATCGCCGCACCACCGGTCCCCGCTCACGCGTCAGCGTGGTCGGAGCAACGCACGCAGTGGCGACGGGCGCTACGGGAGAAATCCTTTGGCGGATGGCCCACCGCGGAGGCGCCATTACAGCTCGTGCGTCGCGCGGACCGATCGGCCGCCGAGACCTGGGAGTTCACGACGCAGAGTCCCGTCCGCTTGCCGTTCACCGTTCAGCGCCCGCCGCACGGGACCGCGATCGAGCGCGTCTACCTCGAGATCGTCGATCGCGATATTCCCGCAGCCACGCCACCGCCCGGCGCCGCCGTCGTGCGCTTTTACCCGCGCGGCCTCGGCTCGACCGCCTCGGCGCTCAGCGCTGCCGATCAAAATGAAATCCGCCGGCGGTACCTGTTGCTCGGCCAAACGATCGACGGCATGCGCGTGTGGGATATCTGCCGCGCCGCCACGGCCCTCCGGACCACCGAACTTTTCGGAAACACCCCGCTGCATCTCGTCGGCTTCCAGCAACAGGCCGTCAACGCACTCTACGCTTCACTCTTCATTGCGGGCCTTGCCGGGGTCGAACTCGTCCAGCCACCCACCTCCCACCTGGCCGGACCCGACTACCTCAATGTCCTCCGTTTCCTCGACGTGCCGCAAGCCGCCGCCATGGCAGCCGAGCGTCAACCGCTCACTCTACGTGGCACCAACCCAGACGAGTGGTCATGGACCACGCAGGCCGCCGCCAAACTCGGCTGGCCCGCCAATCGCCTCACTTGGTAGTCCTGCGCAGGGTCGGCGCCACCCGCTTCCCCGCGTCTCCGCGCGAGCCGAGCAGGCAGCCCCGGCGCTACCGCCTCGCCTCAGCCAACGCTGCCCTTAGACCCGCGCCGGACCGGCCGGAGGCGCTCAGCTTAAGAAGATTGCGACACCCTTGCGCGCCCGTCGATAATTCCGGCCTTCATTATGCCCACATCTCCCTCCGGTTTTCGCAAGGGCCTCACCAGCTACGGCGATCCGGCCTTCTCCCAGTTTCTCCGCACCGCTTTCATCAAAGGAGCCGGGTACACCGACGACGCCCTCGCTCGCCCCATCGTCGGCATCATTAATACCGGCAGCGGCTACAACCCTTGCCACGGCAACGCCACCGAACTGATCGGCGCCGTCCGCCGCGGTGTCATGCTCGCCGGGGGGCTGCCCATCGATTTCCCCACCATCTCGATCCACGAGAGTTTCGCGTACCCGACCAGCATGTACCTGCGCAATCTCATGGCGATGGATACCGAGGAAATGATTCGCGCTCAACCGATGGATGCCGTCGTCCTCATCGGTGGCTGCGATAAGACCGTTCCCGCCCAATTAATGGGCGCTGCTTCCGCCGGCGTTCCTGCCATCCAACTCGTCACTGGCTCCATGCTCACCGGCTCGCACCGCGGTCAACGCGTGGGTGCCTGTACCGATTGCCGGCGGTTCTGGGGCCTTCATCGCAGCGGGGAAGTCGATTCGGCGGAAATCAACCAGATCAGCGGGGCGCTGGTCGCGAGCGTCGGTACCTGTTCCGTGATGGGCACCGCCAGCACGATGGCGTGCATCGCGGAGGCGCTCGGCCTCGCCTTGCCGGGAAGCGCGTCGCCGCCCGCCGTCACTGCCGATCGCCTGCGCATCGCCGAAAAAACCGGCGCGACCGCCGTCGCCATGATCGGCGCCAACCTCACGCCCGCAAAAATCCTCACCGTCCACGCCATCGAGAATGCCTTCCGCGTTCTGCTCGCCATCGGTGGTTCCACCAATGGGATCATCCACCTCACCGCCATCGCCGGCCGCCTCGGTATCGCCATCGATCTCGACGCCCTCGACGCGATGAGCCGCGAAACTCCCGTGCTCGTCGATCTCAAGCCGAGCGGCTCGGGCTACATGGAAGATTTCCATCACGCGGGAGGGCTCGGCGCGGTTCTCCATGAACTCCGCCCGCTCCTCCACCTCGACGCCCTCACCATCACCGGTCGCACCCTCGGCGCAGAACTCGACGCGTTGCGCTCACCCGCCGCGGGGGCGCCGGCCACCACCACCACGCGGATCGTGCGACCACGGGCCGACCCCGTTTTTGCCGAGGGCGGCATCGCCTTTCTGAAGGGAAATCTGGCGCCGCGCGGGGCGATCATCAAACAGTCCGCCGCGTCGCCCCACCTCCTCGAACATGAAGGTCGCGCGATCGTTTTTGAAAATGCGGCCGACCTCGCCCACCGCATCGACGATGCCGCCCTCGATGTAACCGCCGATGACATTATCATCTTGAAACGCATCGGCCCCATCGGCGCACCCGGCATGCCCGAGGCCGGCTATATTCCGATTCCCCGCAAGCTCGCGCAACAGGGGGTCAAGGATATGGTCCGTCTCTCCGACGGCCGGATGAGCGGCACCGCCACCGGCACCATCGTGCTCCACATCACGCCCGAGGCCGCCCTCGGCGGACCGCTCGCCGCCGCCCAGACCGGCGATCGCGTGCGCTTGAGCGTGCGGAACCGCACCATCAATCTTTTGGTGTCCGATGAGGAAATCACCCGCCGCCTCGCGAGTGAAAAAACGCCCTCTTCTGTCGACCCCACCACCCGCGGCTATCTGAAACTATTTCTGCAAAGCGTCACCCAGGCCGACACCGGTTGTGATTTTGATTTTCTCCGCGCCACCACGATGAACCAAACCGCCCCGGCCCGTCGCCGCTGATGCCGTCGCCCGCCCCGACGTATCTGATTATCGGATACATAACGCCGCCGACCCCGAGCCCGGGCGGCCCCGGGCCACCCCACCTGCTCCCCGGGGCCACGCGCACCGCCACGGCCCCACCCGCCTGAGCGGAATGACCGTGGCGGGATGAAAACCGCCAAAAATAGGCGGTTTGAACAGGGTTGTGTTCGAAGGGAGGGATCTTCTGAGCACTTCAAAAAAGGTATTTTTCCTCCGGTCGACACGTCGCTGGCGATGCGCGGTCACTGGTGATTTTCAAACTGCCGGTGCTTGGTGGTGTTGCCACCGCCACTCTCCGGCCGATCCACGGGCGCCCGCGCGAGCGGGGATCGGTTCACACCCGCTCGAGCTTGATCGGGTAGGTTTGCCCGGAGGCAAACTGCGCGACGTAGAGGCTGCCGTCGGGGTCCACGAGGACATCATGGGGATGGCGGAACACCTCTTGGGTGTGGCGCATCGGCTGGAGTTTCCCGCCGTCGTCATAAACCGGCGCCGAGCCCGCAAGGTTGGCGACCACCCGCAGATTGGCGTCGAGGACCGAAATAAAACCGCGACTCGCCCGGTCCTGCGGCCAGTTGTCACCGAGGTGCGCTACAAAAAAATATCCGTCGTGGAGACGAATCTGTCGGGGGTTGCCTCCCGGCAAATCGTACTGCGCGATTTTCTGCCCATCGAGAGCCAGGCGCAGGAGGTGCTGCTGGTCACTCATCGCAATCAATAGCGACGGATTTTTCGGGTCACGAATATCCGCCATACCCGCGTGCGGACCCCAGTGCACGATCCCGCCTTCCGCGCCGCCGAAGATTCGTTGGAATTTCCCATCCGCCCTGTAGTGCGTGATGAAGTCGCGGCCGTAACCATCGAGCACAAAAAAATCTCCGTTCGGCAGATGCACCGTCCACGAAGGGCGATACTGCTCCTCTTTCTCATATTTGCCGGTCAGTTCCGGCCAACGCCATTCTTCGAGTAGCGTGCCATCCAAGGTCGTCTTGACGACGCGGTGCGTGGTGAGATCGGTGATAAACAAGACCTCCCGACCACTGCCTTCGGTGACCAGGGCGAGACCGTGGGCGCCCGGAAATTGCGTACCCCATTTATGCACCAGCCGGCCCGACCGGTCGTAAATGATCACGTTATTGGCCGTGTGATTCGTCAGGAGAATAATATGCCCCGCCCGATCGCGCGCGAGGCCGTGGCAATCCTTGACGGGAGTCTCCGCCCCGAGCACGCCCCACTGCGGCACCACGCGATACCGAAACGCGCCGTGCCCGAGCACCTCCGGCGCCCCTTGGCCCCGCGCGCGCCGGCCCACCCCCGCGGCAACGAGGCCGGTGGTCGTACGAATAAAATGACGACGGTTAATGAGGGGAGTCGTGCGCATCCTCCAGAACTAGCGGGCAACGGCGCCCGTTGGCGAGCCCGCCCTCAACCGAGACCACGGGCCGCCCCCCTGGGCGAAACGTTGGGCAGCTTGGCCCGCCGCCGGTCGCCGCGGGGCGCCCGCTGGGAGGGAGCCCAGCGGGAACCAGTGCGCTCGGCGCGAAGCCTCGCGCCGGGTGCGGACTCGGCCCACCCCGCGGGCGCAACTACTGGGTCAAGAAAGTGACGTCGCTCGAACCCAGCCGCACCGCACCGAGAGCGGCATCGTTCAATTGTAGCACCACCGTATTCGCACCGGGCTTGACCTCAGCGCCAAACGCCTGCCCCGGTTTCACGAATTTACCATTCACCCAAGCGCCGGTCGCCTCGCCCACGACTGTGAAATTTACGAGACCACCTTTGGGCGAATCAAACTGGGTCGCGGCAAACAGCCCGCGATTATTAGTTCGATTGGGGTGGGTCGCCTCAATCGTCTCTTTCGAAAGCGCCCCGCTGACCAGAGAGAAGACCGGCTTCCAATCGGTCAGGGTAAAATCTCCCGCGACCACGCGCTCACTGCCGAGGTGTTGGTTCGAGCTGAGAATGAGATAAAGCTGCCAACTGCGCGCCACGCCACCGCGCGCGGCGTCATACGCGCCCGGCCGCCCGAGTTGGGCGAGAAACTGAATGAGATCGAGCCGCTCCTCGGGCAGAAGCCCATCGAGCAGACCCGCCGGCATGAGCGAGCCGACACTCGAGCGGCGGGTGACGTTCTTCGTCGGAATCGAGACCACGAGATTGGCCGAATTGCGCAGCAGGATTTCGGTTTCACCTTCCTTCACAATCATGCCGCTGTGCTCCTGCCCATCGCTCGTCGACAGAAGCACCGAGTGGTAGCCCTCCTTGATTTTCGCGTTGGGATAAAGCAGCGACTCCACCAAATAATCCGCCGGCGCGCTCGCCCCGATACTGGTGAGATCAGGGCCGAGCTTACCACCCGCCCCACCGATCGCGTGGCACGCGACGCACGCGAGTTCGGCCCGACGATACAGTTGCTCGCCGCGGGCGGCATCTCCACTGGCGAGCGCTTCCTTGGCCATCACTTGGAGTTCCGCGGCGGTGAGTTGCACCGCGGAGACACTGAGCCCCGCCAGCTTGAGCAAGACCGGAACCAGCGCCTGATGCTGGGTGCCTTCCCGCGCGGGGCGCAAACCGGCCCGGGCAACTGCCGCCGGGAGGGTCGTCTTCGCTAACGCCGTCGCCAACTGCGCACTCGCCCCACGAATCCCCAGCAGCCCCCGCCAGAGGCTCTGGGCGGGCACCTCGTCGGCCGTGGCCTGCAACGTCGCGATGACCGCGGGCAACGCGGCGTTGAGATCAAGTCCAGCCAAAAAGACCACGGCCTCGCGCCGCACGTCCGGCGGCGCGCCCCCATCAGCCAGTTTCTTTAACTCCGCGATCGCCGCCGCCCCACCGATATCCCGCAACGCGGCCAAGGCGGCACCGCGCTCCGCCGTCGAAGCACTGGCCCTTGCGGCGATCGCCGCGAGGGGCGCCGCCACCGCCTTGACCTTCCAGATACCCGCCAGCTGCAACGCGGCCAACCGCAGGTTTTCGCCCTTGGCGAGGAGCAACGGCGCCAGGCTCGGGTCCTCACCCGCGGGGCGAAGGTTCCGCAAGCGACTCGCTTCACCCAAGGCGTGCAGCGCCCGCACCGCCACCCCCTCCGCAAAATCGCCCCGCAGCACGTGGTCCCACAGTTGCCGCAACTCCGACGCACCACCCGCCGAACCAATTAACTCAATCAAGGGGCCGCTCCCATCGCGCGGGATGCCCTGCTTCGCAACCAACTGGGTAATCACGGCGGCGGCCTGCGCCGCTGGCACGGCCTTCAGCCCAAATTCCAATTGCGCCTCTCGGCCCGCCAAGGTCCACGCCCCCGACTTCACCGCCGCCAGCCAAGGTTCCGCGAGCTCATTTATCGTGAGCCAGAGGGCGTAATCAAGAAACGGATCCAGCGGCCGGGTGAGAATCGAGAGCGCCAATTCCGCCGCGCGGACCGAGTTCTGCTTACCCAGGGCGCGCACCGCTTCGAGGCGCACGCGGCCATGGTCGTCGGCCACCCGTTTTTCCAGTCGGGGCAACGCCCCCGCCACCGCCAATCCGCGCACCGCCGCGGCCCGAATCCGCCCATCCCCGGCCGCCAGCAGCTCGTCGCCCAGCCCCACCGGAACGTCATTGAAAGCCTGATACATCCACAGCGCTTGTAATTTCGCCAACTCGGTCGACTGGCGCGCCGTCCATGCCGCCAGGTCCGCGCGGACCCGGGCGTAGCCACGCTCAACGAGCACGCGACGGGCATTCTCTTGATCAAAGGCGTTGGGCCCGGACAACCGGTCGAGCAGGGCCCCGTTCGCAAGTTTCGTGAAATCCACCCGCGGCAACGCCGCGCGTGCCTTCGGCGCCACCCGCCAGATCCGGCCGTGCGACTTGTCCCGGCGCAGATCGCGGAAATCGACTTCACCGTGTTGAATAATTGGATTGCTCCAATCCGCGATGTAGAGCGCGCCGTCGGGCCCGAGACGGATATCAATCGGCCGGAACGAGTCCGCCGTCGTCCGCAGCACGTCGGGCATTTCCTTGGCGAGATAGCCAGACCCTTGCTCGCTCAACTTAAAACGCACGATGCGGTGCGCGCGAAAATCGGCGGTGATGGTGTCGCCCTGCCAGTCATCGGGAAACAGCGCGCTGTGCACGATTTCAATTCCGCAAAATTTCGGGTAACTCCCCGGGCTCACACTCTGCAATTGCCGGCGAAAAGGGGCCAGCGTCTGGTAAGTGGCGCCGGGCACCGCCCAGTTAATTCCGTTCCCGCCCGCCCCATCGGTGGCAAAGGACTGCCCGTAGCGATCGAACTGATGCCCCCAAGCGTTGACCCAGCCGCGGTATAAGATCTCGATGCGATCATCGCGGGGATCAAACCGGAAGATACCGCCGGCCTTGAGCCGAACCACGCCGTGGGGCGTCTCCGCATCGGTGCGCGTGTAGACCGACTGATTCATGTAAAGCCGCCCATCAGGACCCCATTTGAGAGTGTGGAGATTGTGGTGGGTATCTTCGGTGCCGAATCCGCTCAGGACGGTCCGGCGGACATCGGCTTTGCCATCGCCATCGGTGTCCTTGAAGTGCAGCAGCTCCGTGCTCTGCGCGACGTACACGCCACCATCGCCCGGCACGAGGCCCGTGGGAATGAGCAAACCCTCGGCAAACACCGTTGCTTTATCGGCCCGCCCCGCGCCTGTCGTATCTTCCAGCACAATCACTTTATCAGTCGCCGCCTGGCCCGGTTCAATTTGTGGATACATCTCGGAACTCGCCACCCAGAGGCGGCCGCGCGGATCAAAATTCATTTGGATCGGCTTATGCAGCAGGGGATTTTCCGCCCAGAGCGTGACTTCAAAACCATCGGCCACCTGAAAAGCCGGATGCGGCTGCGGGGTGAACTTCAGGTTGAGATTACCGACGCGGCGCGGAATTTCCGGGGCGTTCACAGGCTGCAGCGTCCGGAGCTGCGCAATGCGCGTTTCCTCCTTCGCGATGAACTCGTCGAATTGGAGCACCTCGACCGCGTTCTTCCCCTGCTCGCGTTTTCTGAAGCCAAAAATGTAGGCCATGTTGGCCGGACGCGAGCGGTGAAAGAACCACTCGTTTTTGCGGAGAATCGACTGACGCAGCGTCTCCGCTTGCAGGCTCGTCCGCCAAGCGCCGCGTTGGGTATCGCCGAACAACTGGTCTTCGATCACCTCCGCGATCACCCGATAGCCACGCGGAGTCGGTTGGATGCCGTTGGCGGTTAATTTCTCCCCGCCAACCGCGGCCCTCGCCGGGAGGAGGTCGAAAAGGGAAATAAATCGCGCGCGCCGCTCCGCCGCGATCTCGCCGACGGCTTTCGCGTAGAGCGCCAGCTGAGAATTATGCGCAGCGGCCTCGGGCCAAGGCGCTCCCAGCGACTCGTGCCGCAAGGGCGAAAGCAACACCAGGCGCGCACTCGGCGAGACGCGGAGGATGGTATCGAGGACGCGCTGATAGTCGGATTTGAACTTCGCCAGCCCCGCCGCGCCGTCGAACGAACTCGCCATCCCGTAGCCGACGATGACGACCGTCGGCTTCGCGTCTTCAATCTGCTTGACCAGCCCGGTCCACCCTTCATCGGCCGGTTCCCTCCCAGCCTGCAAAAGACTCAGGCCAAAACGCGCATCGCCCGCCGGGGTGTCCCCGCTCCAGCCTAGATTGCGAAACGTGATCGCGCGATCGGGAAAGCGACTCGTCAACATGAGCTCGACCCACCCTTGGTATTGCTCGCCTTCCATCAGGCGATCACCGAGGAAGGCCACGCGGTCACCTGCGCGCAGTTCAAAAGGCGCGGCGGGCTCGGCCGCTCGGGTCATACTCACGAGGGTCAGGCCCAAGGCGAGGAAGGTGCTGGCAAGAGGAAGACGCATAAAAAAAAGGCGCTCAGCGGGTGCCGACCCGCGTGGCTTGAAACGATTAAATGATTGAAGAAATTGACGTGGAAAAAACCAAAGGGGAACTCGCCCGATTGCGAGAGAACCGTGCAGCCGCGCCACGCTGCGATCCGACCGGGCCTTTTCCGAACGGGGCCAGCCGGGGCTTGCCCCGAACGTGATCAGCCGCCCCTGAGCATCGGGTCGGTGCGAGCGCCCGCCACCTCACCCTCGGCGCGATCCGCTCCCAGTCGCCGCCGCCGCTCACGCGTGACGATTTTATTTCCCGTCGTTCCAAAGGATGTGCGTGCCGCTTTTGCCGGCGACGACGATATCTTTCCAACCGTTGCCATCGAGATCGACGAGGCGGATTTGTAGGCCGCTGCCGGGACCGTTGTCAGCGATCATGTGCTTGGCGAAAGCCTGCGCGGCCTGGTTCCAAGTATAGTAAGCGACACAGCCCGGCTCACTATCGCCCGGATCGTTGCCGCTGTGCGCCTTGACGCGGCGCCCGGTAATGAGATCCGGCTTGCCGTCGTTGTCGATGTCCGCCCACACGAGGCAGTGGTTTTGCGAGATTTTGTCGTCGATCACGTTGTGCCGCCAATTCGTGCTCCCGTCCTTGTTATCGTCCATCCGCTGCTCCCAATAGAGCCCGTAGTTGTGACCGTGGCCCCAGATGAAATCGTTGCGGCCGTCCCCATTTAGATCGACGACGATCATCGGCGTGCTCGCGTGGGGCAAAGTCCAGTCCGCGTGGCGCCTCCACGGCCGCGTGAGCGCGCCCTGCGCCGGGCGCTCGTACCAACCGTTGCCATACACAATGTCTTCGAGCCCATCGCCGTTAATATCCCCGAAACCGATGCCGTGGCCGTTCACAAACGGCGCGCCCGGCTGGATTACCCATGGCTTGAGGATCGGCTCGCCTTGGTCATTTTTCGCGAAGCGATAGGCCATCAGGGCGTTGGCGGGGCCGTAGGAATTCACGACGTATTCAGGAATGCCGTCACCATCCATATCGCGGAAATCGCTCCACTCGTTCTGCGCGAGGCCCGTGTCGATCAGGACGTGGGGCGTCCAGAGCCCACCTGCTTTCAGCCCCGCCGCGCCAGGATTTTCATACCACATCACCTTGGTGTCGCCAAACGAACCACTGACGATGTCGGGAAATCCGTCGCCGTTCACATCGTACGCATGCTCGCCGCAATTGCTGAGGTAGTCCTTGCCAAACGGCTCGAGCTTCCGCAGCGGGCGCTTGGTCTTGAAGTCAGGCCCAGCATACCAGAACTCACCGGCGCTGACGTCGAGCCGGCCGTCCCGATCGAAGTCGGCGACGGCGCAGCCCTCGTTATTGTCGATGTGCAGTTGCTGCACATGGAATTTCACGCCGGGCGCGGACCCCGCCTTCTTGGCATTTTTCGGCGCGGCCGCTTTCGGCGCGGCCTTCGCCGCATCCGCCGCGAGGGCGCACGCTGGCAGGGCGACCGCCAAGGCAAAACAGAAGCGCATAGCGGAGCGAGTGAAGGAGTGGTTCATAAGGGAAAGGGTAAGCCCACGGCAGGAGGCGAAATGTTTCCTACCGTCGAGAGGTTGGCGATGGTTTTCTTGCCACCGTTTTCGCCAACGAAAACCAGGTCCCCAAAACTTGCCGGATAGAAGCTCCCGATCCGCGGCCAGTGACCTTGGCGGTCCCCCAGACGCCCAGGGCGGCGCGGGCTCACCGGCACAAAAAAAGCGGGCGTCGCTGAAGACGCCCGCCGATGAAAAGTGACTTGATCAGCCGCTGACTCGATCAGCTGCTCACTTGAGCTGCCGGATGGAGATATCCTTGTAAAACGTCGTGCTCTTGGGGTCGTGCCCCTGCAGCGCGATCGTGCCTTCACCGAGCTTGCGGCCAGGCATACCCTGCAGCGCCTTCGCCGGATCCCAACCTTCCGGCTGGGTGAATTCGACGGTGGTCTTGCCGTTGACTTGAAGGGTGATCCGCTTGCCCTCAACCTTGATCGTGTAGTCGAACCAATCCCCATCCTTGCTGGGCGACGCGGCCACCTTGATGTGCTTGCCGCCGGAAGGTTCTTTCTGCTCGGGCAGGAGCGCGAGGATGTTGATGACACCGTAGAGGCTACCCGTCTTCTTGGGATCTGAGTGCGTGCTATTGACCTGACACTCGTAGCCGGCATCGGGCCAGCCCTTGGCCTGATATTGGGTATGGATATAAACCCCGCTGTTCGCATTCGGCGTGGTCTTCACCTTGAGTTTAAGTTCGAAGTTCTTGAACTTCGCGGCACCGTCTTTTCCCATATAAAAAAGGTGGGCGCGACCGCCGCTCACCTTGAGCTCGCCGTTTTGGACCGTGAAGACGCCAGCAACTTCCTCATTGGATTTCCAGCCAGTGAGGTCCTTGCCGTTGAACAATGAGGTCCAGCCACTGCTATCGGCAGCCGAGGCAGAGGCGACGGCGAGTGCCGCGAGCACGGCAAATGTGAGTTTTTTAAGCATAGAAAAAGCGGTTTGACGTAAGGGCAAGGGGCGACGAATTCGCCAACAACAAAAACCATCGCGGCGGATTGCCAAGGGTGAAGTTTAAAAAGATCAAGTCGCTCCTCTCCTGAAAAATCGAGTTTCCGAGCATTTTCCTCAGCACTGTGGCGGGGCTCCGTGCGCCGAGGACGTCGCCGCCGCCAAGCGTACGGCACCCTGCTGGGATCATCCGTTTTTTTGCGGCGAGTTCCCCGGCCGAACTGCCGGCACTCGCCGCTGGAACCGCGGTCCGCGGGAAAGTGGCCCCGCCGATTTATTTAGCGGGAGAAAACCTCCGCGAAGGGCCGTGCGGCCATCCGGCAGGCGCCGCGGGCGGGCGGTTTCCCGCCGGCTTCAGTTCGCGGCCAGCAACCAAGCCATCGCCGCTTCGCGCAGGAGCGCCGCGCTGCCGTCGTAGCGGGTGAGGCGCGCCTCCGCGTTGGCCGCACGATACTGGGTCTTCACGAGCGCCAAGCCGGCGTCGGTTTCGCCCGCGATCCAAGTCTTGGCCGGCGCACCCAAGGCCAGCATGCCGGGAAGATCACCGTACTTGGCGCCACCCGGAACGAATTGGGGATCGCGAAGATCACGCACCTGGCCGAACCGGAAGCCGCCGGTGTCGATCACCGCACGCTCGATCATGCCACCGGCCTGGGCGCGCGCTGCCGCCACCCAAGGGCCAGCACCATCGAGACCGACAACGGCCACCCGACCACCGGGGACGGCGCGGTGCGCAAACGCGACGGCGCTCAGCACGTCATGCGTACGCTGGACGAAGACCGCGTCATTGTAGCCAAAGGTGTACGCGGCCGATTCACGGGGATTCTTGACGCGCGGCGTCTGCGGGAATGGCTGCCCGTCGGCCAGAAATTCACCCTGATAAAGCAAGTCCACGCCCAACACCGTCACGCCCGCGTCGACGAGTTTTTTAACTTCGGGGGCCAAGGCGCCGCCCGCGGTCGCCAGCGCCGACTTGCCCGCTTGGCTGATCCAGACGACCACTTGGCCATTCGATTTTTGTGGCGACACGAGGATCGCGGGCAGCGTTTCTTGATAAGTCCGGTTCTGCAGGAGCCCGGTGGTTTCAGTCCAAGCGCCTCGGTCGGTCTTCTGGGCGAGGTGCCAGACGATCTCGCCGGGCTCCGCGCGAGCATTGAGAACGATATCGATTCCGCCCCCATAAACTTTGCGAAACTGGGCCGGCTCGGCCGCGGCTTTGGCGAGTTGCCCCTGCGCGTCGCTCGTCAGCCAGCGGAGGAGACCGCGTTCAAAATCATCTCCGGTCGACTTAGGCGCAGGGTGCTGGTCGTCCCAGACGGTCAGATCCTTCGCCGCGAGACGTTCGTAGTCTCGCTCCACCACCGGGGATTTCAGCCCGAGTTTAAAGTGCTGGTTCAACCAGGTAAAAAAGCCGGAGCGCGAGACGGCGTTATAATTGTGCGGAAAATGTTCACCTCGATGCAGCATCACCTTATCGGGCGCGCCGAGCAGTCCGTAGAGCTGCTTGAGCTCAGGAAAGCCCTTCGTCGACATTTCCTTGGTCCAATCGTTCGCCGTCGTCATCCCCTGGGGCCGAGGCGCGAAGAGCGCGGCGAATTCGACGTTGCCCGTGCCGATGCGCAGCAGGCTGGAATTTTCACAGGTGCAGCCCCCTTGCATCGCGGTGCTGACCATCACCGCGGGAAAGGAGAGGTCCACCCGCGGATCAATCGCCGCGAGCAACATGGTCTGCGTACCTCCGCCGCTCGCACCCGTGATCGCAATGCGATCCGGATCGACCTCCACATCTTTCAATCCGAGCACGAAATCCACCCCGCGCATTGAGTTGAGCGTCTGGAGCCCCATGATGCTCTGCAGGTGAGCCTCGGCCGGCGGGCTGTAGAATCCCCAGTTCGCGGTCTGGTTCATCTCCGGGCGCTGCTTGGCGAAGAGGTGCACGAGCTCACGCGAGAGCTGCTTCGAGTCGGAGTCGCTCATCGCGTCGTACTGCCACACCACGCAACCCATGCGCGCAAGTTGCACACACATCGCTTGAAATCGGTTGCGCCCGCCACCTTCGAAACGCTCCTGCCCAGTGGCAAGTTCAACCATGAACTTCTGGTCCGTTTCTTCCGAGAGACGCGCATCCAACCAATGACCGTGGGCAAAGAGCACCGCGGGCACCTTGCCGGTCCGGCCCTTGGGTTTGTAGAGATTTCCCGTCACGAACAGGCCGGGCGCACTTTCAAAGTAGGCCTTCTCAATGGTGTAGTCAGGGCGGTCGATCTTTCCATGAACGACGGCATTCAACGGCGTCGGTGTCGGCATCGGCCAGAGCCCCTGCGCCACGAGAATCCGCCGCCGCACGCGCTCCGCGCGGACTGCCCACTCCGCCTTGAACTTCGGCGGGGCAAACGGGAAGTAGCCGTTCAGATCCTTCAAGGGCTGCAGACGACTGTCGTCGGGTAACTCCCCCGCAGGCAGGACCCGCGAGGCCCCGCTCAACGCGCAGGGCAGGCCGACAAGGAGGAGAACTAGGGGCAGGAGACGGAGAGGACGCCAGCAGAGGGGTTTCATAGCTGAAGAATGATCGTGCGGGGCAAGCCGCCGCCGTCAAACGATTACGGCTCGCTGGAGCAATCCGGGCTCATTTCAGGCTACTCGTGGCACCGTCCCGCTAGCGGCCCAGGCCAGCATCGTCGGAATCAGGGTAGGAAAATTTTCTTGGTAAGCAGATTTCCCCAAACCACGGAAAAGACTTTCGGTCTTTTTCGGGGGCGTTAGGCGGCGTTGGTCTGGGAGGACGGCGACCCCGCTGACGCTGCACGAATCACTGTGGCTGGGAAGGTCTGGTGGTTCTCCGAGAAATCGTTTTCCCAACCAAGCCTTCCCGCCAAGATTTCCGGTGATCATTTCGGGCTGGCCCGAGATCTCGGCGGCCGGAATCTCGGGATGGGCGCCACCCCCATTTAGCAGCCGGCAAAACCAGCAGTCGTCACGGGTTAATTTGTCGGCCGTGCCGCGAAGGGCGCCCGAACTTAGGCAAAGACTAATCGCAGAGAACAGATCCAGAAATTCGCGGATCCGGAAAGACAACCTCGGCGCCACTCGCAGGAGCGGCGGCATCGCTCACTTTGGGTGGCGACACGGGCAGACGGCCACACGGCGTGGCGACACGGTGGACGGCGCGGCGCGTGCCCACCAGCCGCGGCCCCGCCACCGCGCAGGCCCGCCGGTCGCCGGCCAGCGGCCACTGCCTTCGCAAGCTCCCGCGCCGCCGAGAACGTGCACCGAGATAACCATCGCCGGGGCCCGCCTTGGCCCCGCGCGCCGCCGCGGCCGACACGCGCCCCACAAACCGACTTGGCGGCCTTAGTCCTCGATCTGGATATCTTTATTCCGATGCCGCGGACAGCCGGCCCGCAACCAGCCGTTCACGAAACGGTCCAGATCCCCGTCGAGCACCCCTTGAGTATCACTGGTGCTCACCCCAGTCCGCAAATCCTTCACCATTTGATAAGGTTGCAGCACGTAACTGCGAATCTGACTACCCCAGCCGATCTCGCCTTTCTCGCCGTAAAACTTATCCATCTCGGCGCGCTGCTCGTCCTGCTTTTTCTCATACAAACGCGATTTGAGCACGTTCAGCGCCGTCGCCCGGTTCTTGATTTGCGAGCGCTCATTTTGACACACCACCACGATCCCGCTCGGCACGTGCGTCAGCCGCACCGCGGAATCCGTCGTGTTAACACCCTGCCCGCCCTTGCCCGATGAACGGTAGACATCCACGCGGATCTCCCCCTCGGGGATCTCAATTTCAATCTCCTCGGTGATCTCCGCCACCACGTCGATCGCGCAAAACGAGGTGTGGCGGCGCTTGTTCGAATCAAACGGACTGATCCGGACCAACCGATGCACCCCGCGCTCGGCTTTCGCGTAACCGTAGGCATTTTCTCCTTTGATCAGGATCGTCGCCTTGCTGATGCCCGCCTGATCGCCGACCTGCACATCTTGCAACTCGACGCTAAATCCACGGCGCTCCGCCCAGCGATTATACATGCGGAAGAGCAGATCAGCCCAGTCGTTCGACTCCGTCCCGCCCGCCCCCGACTGAATGGAAAAGATGGCGTTATTCCGATCAAATTGACCCGTCAAAAAGGAAGCGATCTCAAGCTTGTCCAGCTCCGGTACCATCACCCCCACTTGGTCGTCCAACTCACGCGCGTACAGGTCTCGCTCCGCACCTTCGGCCGCGTCCACCAACTCCATCATCACGGCGACATCGTCGACCTTCTTTTGAAAGGCCACGACCGGGACAACCGATTTTTTGATCAGGTTAAGCTTCGCGATGTGCTTCTGCGCCCGCTCGCTGTTATCCCAAAAACCTGGCGCGCCCATCTGCGCATCGGACGCCTCGATTTCACGAATCTTTTGATCGACGTCAAAGAAACCTCCAGAGATGCCCGGCGCGCTTCTTGATGTTTTCGATGTGATTAAATGTTTCTGGTGCGATCATGGTGAAAAGAGTGAAGGGACGAGAAAAAGGTGGAATGGGAAAAGCACAAGGCCACAAACGACGATGTGGCCAAAGCGGCGCGCCGCGCCCCCCCCCCGAGCGCGGAAGCGGCCGCCGCCACGAGAATCTTTATCCACTGGGAACCGGTGGCGCATAAAAAGACGAGGCCCACCACCGTTTTAAGCTGATTTTTATCCAGAGTAGTCAGACCTTGATCACTTCGCTCACCGGCCCGCGCAACTTCCCCCCGGCCCGCGTATCTCCTCTCAACCGCCCTTCAAAAAACCATGAGCCCCGCCCGCCTTCTCACCTTGATGGCCACCTTTGCCGTCACCACCCAAGCCGTCGAAATCCGAGTGCTGGTGTGGGACGAGCAACAGCCGGAACAGAAAAATGCCTACGGCGGAAAATTTCTCGGTGAGACGATCGCCGCGCATCTTGCGACTCAGCCTGGGATGATCGTCAAAAATGCCCACCTCTCCTCGCCGGCTCAGGGTCTCGACGAGCGGGCGCTCGATGCGACTGACGTCGTGATCTGGTGGAGCCACAAGAAAAACCCCTTCGTGCCTGAGGAAACCGTGGACCGCCTCGTCGCGCGAGTGCGGCAGGGGCGGCTGGGGTTCATCGCCTTGCACTCGGCCCACTGGGCGCGGCCGTTTGTGCGACTGATGCAGGAACGCGCGAAAGATGACGCGCTCAGCCAAATCCCAGCCGCGGAGCGGGCCACGGCGAAATTCACCTACACCAATTTTAATCCCCTCGGTAAAGTCCCGCTGCGCGATGCCCCGTTGACTCCCTCCCTGCGCCAAGAAGGCGGCGTTTGGCAACTCACGCTGCCCGGTTGCATCTTCCCCGCTTATCGCAACGACGGCGCCCCGAGTCATGTCACCACCTCGCTCCCGGCGCATCCCGTGGCGGCCGGTCTGCCGCTCACCTGGGATATCCCGCAAACCGAGATGTATGCCGAACCGTTTCACGTGCCCAAGCCCGACGAGGTCATCTTCGAGGAACGTTGGGATCGGGGGGAACATTTCCGCAGTGGCTGCACGTGGCGCGTCGGGCAGGGTCGCGTCTTTTATTTTCGCCCCGGCCATGAGACGTTTCCCGTCTTTCAGCAGGCGGAACCTTTGCGCGTGCTGGTCAACGCCGTTCGCTGGCTCGCGCCTCCGACAAAATAACCACCGCACTCACCCGACCGCAGGGACCCGCCGTTTCTCCGGTCTTTTTAGCCGGAGGTGCGACGAAACGCCCTGGCTAAGCAAGGAGACCTCATCGCCGCAGAGCGCTCGGATTCCCCGCCCAGCGAGGAGCGGCCCACGCTGCCCGCTCCCTCGGCATGCTCACGCCTGCGGGAAATCGCGGCTTCGCTGCCCGCTCCCTCGCCACGCTCACGCCTGGGGAAATCGCGGCTTCGCTGCCAGCTCCCTCGGCACGCTCACGCCTGCGGGAAATCGCGGCTTCGTTGCCCGCTCCCTCGCCACGATCACGCCTGCGGGAAATCGCGGCTTCGCTGCCAGCTCCCTCGCCACGCTCACGCCTGCGGGAAATCGCGGCTTCGCTGCCGCCGCCATCATCGTCAGGCCCCGCCCGCGGCTCGCCGGAGTCACGGTCAATTTTCTCGATCTTCAAGGAAGGCTACCCGCCGGCGCGACTTCCGCCGGGCGCAGGGCCGTCTCGTCGATGGCCCCAGCATTTCCCACGACATCCTTTATCCCGCCACGCTTCGCCTCCGCCTGATTCCGGGCGTGCGACCATCCGCTTACCTTTGGACAAAACGAGCTCGCGATCCGTCCGACCGTCCCCCCCGCAACGCGGCGCGAGTCATCGACAGGAAGAGTGCGACCACCCCAAATGCCCACCCAACCGTGGACGTTTCTCGCGGACATGCTTGCTTACCCGCCCACCTCAGCGGCGGCGCCACCCGTGCGGGGGCCTTCGGGGCCAGCTCCGCCAGGGCGATAAAAAAGATTCAGGCCGTCTCATCCCGGCCACCACAGATGACTCCGCGCCTCCGCACTATTTCCCGAACAACGCCTCCGCCACTTCTTTGGCGGCAAACATCCGCTCCGCATCGTGGTCAATACCCGGCGTCTCCACTTTCCGCCAATTAAAGGCCCACCCGCGCTCCGCCGCCATCTTGCGCGCCAGTTCAAAGCCGGCCCGATTCCTCGCCAAACGATGCGGACCCTGCTTCATCGCGGCCTCACTCGCATCAAACTTTTTTCTCGGAGTGATATCCGCCGTCCCGAGATAGAGCGTCAACGGCGCCGCCAAATACCGCCGCAACATCGTCTCGTCGCTCAAGGCGGGCGGCAATCCGTCGAGCCCATAACCAAAGGCGTGCTCGCGACTGGGAAACAATAACGAGCCCGCATTACCCGCCACAATCCGCCGCGCCTCCCCCGGCAAATAGGCCGCCAACCGGATCAAAAATTGCGCCCCCGCCGAATGACCGATCAGCGAGTACGCCAGCGTCGGTTGCGCCTCCCGCGCCCGCACCTCCGCCACAATCGCCGGCACCACGTTGAACATCCATTCTCCCGGCGGCTTCGCCTGACCCGACGCATCCAGCAGACCTCCCCGCTGGTACCACTCCTCCGGAAACCGCGCCAGATCCAGCACCGGCGCCACCACGATGACCCCAAAACGGTCCGCCATCGTGATCGCGAAATCTCGGTAATTATCCGCATTCCGCATCACCCCATGAAACACCACCAGCAGAGGCCCGTTCGTGTAGTGGCTGGGCTTGTACGTAAAGAGCGTCAACGGCGACCCTTGAAAAGAAAAATCAACCTGCGCCCGCCCCACTGGTAACGATTCAGCCCGCAGCGCCAAACTCCCCGCCATTATCCCGACCAAGCCCACCCATCTGAAAAATATCGCGCGCAGTCCCATTAACATGACGACACTTTTAACGCCCGCTTTCGGCCATGCAAGCCGAGAGGCGCCCGAACCAACCGGCCGGCTCGTTTGCAGAAAATTTTTTTTCGTTCCGCGGGCACCGTTGCGGCGGTTTATGCCTGCTCGGCCAGGAACGGCATCGGCCCAAGGAGCCGCCCGCTCGTCGCTCGTTGATTGACTCCAGCATTCTGACGCCAACGGGCGAGCCAGCCGAGCCAGCCGTGAGGAACGGCGGGGCTGCCGCGATCTCGCCACGAGCGGACGATTCCGAATGCCTCGGCGCTAAACCGGTCAAGCCAACCCCATTGTGCGCACGTGCGCACAATGGGGAAACCCGTGGATTCTCGCGCAATCCCAGAGCTATCACCACGACTTTCGAGACGCAGCTTCTGCAAGTCGTTGGTGGGCCTGGAAAGCTGTTTCTTCCCGTCGGGGCCAAAACTTGTTTTGGTGGGGAGGCTCCCATGCAGCAGGGGCGACAAGAGTGTCGCCCATCCGACGGACCGGCGACCGCCCGATGATAGCGAGGTTGCGCTTGCGATTGGGGCGACAAGAGTGTCGCCCATCCGACGGACCGGCGACACTCCTGTCGCCGATGGTGGCCACGAAGGCGTGCTTCGCTCCCCCACCACCCACCATCCCAAGACGCAGCTTCTGCAAGTCGTTGGTGGGCCTGGAAAGCTGTTTCTTCCCGTCGGGGCCAAAACTTGTTTTGGTGGGTGGGCTCCTTGGCGGCGGCGTTGGCCCGCACCGGGGCGGCGGCGAACTGCTCGGAGGGCCGATCCCAGAGACCAGCAACGGTCTGCGACAAATATACGCGCGCCGGATTAAGGTGGATAGAGCCAACGACCCGAGCCAGGCAGGTGATGGTCTGAACCAGCCGAGAGCGGCACCGGCCTTGAAATAGGGAAGAGCTGAAGGGAGCAAACTTGGGGGGTTTGGGGTTATGCCTGTTTTTTAGTGAGTGCGAGGGTCGTCCGAGGGGGCCTGCCCGGGACGTGTTAACCCATCGACAAGCCACTCCGCGCGCTGAGAGTGGCGAGCCCATCCGCGGTTTTTCGGCCGCGGCCGGCGGATCGCCGCGCGTTGCGATGCCCCACCCGCCTTGACCTTAAAAAAGCGATCGCGCCTCGCGACGACCCGCCTCGTTCAGCGTTCGCTTGCAACGGGCGCGCGCTCCGCTTGCCTTCCGGAAACGTCGGACTCGGCAACGCCGTCACTTCACGTCGCACGACCTGACTGCTCTAATCAAAAACCATCCCAATATGAAACCGTTACTCCTCGCGCTCGCCACGATGGCGTTGATCAACGCCGCCTCGGCCCAAGACTGGGCAAAAGCCCGCCTCGACAAATCACCCCGGCATCTTGAGTGGGTCACGATCAAATCCGGCGGGCGCGACGTTAAATGCTTCGTCGGCTTCCCCGAAGTTAAAACGAAGGCGACGGCCATCGTCCTCATTCACGAGATCTTTGGCCTATCCGACTGGATGCGCGGGATGGTGGACCAATTTGCCGAGGCGGGGTACATCGCCATCGCGCCGGATTTTCTATCTGGCACTGGGCCGAATGGTGGTGGCAGCGATGCCCTGGCGCCCGATGCGGTCCGCGGTAAAATCCAAGGACTCGCGGACACTCAAGTCATGGACGATGTGAAGGCGGCGGCGGCTTACGTGGCGAAGCTGGCGGCGAGCAATGGCAAGGTGGCCGTGGGCGGCTTCTGCTGGGGCGGCGGCAAAACCTTCAACTACGCCACGACCGGGGCGGATTTCAAAGCGGGTTTAGTTTTCTACGGCTCGGCTCCGAAAGCCGAGACCATGGCGGCGATCAAGACGCCCATTTACGGTTTTTACGGCGGCAACGACGCGCGGATCACCGCGGCCGTGCCCGAAGTGACGACGCAAATGAAGACGGCCGGCAAGGCCTTTGACCCTGTCATCTACGAGAGCGCTGGTCACGGTTTTATGCGCGCCGGCGAGGACCCCGCAGCCACCGCCCCCAACCAGCAGGCCCGCGCCGAAAGCTGGCAGCGCATCAAGGCGATCCTCGCGAAGCTTTAACGTCTCCGTCCCGACCCCGGCCGCCGCCATCCGCAGCCGCGAACAGCGGTGCTGGGTCGGACCGGGGCTCGGCTGGGCCTCGCCGCGGACCGCGTGGACGATCAATGCGGCGGAGTGACCCGCGCGCGCGAGGTCACGCCAGCTTAGTGCTTCACGAAAAGACGCGAGAGCACGCGTGACCCGCGCGCGAGGTCACGCCCGCAAGGGAGACAAACCGACCGACATCGTCGCGGCGGGCCCCGCGCACGCGAGGTCACGCCACCGCGCCGTCCATGCAAGGACCGGACAGAGGCGGAGCCCGGCGCGACCGGCGTTTAGGCGGTCGCCTTGATCTGAGCGGGGTTGGGCGGTCGCTGACCGGGAATCCGCGGGGGGTGTTTCGCTCCGTTTCCGTAGCTCTATTTCCGTAGCTCCGTTTCCGTAGCTCTATTTCCGTAGCTCTATTTTCCCCATGACCTCTTGTTACATTTCCCCGTCTCAGCCGATCGGGTCGGGGGATGATGGCGGCCCGGCAGCGTCGCCGGGCTCGCCGCTAGAAGACCTGCCGGAAGGGTTACCGCGAATGGAGCCTACCCCGCGGACGTCCGAAAAAATGAAGCGAGGGCGCACGCCGGCGGTCGCACGGTTGATTAAATTAAGGCCGCCATCATTGAAAAAAACGGCCGCCGTTTTCAGGGGAATCGCCCGACGCCCAACCGCCGGCCTCGCGACGCCCGGGCGCCAGCCAAGGCCTGGTCGCTCACGCCGCGCGCCCCCTTGGGCGACACCGCCGGCCCGCCGCGCTTGCGCCTGGCCCACTTCGACGGTTTCTCAATTTGCCTGTTTCTAAGCTTCGCTCGGTCCGCGATTCGTGTCTCGCTTCAGGTTAATTTGGTCGCGCGGCCTTGCCGGCCAGCGTCGCTGCTCTCCTTTTATCCCCATGCGATCACGCACCTCGATCCTCGCCACCGCGCTCCTCGCGATCGGCCCCATCGCCCTTTGCGCACCGGCACCAACCAACCGCACACCGGCGCCCCAGCCGACCCCGCCGGCCAAGCGCATTCCCATTCCCGGTATCACCCTGACGGATACCGAGCGCGGCGAGCTTACCCTGGGCGCCGCGGCCCTTCGGCGCGATCTCGATACGCTTACGCGCACGCTCGCGGCGGAACCGAAGCTGCTGGCCCTGCTGCCCGACGTGGAAATTTTCCATAAGGCCGTCGACTGGGCGCTGCGCTACGACGAGTTTATGGCGATAAAGGAAATCGCGTTGGCGCGACACTTTCTCGCGGAAGGCAACCAGCGCGTCGCCCAACTTCGCGCCAGGCAGACTCCTTGGCTCGAGGCGACGGGGCTGATCGTCCGCGGCTACCGTTCAAAGCTCGATGGCTCGGTCCAACCGTACGGTCTCGTCGTCCCAGAGTCGCTCAAGGGCGCCACGCGCGAGGTTCCGCTGATGGTCTGGCTACTCGGGCGCGGCGAGAAACGCACCGAGCTCGCCTTCCTCGCCGAGCGGGAGGCCGGCCCACCGCAACTCACGCCCAAGGACACGCTCACCCTCGTCGCCTACGGCCGATTCTGCAACGCGACGAAGTTCGCGGGCGAAGTCGACGTATTCGAGGCGCTGGCGGCCGTCCGCACGCACTACCGTATTGATGCAAAACGGATGGCGGTCGCGGGCTTTTCGATGGGGGGCGGGAGCAGCTGGCACCTCGCCACGCATTTCTCCGGGCTCTGGTGCGCGGCCTCGCCTGGCGCGGGTTTTGCCGAGACGCCCATTTTCACCAAAGCCCACGCTCCCGGCAAAGAGGCGCGCCCGGTCTGGGAGCAATTGCTCTGGCGCCAGTACGAGTGCACCGGGATTGCCGGCAATCTCCTGAACCTACCGACCCTCGCCTACGCCGGAGAAATCGATGGCCAGAAAGAAGCCTCGGATCTCATGGAAGCGGCGATGGCCAAGGCCGGTTTGACGCTGGAGCGTTTCATCGGACCGCAAACCGCGCACAAATATCACGACGAAACCAAAGCCGCCCTGACCCGCCGGCTCGAGGCCCAGCTCGCCCGAGGGCGCGACCCGCAACCGCGCGAAGTTTGGCACCAGACCTATACGTTGCGCTACCCGGAATCGGCTTGGGTGCGCATCGAAGGTCTGAGCAAACACTGGGAGCTCGCCGAGGTTAAGGCGACCCTTCACGACAACAACTTGATCGCCGCGTACACGAAGAACGTGGAGGCCATCGCCTTCCCCGGCCTGACCGCCGCGACCGTCGTACTCGACGGTCAAGAACTGCTTGTCGCCAACCAAGAGCTCCGGTTTTCACGCACCGGCGACCAGTGGCGCGTCGGGCCCTTGCAAGGTCTGCACAAACAACCCGGGCTCACCGGGCCCGTCGACGACGCTTTCATGGAGTCGTTCCTTTTCGTCCGCCCCACCGGCAAGCCGCTCAACGCGGACGTCGGCACATGGGCCGAGGCTGAGCTGACCGCGGCCCGCCAGCTTTGGCGCGATGTCTACCGTGGTGACGTCCGCATCACGGCCGATCGGGCGGTCAACGACACGGACATCGCGAACCACCACCTCATTCTCTGGGGCGACCCCTCGTCAAATGCGGTTCTCGCCAAGATCATCGCCCGCCTGCCTGTTCAATGGGACGCGCAGACGCTCACCTTTCGAGGCAAAACTTACCCGGCGACGAACCACGCACCCATTCTCATTTTCCCCAATCCGCTCAATCCTACGCGCTACATCGTCCTTAATAGCGGCCTCGATTTCCGCACTGACGGCTACAACAATAACGCGCTCCAGACTCCGAAATTACCCGACTGGGCCATCGTCGATCTGCGCACTCCCCCCGGTCCGCGCTGGCCGGGGAAGATCGTCGACGCAGGTTTTTTTAATGAGTCTTGGAAATAATCGGCGCAGGGGCGCCGCCCCGCCTGCCGGCGATCCGCCCTCCGCGATTCTCGTGTTTTTATCAGTGCAAGGCCCCGGCCCCTTGGCACCCTCCTGCCCGATTATTCGGCCTGCCGCCGCCCGCCACTCGCGGCCCGCGCACGGCACCTACCCGCCCGACAATCTGCCTAGAACCGCGTGGCGGAGCGCACGTTGGCCGCTGATTTTAATCCGCAAAAAAATTGTCCCCAGCTTCTCATCCGATTTTATCGGCACCCTCTCCGCATGAAACCCCGTACCGCCCTTCGCCACCTCCGCGCCCTCGCCGCGTGCTCCCTTGCCCACGTCACCGCCCGCCCGGCTGACCTGATGGCGCAGACGCCGCCACCGGCCGCCCAACGACTACCCCCGGCCGGCCTCGCGATTCCGCAAGCGGCCCGGGCCGAACTCACCGCGGGCGCCGCTGAGCTCCGCACCGAAATCGAGACCCTCACCCAGGAGCTCACGGCCGCCCAAAACACCGCGACCCTCGCCCTCTTGCCAGACGTCGAGATATTTCACAAAGCCGTCGACTGGGCCCTGCGCTACGACGAATTTTTCGACCAGAAACACGTCGCGGTGGCCCGCCAGGCCCTGCTGACCGGACGCACCCGCCTCCGTCAGCTGCGCACCGGTCAGGCGCCGTGGCTCGATGCCACCGGTCTCATCGTCCGCGGTTACCGCTCCAGCGTGGACGGCTCCTGCCAACCCTACGGCTTGCTGATCCCACCGGGCACCTCGCGAGTCCGCAGTAACCGGCTCTTGGTCTGGCTCCTTGGCCGCGGAGAAAAACGTACGGAGCTCGCCTTCATTGCCGAGCGCGAGGGCACGCCACCCCAGATCACCCCACGCGATACCATCGTCCTCGTCCCCTACGGGCGTTTCTGCAACGCGACGAAATTCGCCGGTGAGACCGATGTCTTCGAGTCCATGGCTGCCGTCCGCACCACTTATCGGGTCGACGCGGATCGCATCACCGTGGCGGGTTTCTCCATGGGCGGCGCGAGCACCTGGCACCTCGCGGCACATTACGCCGGCCTGTGGTGCGCGGCCTCACCCGGAGCTGGTTTCGCCGAGACCGCCATCTACAACCAAGCGCTGGCCCCCGGCAAACCACCGCGCTCAGCCTCCGAGCAATTGCTCTGGCACTGGTACAACGCGACCGACTACGCGGGAAATTTCTTCAATCAGCCCATCATTGCCTACAGCGGTGAACTCGATCCGCAGAAACAATCCGCCGATCTCATGGCGGCCGCGATGGCCCGGGAGGGCTTAAAACTCGAGCGCCTCATCGGCCCCAAGACGGCCCACAAATACCATCCCGAAACCAAAAAAGAACTGACCGCGCGACTCGAGACCCTTGCAGATCGCGGCCGGGACGTCGTGCCGCCGGAAATCCGCGTGAGCACCTACACCCTCCGCTACCCCGGCCAATCGTGGGCGCGTTTCGAGGCGCTCGAAAAACACTGGCAACGCGCCGACCTGGTGGCGCGCCGCGCCGGCCCCGAGACCGTCGTCATCACGACAAAAAATACCACGGCCGTGAACATTTCCCTGGCCGGAATTCGCACCATTAAGATCGACGGCCAGACGATCTCACTCCCCCCCACGACCACGCCCGGCGTAAGCCTCCATCGCGCGAACGGCCCATGGCAGGTGGGCGCTCCGACCACCGCTCTCCGCAAACGCCCCGGACTCTCCGGACCGATCGACGACGCCTTTACCCAGAGTTTCCTTTTTGTCCGGCCCACCGGGCAGCCGCTCAACCCCGCCCTCGGCGCCTGGACGCAAAGCGAGCGCGCGCACGCGACCAAAATGTGGCGCGATATTTTTCGCGGTGACGCCCCGGAGAAAGTGGATACCGCGATCACCGCCGAAGACATTCGCACCAAACACCTCGTGCTGTGGGGCGACCCTTCCTCGAACCGCCTCCTCGCGCGAATTCAAGCGCAGTTGCCTCTGGCTTGGGATGCTCGCCAGCTCATCTTCCGCGGAAAAACCTACGACGCCGCTCACCACGCGCCGGTGCTGATCTACCCGAATCCCCTCAACCCGGAACGGTACATCGTGTTAAATAGCGGCATCGATTTTCGCGACGAAGCCTACGGAACCAATTCACTCCAAACCCCGAAACTACCCGACTACACCCTCGTCGATCTGCGCGTGCCGGCCAATGCACGCTGGCCGGGCTTGATCGTCGACGCGGGATTTTTCGACGAAGCGTGGAAATAAGACCGCCGCCGGCGGCGACGATCCCTCCTCGAGGAGCGTCGCGGGGCCGCCCAGCACTCGCCCGATCGGCGCCCGGGTTCTTGGTGCCCGACCCCTCGCCTCGGCGATATCCGCACCTGGTAAACGGCCTGTCGCTCGAATATTATACCGAGCAAGACGGACTCGTGCCGGTCAGGATCTTCCGCAAAGACGTGAAGATTTTTGGGCAACGTCGTCAAGACGGCGGCCGTCGCCGCTCTACCGGAGCTGGGCTTTAAACCGAACTCCGTGGGTTGGCCGCGATCAATCTTTGCGAAAGTTCGTGCATAATTTCTTGTCACGGAGGCCGCGGAGGGTGCACGGAGGACCCAGGATAGAAATTTCTTGGTCTTACTCCGTGACCTCTTAGTCCCCTCCGCGTCCTCTGTGGCGAAGATCGGCTTCAGTTGCGAAGGCGCCGCGTGGTGGTGAAAATATCCTGAAAAATCGCCGACTCATTTGAGCGCATGAAATTATGCCACGATTGCGATGGACCCAGATGAACACGGCGGGCCCGGGTAAAAGGCTTGGCGCTCAACCGCCAACCGTCGTCGGCCCGACTGGGCGCCTCGGCCCGGGTCCTTTGGGCGTTGAAACTTAAAATCGATAGACCGCGGTCACCCCAACTTGCCGCGGATCGGCGCGATCTTCATACCGCGTATCGGCGTAATCAGGCTCCTCATTACCAAAAAAGAACACGCGCTTTTCATAACGCCGATCGAGCAAATTCCGCGCCCACACCGTCAACGTCCAGCCGCCCCAAGCCTGCCCCACGCTAGCATTAAGGACGCGAAAGGCGCGCCGCGCCTCACTCTGATTATTCGAATCCAACTGGCTGGCTCGCGCGACCCAATCAAGTTGCGCGAACGCGCCCGAGCGGCTGCGAAAACGCGGCCCCACCGTCCCGCCGTAGCGCGGGGTATTCGCGAGGCGCCGGCCGCCGCCCACATTCCCATTGCCCAGCGTGAAACGATCGAGCGCCGACTCCATCCACGCCACCGAACCGCGCACCGACCAGGCCGGGCTCACCGCAAAAACCCCCGCTGCCTCGAGCCCGTACACAAAGGCCGATGGCGCGTTGGTCGTGAAGAAACGATAATTCCCACCAAAACCAGCCGAGTCCCGCACCTGCGCACGTTGGCGGTCGAGATAAAATCCCGTGACCTCACCCGCCAGCCGGCGATCCCAACCCTGACCGCGCAGGCCCACTTCATAATTCCAAAGATACTCCGTGCCGTAAGTCAGTGGATCCGCTGGCGGATTGATGCGGGCATCCGTGTTAATCCCACCGCCCTTGTAACCGCGCGTGACCGACGCAAAAACGAGGTGCCGCCCATCCAAGGCGTGCTCCAGCGTCACCTTGCCGCCGACCAGCGTGTCATCAAAAGCCGGCGCCAACTCAATCACCGGATCAAAAGTTGCGCGGCTCTTGCGAAAACGCGTCTTCGCCCCTCGACCCGCCGTGTCAATTTGCTCCACCCGGAGGCTGACCAGCAAACGCGTCGCTTGGCTAAAGTCGTGGGCCACCTGACCAAAGAGAGCCGTATTCTTGGCCTCGTAGCGTGTCTGTAAACCGCGCAGGTCACCGGGGTCTTCGTTGGTGTAGGCAGAATCTTCGGTCATCTCGGAAAAGTAGCCCCCCAAGGTCCAACGATCGACCCAGCCCCAGGCACGGCGGGTCAGCGCCGAGTCTACGCGCAACTCCTCGCTCAAGACGTCGCGCGTGCGCCGTAAATCACTAAAACCGGCGTAAGAACCCGCGGTCCAATCGTCATCATAACTGTAACGCGAAGTCACGCGGCTCAGAGCCGTAACGCTCGTCACGCGCACCGCAGAAAAACCGCTGAAGTGCCCGCGCAGGCTGCCCGCCTTCGAGCGTTGCTCGTCCCGGCCCGGTTGATTGCTGCGCGTGAGGCGGCCATTATTATCAAGCGCGAATTCATCGAAACCATTATTCACTTCTGAAAATAATAACGAGCCCTCCCAGCGCCACACCGGGGATGCCTGCACGGAAAGACGGAGGCGCGCGAAGAATTCATCCCGCGCATTCGTATCGCGATTGAGCGTAAGATTCCGTCGAAAGCCATCGCTGACACTTTGCTGCACGGCGAGACGCATCATCAATGTCTCCGGTTGCGCCGCCACCAGCGGGCCCCCGAAAGCGAAGCCGCCAGTCCGCAGATGATCCGTGCCCAAACTGCTCTCCAGCTGGCCCGTCCAATAGGGCGTGGGCGCATTGGTCACGAGACGAACGAGCCCGCCCGCCGCGTTGGCCCCAAAGGCCCCCGCTTGGGGACCACGCAGAATCTCGACTTGCTGAACATCAAACATCCCTCCCAGGGTGCCGAGCCCCGTAAAGTCGAGATCGTCGACGAGAAAGCGGACGCTCGCATCGGGCGTCTCGCCTTCGTACTGCGAGTTTTCCCCGATCCCCCGAATCTGCAGATAACGCGGTCGCGAGGTGCCTCCCGTCCAAGTGAGATTGGGGATCTGCTCGACGAGATCCCCAAAGTGCTGAGTCGCGCCACCGCGCAGCGCCACGTCATCATACACACTCACACTCGCCGAGAGTCGATCGAGTGGCGCCGCCCAAAGATCGCTTGTGACCCGGAGCGCTTCAAGTTGGACGGGGACCGCGACCACAGGATCTGCGGCGCCCACGCGGCTCGGCGCGTACGCCGTCGCGAGCACCGCCCAAGCGGTCATTGAGGTGAGAAATCGGGTCGGTCGCGACATGGTTGGAATAGACCTGACCCAAGCGGGACTACCGAGGAAGCTGGCGCCGTGCGCCTGACGGCGCGAGATGCGGCGCCTGCTGTTTCCTTCGTCGGCATGATCCGTTTCAGGTTCGAAGGGTCGAGCGGTCGAGCGCACCGCAATCTCAGCCCTCCGCGGAGGACACCCCTACAGGCGAGCGCAAAGACTCGCTAAATTCTCCTAAGCGCAAGCGGAATCTTCACATTTCACGAATCTGCGCAGTCCGAAGACTCGAGCCACCCGTATCCAGATTGCGAGGACAACTCCCGTCATGCTCGGAACCTTTGCCGAATCCTCCGGGGCCAAGCCAGACACCCTCTCCATCCAGGTCGGTTAACGCCGCCTGCGCCCACGAGCCGCCACGATGGCCCCGCGAGGGCAACCGACAACGTTGGCTCAGGGCAAGTCGTAGACCTCCAGCAGGGCTGCGCCCGGCAGGCCATCACCGCTTTTCACTTGTACGGTATAAGCGCCGGGTGAAACCGTCACCACGACGGCGGAATCAGCACTCCCGTCATCCAATAAACGAAACGCTCCCGCGCGGTCGAAAACATCGAGCAACGGCTCAGCGGCGGCCGCCCGCACTGCCACCGGCGCGGTGCTGCCACCCGCCCAGCCCGCATTTCTGGCGACCAGCGTCTCGCCGCTAAATACCGATAATATCGGCCGCGCCAGAGGATCGACGACCCCAAAGGCCGCCAGCGTGGGACCGATCGCCCGAACCAGGACTTGCCGGTTGGTCGTACCCGAAATCACGAAGCCACTCACCAAGCTATCGTTCCCCGAATTCACCCGCGCGAGTGTCGAAATATTGACGATCGCGTGGTCTTTCGCACCCGCGGTGGAGCCACTAAAATAATGCGTAAGTTTGCGACCATCGTCGACGTTCATCCCCAAGAAACGACACGCCACACTGGCGCCACCGTTGTCGTAGACTTCCAAAATCCCATATTGCTGGCTGCCCGGGACCGCCGTCCCCGAGTAAGGTCCACCCTTTAAAGAGGGGGTACTCGTCAACGCGCCCGCGTGCAGCACCGTAACGGGAGCACCGCCACCGGTCGCGTAGTCGGAATTCGTACCATCGTCGAAAGCGAGCCCATGCATATCGCCCGAGAGCAGGGCGAGATTGCTGATGCGGTTATCCCGAATGAAATTAGCAATTTCCGTACGTTCCGTCGTGTAGCCCGCCCATGAATCAGCACCCAAGCTCCCCGCGGCAATCCAGGGTATCGTGCAGACCCATACGATGAGCGGGAACCCCGCATCGCGCGCACTCACCAACTCCTGCTTAAACCATGCTTTCTGCGTCGCGCCCATTCTCGTTTTCGACGCAGATTCCTTCGCGCTCGCCACGCCCGCCGCACTGCGCAAATCCGTCATGATAAACCGAACTCGCCCAATCGTGAACGTCTGGGCGATCGCACCACCCGCCGCCCCGATCGGATAATGCGGAACCCGCTCGCGGTAAACCGACCGGGCCGTCTCCCGGCCAATCGCCGTCGAGTCGGAATCATTCCCGCAATAATCGTGATCATCCCACATGTAGGCGACCGGCACATTCCGATAGAGGGCCCCTTGGACCGCATGGCCGAGAACACCGTCGTAATTAGCGCGATAGTCATCCGGATTAAGCGAATCCGTATTACTGTAATGCAGGTCGCCGGTGTTGATGAAGAGCAAAGGGCGCTCATTCATAATTGCCGAATACGCACGTTGATCCGCCGCGCGGAAATCACCGCACGAGGCAAAAGCAATCCGGAACGAGGCTTTGCCCAGAGGAAAGGTCCGCAAACGCCCGCGCGTCGTCGCTTCCGTCTGGAGCACTCCCTCCACTTGAATCCCGTAATAATAGTCCGTGTCCGGCGTCAATCCTTGGATCAAAAGCTTCACCGTGTTGCCGCTCGCCGCCGCGGTCGTCACCACCGGGGAAAAAATACTCGGCGTCAAATTTAGATTCGGACTGATCTGCAAACGCACCCGCACGCTAGGACTGTTTAACCGCACGACTACCGTGGCAGTCGTCGTCGTAAGACTTCCGCTCCAGATTCCCCCGACCAACTGAACGCTCCCCTGACCCCACGCAGGTATCCAAAACAAACCAGCCAAAAAAAAGAGTAAGCGAGCGTTGGGCATCTTCAGGGGGCGCTGGGGAAAAGGCTGAAAAGAGCTGGCGAAAAAACTGCCAGCGCCGCGAGGGTTTGCCCGCCCAGTCACCCCTGCAAGGACAAAGCGAGCGGGTGCCTGATCGTGCCCGTGGTAAACACCGTTGGGCATTGGACCCTAATCCCCGCGCCGGCTGCCCGCGCCACCCAGCGCCGGACCTGAAGGAAACCCCTCGCCGAATCCGCGCAACCCCTGGCGACACACCCACGGCCGCACGCCGCGCCCCCGCGCTTACTCATGAAAAACGCGCCCACCGTCGTAACGCAAACGACACCGTACCCCGCGTGCCGAGGCTCGCGCTCACCACAGATTGCGACCAGACTCTCTCGCCATGCCTTCCATGAAATTTCACGTACTCCGAAATCTCACCTTGGCGGCCCTCCTCGTGATCTTACCCAGGCTGCGCGCCGATCCCGTGCTCAATGAGGTCATGGCTGCGAATCACACGACGTTAAAGGATGAGGACGGCGCTTTTTCCGATTGGATCGAGCTCTACAACCCCGACGCCGACGCGGTGAATTTGAGCGGTTGGTATCTTTCTAATAGCCCGACAAACAAGACGGCGTGGCAATTTCCCAACGTGCTCATCCCCGCCCGCGCCTACTTGGTGGTCTTTGCCTCAGGCAAAAACCGGCGCGATCCCAGCGGCCGCCTGCACACCAACTTTCGTCTCAATGCCGCCGGCGAGTACCTCGGCTTGATCAAACCCGACGGCATCATCGTGGCCGCCGAGTTCTCTCCCAGTTATCCCGCGTTAGCCGATGATGTCGCCTACGGCCTGGTGACCGGCGCGTCCGGAAACTTAAAAACCGCAGCGATTCTCAGCCAGCCGACCCCTGGTGCCGTCAACGCCGCCGCCGCCCCGGTCCCGATCACGCAAAAAGTGATTTTTTCAAAAGCCGGCGGACCCTTCCGGAGCGCTTTCTCACTCGAACTCACGGGCGCGGGCACCGGCCAGAATATTCGCTACGTCCTCATCTCCGCCACCGCCGGCAAACCGACCAGCATGCCAGAGGCCACCTCCTCGCTCTACGCGGGGGCGATCGCGGTCAACGCGAGTGTCACCCTCCGCGCCGCCGTTTTTTCCGCTGACGGCAAGAGTCACGGCACCGTCACCGAGGCCTGTTATTCAAAAATCAGCGCCAGCCTGGATTCTTTTTCCAGCCAAATGCCCGTGCTGATCATCGATAGCCTAAACAGCGGCGCCTTGGTGAAGGACTCACTCGATCACTCTGCGTGGCTCAGTACTTACGCGCCGGCGACGGGCAACACCCCGAGCTTCACTGCCACGGCGAGCGCCATCAGCCCGATCAGCATCACCGTCCGCGGGGCGAGCTCGGCCCAGTTCCCCAAAAAGGGCTATAATTTTAAATTTACTGATGACACCGGCGTCGATCGCGCCGCGCTCCTCCTTGATCTGCCCAAGTATGAAAAATGGGCCCTGGTCGCCCCGTGGAAGTACGATCAGAGCTATCTCAACAACTCACTGATCTACGACCTCTCCAACGCCATGGGCCGATGGGCGCCACGCACCCGCCTCGCGGAAGTTTTTTTCAACGCTAACGGCAACGACGTCGATCAGCAGGACTACGCGGGCATTTACATTGTCTCGGACCGCGTCGAGGTCGGCGAAGGGCGGGTCGATGTGGCGTTTCTCGCAACCGACGACGTCACTGGCTCAAAAATCACCGGGGGTTATATTTTGAAGATCGACTCAGCGGAACCGGGAGAAGTCAGTTGGCGGACAACCCGCCAACTGCCGGGCGGTGGGGAATCGTCGATTATCCTCGTTTCACCAAACGAGACCGAGGTCGTCGCGAAGCAGGTCGATTATATTAAAGGCTATGTGCAACGGATGGAGGATGCCCTTTTTTCCGACCGAGCCAGCGGTTGGGCGCGGCGCACGTACCTCGATTACATTGATCGCGGTGCTTGGGTGGATCATCACCTTCTCAACACATTTTCCAGCAATCCCGACGCCTTCTTGCGGAGCGCCTACTTCACCAAAGACAAAAACGGTAAAATGGTCGCGGGTCCGGTCTGGGATTTTGACCGCGCCTTAGGTTCCGCGAACGATACACGCTCGTCTCTCTATGATACCTGGGCGAACGTCGGCGTGCCGGACCCGTGGCGCATCGATTGGTGGGGCGTCATCGCGAGCGATCCTGAGTTCATGCAAGACTGGATCGACCGTTGGCAAAGCCTCCGTCGCGCCGAACTTTCCTACAGCGGACTGCTCAACCTCGTCGAAAAGCTCAGCGCGCGTGTCGGCACCGCCGCCGCGGCTCGCGACGCCGGGCGCTGGCCAGAAAACACGAGCCCTTACGGCAGCTACAGCCAACAGATCGACCACCTTAAGGGCTGGCTCACGCTGCGCGCCGAATGGATCGATCGCCAATTTCTCGCCGCCCCGAACTCGGCTACTTCCGGTACCTCACTGGTCTTCACGCCTCCCGCCGGCGCCCAACTCGCCTATACCGTCGATGGCTCAGACCCCCGCGCACTCGGCGGCGCCATCGCCCCCAACGCCCTCCTCAGTTCATCGCCAGTCACTTTACCCGCCACCACTAATATCCATATCCGCAGCTATCGGGCCGACCTAAAGGGCGTGTTTCCCGGCAGTCCGTGGAGCTCAGTGCTGGGTAGCGCGACGTCCTCCCCGCTCACCCCGCCGGCCCGCCTGGTCAACATCTCCGCTCGCGCCATCGTGGGAGCAGGTGAAAACGCCCTCATCGTCGGCGTGATCGTCGCCGACACCGAGGGCAAACCCTATCTCTCCCGCGCGGCCGGACCCAGCCTCGGCGCGTTAGGCGTCAACGGCACCGTCGCGGACCCCCAACTCAGCATCATTAGCGAAAAGGGCGCCGAACTTTTCCGAAATAACGGGTGGGAATCCGGGCCCGACGCGCTCCTCCTGCCCAGCTACGCCCGATCCGTCGGCGCATTTGCCTTCTCGTCCGGCAGTCGCGACTCCGCCCTCGCCAGCACCATCCCCGCCGGTTCTTACAGCGTCTTCATCAGCACGCCCACGAACAAACCCGGCGTCGGCCTCGCCGAACTCTACGAACTCGATGACAGCGGTCGCACCGTTAATCTGTCCACGCGCGCGCAGGTCCGCCTCGGTGAGGGCGGGCTCTTCGGGGGCTTTGTCGTCAAAGGTCCCGCTTTCAAACGGATGCTGATTCGCGCCGTCGGTCCGACGCTCAGCCTCTTCGGCGTCGGCAACGCCCTCGCGGATCCTATCCTGACCATTTTTTCTGGGCAAAAAATTGTCGCCACGAACGATCGCTGGCAATCAGACCAAGCCGCCGCCATCGCCGCCGCGGCGGCGAGCGTCGGCGCGTTTAACCTCACCGCCAATAGTCAGGACGCGGCGTTATTAATCACGGTCGCACCAGGCGCCTATACCGTCGAAGTAAAGGGCAAGGGCGAGACCGAGGGCATCGCCTTGCTCGAAATCTACGAGATCCCGTAACCGCCCCAGCCGCGTCATGGCGCCAACCCGATTCATCCATTAAAATCCAGACGATACCGACCCTTCCCGCGACTTCGCCAGCGGCTGATCGGTTCCTCATCGAATCGTTCCACCTTCCCTGAACAACGAAGACGGCGCGGCGGTGGCGGTGGCGGTGGCGGTGGCGGTGGCGGGCAGGGCTCGTCGTGCTTTTTAGAGGACACGCGCCGCCAAGAAATTAAAAATTCGCCCAGCCCAGCTCGCGCTTTTATTTCTCGCCGCGCCCGCGCGTCGCTCCACGTCGCTCCCGCGCGTCGCTCACCGCGCCACGCCGCGCCCGCGCGCCGCTCCCGCGCTTCCGCGCGCCGCTCCTGCCCGCCGC
>CAMDOF010000037.1 GCA_945903465.1 Opitutus sp. GAS368
CATCCTCCGCCGCCATTTCCGCACCCCGAGTAACTCCTGGAATAATTTTGCCGATAAAGTGGCCGTGCAGCTCAATGATACGCACCCGGCGATCGCGATCGTCGAACTCATGCGGATCCTCGTCGATGAGCACGCGATGGGTTGGGACGCGGCGTGGGCGATCGTCACCAAAACCTTCGCTTACACAAACCACACTCTGTTACCGGAGGCCCTTGAGAAGTGGGGCGTGCCGCTTTTCGAACGCGTGCTGCCCCGGCATTTACAAATCATCTACGACATCAATGCGCGTGTCATGGAACTTGTCGAACGCCGCTGGCCGGGTGACGACGAGAAGAAACGGATCTGCTCACTGATTGAGGAAGGCGGTGGCAAAGGCGTGCGGATGGCAAATCTGGCGGTGGCGGGTGCGCACGCCGTCAACGGAGTCGCGGCGCTGCACACGGCTTTGTTGAAGAAAGATCTTTTCCCTGAATTTGACGCTCTCTATCCGGGTAAAATTCAGAACAAAACCAATGGCATCACTCCCCGGCGATGGTTGTTGAAGGGGAACCCGCGCCTGGCGGCGTTGATCACGCGAAAGATTGGCTCGGCCTGGCCGCGCGACTTGGATCAGTTGCGGGGACTTGAAAAATTCGCGGGCGAGCCGGCCTTTCAGCAGGAATTCATGGCGATCAAACGCGCCAACAAGGTTGAGCTGGCCGCGGTCATTCAGGCGGAATGCGGGGTGACGGTTTCCCCAGATGCGCTGTTCGACGTGCAAATCAAGCGGCTGCACGAATACAAGCGGCAGCATCTTAACTTGCTGCACATTTTGGCGCTTTATCGCCGCCTCTTGCAGAACCCGGCCTTGGACATGGTGCCGAGGGTATTTGTTTTTGCGGCGAAGGCGGCCCCGGGCTACGACCTCGCGAAAAATATTATCCGAGCGATCAATGTGATCGGTGCGCGGATCAATGCGGATGCGCGTCTCGGGGGTAAACTGAAGGTCGCCTTTCTGCCCAATTACCGCGTCTCGCTTGCGGAAATAATTATTCCGGCGGCCGATCTTTCGGAGCAAATCTCCACGGCGGGCAAGGAGGCCTCGGGTACGGGCAACATGAAATTATCCCTGAACGGGGCTCTCACCATGGGGACCCTCGATGGCGCCAACGTCGAAATCCAAGAAGAGGTGGGCGCCGCGAACATCTTTATTTTTGGACTGACCGTGGAGGCCGTGGTGGCGCGGCGGGCCGCCGGTTACAGCCCATGGGATCTTTATCGACAGGACGAAGAGCTCCGCGCCGTGGTGGATTGGTTGGGCAGCGATTATTTCACCCCCGGCGAGCACGACGCCTTCGGGCCAGTGCACGGCAGTCTTATGCACGGCGGCGATCCCTACATGGTGCTGGCGGATTTCCGCAGCTATGCCGATGCGCAGGCCCGCGTCGACCGCGCTTACCGCGATCAGGCGAACTGGGCGCGTATGGCGATTATCAATACGGCCCGCATGGGAAAATTTTCCAGCGACCGGACGATTCGCGAATACGCCAAAGATATCTGGAACCTTGCGCCGGTGCCGGTGCCGTGAGTCTCAACCGGTTGACACCCTCCCGTGGCCAGCGGGCCTGCCGTGGCGCCGGACGACCTCCGCGGCGGTGTCTGCGCGGTGGGCCGGGCCGCGGTGCGGCGCCGGCTTCCTCCGGAAGTGCGGTTTAACGCTTTTTAATTGAGGTGACCGTCATTATCGCTTGGTGACCGTGGCTTCTTTGAAGAATTTTTTTCAGCGCGCCTGGGCGCCTTGTCTCGCCGCCGGTCTCGGCTTGGGCGGGTGGGGCGGGCTGCGGGCGGCCGCGCCCGCGAGCGAGTGGAAATTACCACCGTTGGTCGGCGATTTTTCCGGTGATTTCTCCCTGGAGATGCCGCCGGGATCGCCGGGTTTGCACTGGCGCGTCGTCCTGGAGACCCCGCGACCGCGGGTGCGCCGGGTGGAGTTTACCCTGGAGGGACCGGGGCTGCACGCCCGCGGCGAAGCGGTGCTCGACCCGCTGGGTGAGGGCGAGTGGTGGCTGCGGGAGAGCCGGCTCGACTTAGCGCCCTGGGGGGCGTGGCTCGTCTCGTGGCTGGGGCCGACAGCCGCGGGGCTGACTCTGGCGGGGGAGTTGACCGCGAGCGCAGCGGGCACCTGGCGGCAGGGTGGGCTCGGCGGGCAAGCGGTGGTGAGGGTGCGCGACGGGCGGATTGATCACCCCGCGCAGAAGCTCTGGCTCGAGGGGCTCACGTTGGATCTGGCGATCGATGATTTGGCGAAGCGGCGGGCGGGCCCCGGGCAGATTTTGGCGTGGCGGAGCGGCCGTTACGACGTGATCGCGCTGGGGAAATCACGACTCGAGTTCTCGCTCGAAAACGAAGAAGTGCGCGTGCATGCCTCCGCGATCGATGTGCTCGGCGGCGAGCTTACGATCAACTCGTTTGTGATGTCGACGCAGCGGCGGGAATTTTCGGTGATCGCGCAGTTGCGCGGCTTGGCGCTGGCGCAGATGCTTTTTCTGGTTCCGGCGGTGTTGGCGGAGGCGAAGGGGCGATTGGATGGTGAACTCACGCTGCGGCGGGACGCGCACGGCATCCAGATTGGGGCCGGGCGTTTGGCGTTGCGCGCGGGTGAAGCCGCCGAGTTGCGCTTGGCGCCGTCGACGACGAGCCTTTCGGCCAACCTGCCCGCATCGGTGCAGAAATTTTATCCCGGTCTGGCGCGGATGGAGACGGGCGGTCTGCCGCTACGCGCTCATTTGCTGGAAGTGGTGCTGACCCCAGACGGTGACGGCGATGGTCGCACCGCGACGGTGCATCTGGCCGGTGGGCCGACCGATCCGACACTCTCGGCGCCGATTGATTTGCGGATCAACGTGCGCGGCCCCCTCGAGTCGCTCATGAAATTTGGCAGCGACTCGCGCCTGCGCTTCGGCGAAGGCCGATAGCCGCCTGCGTCAGGACACGATTTCATCGGCTTTGGCGGGACTCGCGCCTGCGCTGCGGCGAAGGCCGATAGCCGCCGTGGGGCGGATGAAAAATCGCGGGGGAAAATCGGGCGTTGAAACGTGGCGGGGGAGGTGCAGTCTGCCGGTCGCATGACGCGCTTTTCTCTGATTTTTTTTCTATCCGCGGCCCTGCTGGGTGGTTGTCTCAGCGTCAAGACCCAGCCCATTGAGGTGAAGCCGATCCATATCACGGTGGACGTGAATGTGAAGGTGGAGAAGGCGCTCGAAGATTTTTTTGGCGATATCGACAAGAAAGCGGCGGCGGTGAAGGCTCCCAAATCATAATTCAATGACCTCTCCAAATGGCATCCGTGGGTGTTTTTTTTTAATGGCCCTGGGCTTGGTGGCTCCGGTGGTGCGCGCGGAAAGTCTGGCGGCGGTTCGCGCCCGTATTGAGCAGCGGGTCGAAGGCGTGGTGCGCCTCAAGGCGCGGTTGCTGGTGGGTGAAAACAATGCCGGTTATTTGGAAGCGCGGGGCGCTTTGGCCGCGGCTGAGCAGAGGGTTGTCACCGACGAAAATACGGATCGCGGTCTGGTTTACGCGGCGATCGCGGCTCAAAATAAATCCGCGCCAGAGGAAGTGGGCCGAGCGCGCGCGAGCAAGCTGGCGGCGGAGGCGAGAGGGGGTGAATGGGTCCAGGATCGGAACGGCCAGTGGCGGAAAAAGAATTGACCCTTTGCCCGGGTCTCGCGGGTGGTGGTCCGTGCGCGCGGCGGTTTCGAACATTGCGCCGCGCCTGACTTTTTTCCACGGTTCGGCTTCATTTTTTAAACCACGATTCCCTTATGCTGCCACCTCGCCTCACCTGCGTTGCTCTTGCCATGCTCGCTTTCGTGAGTCCGGCGCTCCGGGCGGCGGGTGATTTTTTGCCGGCGATTGTTTTTGATTTTGGAGGTAAATTTGATCGCTCGTTCAACCAGTCGGCGAGTGAAGGTGCGGAGAGATTTAAAAAAGAGACCGGAGTGGCGTATCGGGAGTTTGAGATCACCAATGCGGCGCAGCGCGAGCAGGCGATGGCGCAGCTGGCGAAACGCGGCGCGACCATCATCGTCGCGGTTGGATTTACCCAAGCATCGGCGGTGGAAAAAGTGGCGAAGCAGTTTCCGCAGGTAAAATTCACCATCGTGGATGCGGTGGTTGATTTGCCGAATGTGCAGTCGGTGAATTTTCGCGAGCAGGAATCGTCTTACTTGTGCGGGATGGCGGCGGCGCTGGCCTCAAAAACGGGGAAGGTCGGCTTTGTGGGGGGGATGGATATTCCGCTGATCCGCAAATTTGCGCTCGGTTACTTGGAAGGAGCGCGGCGGGTAAATCCTCAGGTGGAGGTTTTTCAGAATATGACGGGGACGACGCCCGCGGCGTGGGGCGATCCGACGAAGGGTGCGGAATTGGCGAGAAGTCAATTTGGGCGCGGTGCGGATGTGGTTTTTCACGCGGCGGGGGCCACGGGTCTTGGGGTGATGCAGGCGGCCAAGGATCTGGGGAAACTCAGTATCGGCTGCGATAGTAACCAAAATTATCTGCAGCCGGGCAGCGTGTTAACCTCCGCGGTGAAGCGCGTGGATGTGGCGGTGTACACGGCGTTCAAGTCGGCGCGGGAAGGAAAGTGGCGGGCGGGGCCGATCGTGCTCGGGCTCGCGGAGCAAGGGGTCGACTATGCGCTCGACGAGCATAATCGCTCGGTGATGTCCGCGAAGATGGCGGAGGCTTTAAACGCGGCGAAGAGCGATATCATCAGTGGAAAGCTGAAGGTAGCGGAATACCGGACGCCGTGAATGGATCGGGTGGCAGCGCGACTGAGCGGGGTTTTTCAGCGAGCGCGGTGCCGGCGGGTGCGCGTGGGGCGAGCGGGCCCGCTTTGGAGCTGCGTGGAATTGAAAAACGGTTTGGCACGGTCTACGCGAACCGGGCGATCTCGATGGTGGTCGAGCGCGGCAGCGTGCATGGTCTGATCGGAGAAAATGGGGCGGGGAAATCGACGTTGATGAATATCGTTTATGGATTTCAGTCGGCGGATGCCGGTGAGATTCTCGTGAATGGCCGCGCGGTGGTGATTGGGGCGCCGGAGGCGGCGATTGCCGCTGGCATCGGGATGGTGCACCAGCATTTTATGTTGGTCGAGACGTTCACGGCGGTGGAGAACGCGGTCCTTGGGGTGGAAGGAGGTCTGCAGTTGGCGGGCGGGCTGGCGCGTGCTCGCCGAGAGTTGGCGCGGCTTGCGGGGGAGTACGGCCTGGAAGTCCCCTTGGCAACGCCGGTGGCCGAGTTGACGGTGGGCCTGCGCCAACGCGTGGAGATTTTAAAAGCGCTCTACCGGCGGGCGGACATTCTCATTTTAGACGAACCGACGGCCGTCCTGACCCCGGGGGAGGCGACGGCGCTTTTCGGGATACTCCGGCGGTTGCGGAGCGAGGGGAAAGCGGTGATTTTAGTGACGCACAAGCTGCGAGAGATCATGGCGATTACTGATCGGGTAACGGTGATGCGGCAAGGGGCGATCGTCGGTGAGTTTGTGACGAGGGAAACGTCGGTGGGGGCACTGGCGGAGAAAATGATGGGGCGGGCCGTGGGTGGTCCGCTGGAGAAGCCGCCGGTGCAGCCTGGAGGGACGCGGCTCGCGGTGCGCGACCTCGAAGTGCGGGATGGGCAAGGGGTGGTGCGGGTGCGCAGGGTGAGCTTCGATTTACGGGCTGGGGAGATTGTGGGTTTGGCGGGAGTTTCTGGCAATGGGCAGACGGAGTTGCTCGGGGCCTTGGCGGGGATGCTGGCGCCGAGCAAAGGGACGATCTCGTTGGGCGGGCGAGAATTGGTGGCGGCCAAAGTTGGTCCGCGTGAGCGGCGCCGGCTCGGTCTCGCCCATGTGCCGGAAGATCGTTTGGGGATGGGCGTGGTGGCTGGTTTTTCGGCGGCGGCCAACGCGATTTTAGGTTATCATGATCGGCCGCGGTACACGCGCGGGCCGCTGCTGCGGATGGCGGTGATCCGAGAGGAATGTATTCAGAAGATGGCGGTGCACGACGTGCGCCCAGCCGCGCCGGATCTGCGCATCACGGCATTTTCAGGAGGTAATCAGCAAAAGTTGGTGCTGGCGCGCGAGATGGATGGGGAGCCGAGCGTGCTGCTGGTGGGTCAGCCGACGCGCGGGGTGGATATTGGGGCGATCGAGTTCATCCATCGGCGACTGGTGGCGCTGCGGGATGCGGGTAAAGCGATTCTCGTCGTGTCGGTTGAGTTAGAAGAGATTCTTGGTCTGGCGGACCGGATTTTGGTGATGAACGGTGGCGAGATTGTGGGGGAAGTGGCGCGCGGTGAGGCGACGGAGGCGCAGTTGGGCTTGTGGATGGCGGGAGTGAGCGGGGAGGGGCGCGGATGAGTCGGTCCTCAGCGCTGCCGCGTTGGGCGGAGTGGGGATTGTTACCGCTGATTAACCTCGGGGTGGCGCTGGCGCTGGCGGGAGGGGTTGTGGCGGTGCTGGGCGAGAGCCCGTGGGTGGCGGTGAAATTGCTGGTGGCGGGGGCGTTCGGCTCGCAGGAAGGGATCGGGTACACGTTGTATTACGCGACGAACTTTATTTTTACCGGCTTGGCGGTCGCGGTGGCGTATCAGGCGGGTTTGTTTAACATCGGGGTGGAGGGGCAGGCCTACGTGGGTGGTCTCGGGGTGGGGCTGGTGGCGCTTGAGTGGGGAGAGGCGCACCCGTTGCTCGTGTTGCCGCTGGCGATGTTGGCAGGTGCTTTGGGTGGGGCGGCGTGGGCTTGGTTACCCGCGTGGCTGCAAGCGCGGCGCGGGAGTCATATTGTGATCACGACGATCATGTTTAACTTTTTGGCTTCGGCCTTGGTGACCTACCTGCTCGTCAACGTCCTCATTAAGCCCGGGCAGCAATCGCCGGAGACGCGTGAATTTGGTCCGGGGGCGATGATGCCGGCGATGCATGAAGTGCTCGGCGCGGGCGGTATCGCGTTTGCGGCGTCGCCGTGGAATATCGCGTTTGGGTTGGCGTTGATGGCGGCGGTGGCGGTGTGGGTGCTCATCTGGCGAACGCGGTGGGGCTATGCGTGGCGAGTCGCGGGTGAGAATCCCACCGCGGCGATCTACGCCGGGATCGCGCCCGCCCGTGTGATCATCGGTTCGATGGTGATCTCGGGAGCGCTGGCGGGTGGGCTGGGTCTCAATGAACTCCTCGGCTCGCAGCATCGCATCTTGATCGATTTTCCGGGGGGCGCGGGCTTTGTGGGTATCGCAGTCGCGCTGATGGGCCGTAATCATCCCGCCGGCATCGTCGCCGCCGCCGTGCTTTTTGGCGGCCTCTATCAGGGGGGCGCGCAGCTCTCTTTCGATCTGCCGAGAATCAATCGAGATATGGTCGTCGTGATCCAAGGCTTGGTCATTTTAATCTGCGGGGCCCTCGGGGATATTTTCCATGCGCCGCTTTTGGCCATGCTTCACTTTTGGGGGCGCGCGCGCCGCTCGGCGACCGGGTAACGGATGGAGACTTACACGCTCATCATTCTGCTCTTAGCCGCCACGCTGCGCGTGGCGACGCCGCTGCTGCTGGCGGCGCTCGGCGGGATGTTTTCAGAGCGAGCGGGGGTGATTGATCTCGGGCTGGAGGGTAAACTGCTGGGAGCGGCTTTTGCGTCGGCGGCGGTGTCGGCGGTGACGGGTTCGGCCTGGCTGGGTTTGGGCGCGGGCATCCTCACGGCCGTGGGCTTGGCTTTGATCATCGGATTCGCGTGCATCACGCACCGCGGGAATCAAGTGGTCGCGGGCATGGCGATTACGCTCATGGTCGGCGGACTCGGGCCGACGCTGGGGCTGGCGTGGTTTAACCTCGGCGGGCAGACGCCGCAGTTGGATGGGGCGGGCCAGCGTTTCACGGCCTTGGTGTGGCCGTGGGCGCAAACGGCGCGTGAGCACCCGTGGCCGGGCCTCCTTTACGCGGAGCTGTTGAGCGGGCAAAATCTGCTGGTTTACGTTGCCGCTTTGCTCGTACCGGTGAGTGGGTGGATCCTGGCGCAGACGCGGTTTGGTTTGCGCCTCCGGGCGGTGGGCGAAAATCCGCATGCGGTGGAGACCGCAGGTATCTCGGTGACGTGGTTGCGTTATCGAGCGCTGATGATCTCAGGCGTGCTCTGTGGCGTGGCGGGCACTTATCTTGCGACCGCGGCGAGCGCGGGATTTGTGCGCGATATGACTGCGGGCAAGGGCTACCTCGCGCTGGCCGCGTTAATTTTTGGGCAATGGCGGCCTTGGCCGACGCTGGGAGCGTGCCTGCTATTTGCGTTTACGGACGCGCTCGCCACCCGGTGTCAAGGCGTGGCCCTACCGCTTGTGGGCGTGATGCCCGTGCAGTTTATTTTAGCGCTGCCCTATGCGTTGACGGTGGTGTTGCTGGCGGGGTTGGCGGGAAAGACGCTGGCGCCCCGTGCCCTCGGGATTCCTTACGCGAAAGATAAATGATTTTTTTATGACCACCTCGGAACGTCTCGTTCACCATCTTGGCCGGACCCCTGATATTGAGCGGGCGGCTTTTGTTGCCCCCAATGCCACCGTGGTTGGCGATGTGACCCTCGGGTCCCAAGCCAGTGTGTGGTACGGCGCGGTGCTTCGAGGCGACATCAACTCGATCGTGATTGGCGACGGTACGAATGTGCAGGACGGGGCGATCGTCCACCTCGCGGATCATCACGGGGTGCGCGTGGGAAACTACACCACCATTGGCCACGCGGCGATTATTCACGCGTGCGAGATCGGCGATGAATGTCTGATCGGGATGGGTGCCACCGTCCTCGATGGCGCGGTGGTTGGGGATCGATGTATCATCGGCGCCCACGCGCTCGTGACGCAGCGGATGGTCGTGCCGGCCGGTTCGATGGTTTTGGGTGCGCCGGCCAAGATCGTGCGAGCGCTCACGGCGACCGAGTTGGCGAGTCTCCGCCCCTGGGCTGAAAAATATGTCATCGTGGCCGCCGCTCATGCGGCAAAAAAATAAACGGGCGGGACCGTCCGAGCGGCGCGGGGGTGCGCTTGGGGGGTGCGACGAAGGGCTGGCGGGAAAATCGAAAACGAAAACGAGGCGGGCCGGCGGTTTCAAATTTCCGGCTGAGTCGCTGGCGCCAGCGTCAGAAACGTATAGCGAAAATTGGCGTCGGCGCTTTCGCGGCGGTGCAGTTCACGCCAGGCGAGGTGCTGCCACGCGGGAAAGTAGGTGTCACCGGGCACGTGAGCGTGGACGAGCGTGAGGTGCAGTCGCAGGGGGTGCGCCTCGATCAGCCCGAGGGACTCTTGGTAAAGGCGCGCGCCGCCGCAGATGTAGATCTCTCCAGGTAATGATTCTGCTCGCGCGAGTGCGGCGGCCAGTGAGTGGGCGACGAGGGGAGCTGGGCCGGGGTTGGCGGCGGCGGGAGGCCAGGCCCGGCGGGTGATGACGATGGGTTGTCGCCCTGCGGTGTGGGCCTGCGGCCACGTCTCGTAGGAGACTCGGCCCAAGATACAAATGTGCCCAGCGGTGATCGCATGGAAAAAAGCGTGATCCTCTGGAATGTGCCACGGCAAACGTGCCGCCCGGCCGATCACGAGGTTCTCGGAGCAAGCCGCGATCACATGGACGGTTTTGGGCATAAGCGTCGACGGGCGAGACGGCGATGGGCTGGGCGGGAAAAAGAAAACCCGAGCGGAGGCTCGGGTTGAGGCGTCAGCCGCGGGTGGCGGTGGCCGCGGCGGTTTAGCTCTTCTCTAATTTGCCGCCGGATTTTTTCCAACCATCGATGCCTGGCGAGTAGTGTTTCACATTGGTGTAGCCAAGTTCCATGGCCACGGTGGCGGCGGAGAGATAGGCGCTGCAATATTCGTTGCCGCAGTAGGCGACGACCAGGGCCTTTTTATCCTTGGGGAGAAGCGCGGCGATTTTTTTCTGTTGAGCGATGAAGTCGATCGACCCGGGGATCCGACCTTCGGCGAAAGACTCAGAGCCATTAACGTCGAGGACGGTGACCGTCTTGGCGGCGAGGGCGGCGCTAAGTTCTTGGTGGGAAATATCCGCGATCTTGGAAGGAGCGGCAAAGGCGGTCCCGACGAGACCGAGGGCGAGGACAAGAGAGGTGAGGAATTTCATGCGGGTGCACACAAAGACCTGAGGGGCTATTTCGCAAGCCGATGGATGCAGTGGGCAGAATGTTATGAGCGGGCAGGGTGGCGATCGACCGATCACCATGCCGGCATGGGCGACCCAACGGCGCTCGCCTTGGCCCATGAGGCGGTGGTGGGGCCGGCTCGGCAGAGGGTAAGCCTCAAGATACGCTGATTGCAGGGTCCGTCGGATTCGCCACCGAGGCACCAAGCCACGGAGGATAATCCCCGAAAGTATTCGTATAATCAGCGGTCAAAATGACCGGCCGGACCGGCGTTTTCCCAACCGCTGGCTCGGAGTCAGAAACATGGGGAGTGGCCAAAAAATCGGGATGACCTTTTTCGGAGCCGAAGATCGCCACGGAGGCATGCCGAGCTGGTATCTATCCGGAGAAAGCCGGCGGGTGCACCTTATTGGTGGCTGCCCGAAAACTGCAGATGGTTTCGCCCCATTCAGCGCGCCTCGCGGTTTTCCGATTCGTTAACATCTCTCAGGCCGTCCCCCTCGGACGCCCCCCTCGCTCGCACTAAAAAAGCATGAACCCCAAAGTTTGACTCCTTGGCTTACCCTCAGGTTTGCCTCCCTGCATCGACGGGGACGGGCGCGCTCTTTCTGCAGCAGATCAGCCAAACCGAGCCGGTGGCTTGGCACGTGGTCATCGAGGATCAGGTCGGCTGTCATTTGCCGGAAGACGACGTCTGCTTGCCCGCCAATAAGCGCCGACCGCCGCTACCGCCCGACCGCCCGACCGCCCCGAACTCAACTCCGTCGAAAAACTCGACGACCTCGCAAAGACGAAGTCTGCGACCGGCTTGATTCTTCCCTGCGTAAACTTGAGGGCCGGATCATCGCGGCCCTGCGCCCGTGGCATTCCGACCCTGCCAAGGTGGCCCAGCTCATTGGTTTCGGCTGGAACCTCGATGGCCTGAACTCTGGTGCGCAAATCTAAAGTCTCTCAATTAAGAGACCAAGTTATCAGTCTGCTTGTCGCTCGTTTTTGAACCCCAGCATTCGGGCGCCACCGGAGAGCAAGTTAGCGGCGACGTTCGTCCACAGGGCCGTTTTTCAGGCAACGTAGCAGCTAGCGGACTGAGCCTCTGGGGTCGCCCCGGCCGTTATCCTAAACCCGAACGCACTCCTTCAAGACGGCTGCCGGTCCTCTTAGTAACGGGGCTGACGTCGAGCCGGCGGCTCCGCCGTTGCCGCTCAATGGGCGCGACGAAATTAAGGGGCATACTTATACAAATTGAATTTGTCCCCGGACTCCCGCAGCACCGAGTGCGCCAGTTTTAACGGGCTGCCGTCCGCATCCACCCAAGACGGCGCCGTATACATGTCGCCTTCGTAAAGCACGAAAAGCGCGAAAGGCCGTGCGCCCATCGCCGTACCGACGGTGGTATGCAGGAACGTGAGTTTCGAGGGGTCGTTGATCGTATTCGGCAACGCGACGATTCGAGAATCTGCGACCGAGGCTAGTATGAGCCAGTAGGTTCCTGGGCGGAAATAACGATGCGTTAGCACCACGCAGACTACGTTGTGTTGATCGGCGTAATCGGTCAGGAAACGACTGACTCCACTCAAGCCGCTCCCGCTCCAGTGGCCCGTGTAATATTGTTCGATTTCATCCGGGGGAACCGCCGCCAGACGCGGTTCCGTCCCGATTTGCCACGACACCGAGCCCCACCACGCGACGGCCAGCGCCAGCAATGCCGCCGCCAGTGCGCGCAACCGCGCCGAAAAAAACAGCGCCTGCCCCCACGCCAGCGCCAGAAACAACACCAACGGAACCTGGTCCTGCAAAACATAGCGGGCGAATGGCCGGTTGTGCACCAGCGTGGCGACGTGCAAAGAGACGACGACCCCCGCGCACGCCAGCAACGCAACCCGCGCTCTGGCGTACGCCGCCAGCCAAAGTCCGCCCGCCGCCAGCCAAGCAAGAACCCATCCGCCATAGCCAGCATACCAACCCCACCACAGCTTCGATCGGCGCAGGGCCGTCGCCCAGTAGTCGCCGGCTGTTAGAGAGGGCAGAAACGCCAAGTCCGCATTCCTGCTCCCCAGCCCGGCGAAAGTAGGTAAAAGCAAGAGGAGGGGAATCGACGCTCCCCAAGCGATACCGCCCAGCTTTCGGCTGAAAACCGGCCGCGAGAAATGCACCTGGGCGCCACTATAAAGCAGCCCCAGCCAGGGCAGGGCCAGCACCGCCGAAATCTTGTTTAAACACGCGACCCCAAACAGGGCGCCCGAACAGACAAAATAATACCCCGCTCCCTTCGCCGCCGAGCTGCTTCCACGAACCATCAGGGCCACCGCCCACGCCAGGAGAGCGGTGGTGAACGGGTCCTGCAGCGCGAGGCGCTCATGAAAAACCGCAAACGGCATCACCGCCCACAAACCCATGCCGACCAGAGCGGTCATTCGTCCGGCCAGCTGACGCAGGCTCCACCCCACCGCCACGAGGCTCGCCATACCCGCCCCGACACTCATCATGCGCGCGACCACGAGTTCATGCCCGGGAAACCAACCCGCGGGAGCGAACAACCAGATTGCCGCCGGCCTTCCCTGTGCCCAAGGCTCAATCAGTTCACGCACACCGGAATCAAGAGCCGTAAGAATCAGCGCACTTTCATCCACGAAAGCGTCCGCGACCCCAACGTGACGGAGGCGCAACCACGCTGCGCTGACCAGAATGAGCGCTGACCACACCTTAAACGACATTTGGGACGGAGAGGTCGAGTTGGCAGTCATCATAATTTACGGAAAGGCAGCAGCTTTACAGGCCAGTCCGTTCAGTAAAAAGCGAATAAACTCGCCCAGGATTGATCGAGGCGAGGGCTCTCCGCCCCCAGTGAACCTCGCGGGCCCGGCGACAGAACGTTTTCACGAATTTGACGCGGAACACACTGAAATCCGTGAAGGTATAAGGCCAACCGCCCGCCCGAGACGAATCACTGGTCAAGGTCGGGCCGTCCTACCACCTGCCCGCCACACTCAGGACCGCTGAGGTGGCGGGCACGCCGAATTCGTTTTGCTGCAAGTTGGCGATGACCGCCTCCGCGCTTCTGCGCTTCTGCGCCCGATCAACTCCGGCTGCAGATCTTCGCCCGCGCAGGCTTAGCCGCAAGGCGTCATGGGTTGATGGATGCTTGACCCTTTGCCCTCTCGACCAGGGTGAGCATCAAACGGATCAAAATTGGCGGTTGGGGGTTCACAAATGAACGGAGTCGGTCGATCAGGCTCGGATCATGGCGCGAAAACTCAGTTTGAAATCGGCCGGGGGATTTATGGTGTGATCGGCCGAGGCAACGACTGGCGGGGCGCACCCGATCGGTGGCGGCCCGAAAAACTGCAGAGGATCTCACCAATCTCAGTGCGCGGAGCGGCTGTCGATTTGTTACCACGCATCCGGCCGACTCCCTTGGACTTCTGCCGGCCCGCTCCGCCTTCACGCCGCGGATCAATGGTTTTACGAGCGGCCTTCGGTCCGGGCATTGCTAAGGCTCGGCTCGCAGTTGCCATCGAGGGCCTGTTCGGTTTCGGTGAACTTAATGCCTCTGGAGGACTCACCCTTTCTGCAGTTGCCAGAAGCGGCGTGGATTGCCTCCAACGCGCTCGCGTTCGCGATCTTCGATGGCTTCCCGGTCAGCCCCGGGCATGCGCTGGTGATCACCCGTCGCCGCGTTGCGAGTTGGTTTGACGCCTCTACGGCCGAACAATCAGCGCTCATGGCCTTGGTTAACGAGGTCAAGGTGAAGCTCGACGCCACCCTCTCACCCAAGCCCGACGGCTACAACGTCGGCTTCAACAGCGGCGGGGCGGCCGGCCAGACCGTTACTCATGTTCACATCCACGTCATTCCGCGATACCGTGGCGACATGCCGGATCCGCGTGGCGGCGTACGTCATGTCATTCCCCATAAAGGAAATTACCTGCTGGACCGAGCGGCCCACTCTTCGCCGCCCGCCCGGGCAGACCTCCGCCTCAGCATCGGGCACCCCGATCATTCGCTCTGGAATTGCCTGAAACCCCGGCTGGCCGGCGCGCGGGAAATCGAGGTGCTCGCCTCCTTTGTCCAGCTGTCCGGGCTCGATGTCATCGAAGAAAAGTTTTTCCAGGCCCTGCGCGCAAAGGCGTGCATCCGGATCCTCGTCGGTGACTACCTGTTCATCTCCGATGCGAGGGCGCTTGATCGCCTGCGTGGCTGGATCGCGATGGTGAGTGATGAATTCGGCCCGGACAGGTTCGACGCTCGCCTCGTCGAAACGGCCCGTCTGCCCGGCAACCCCGCCTCATTTCACCCGAAGGCATGGCGGATTCTGGAGGACGCCGACGGCTTGATGGCCATTGGCAGCAGCAATCTATCTGCCGCGGCACTGAAGACCGGCGTGGAGTGGAATCTGTTGGCGCGAGTCTCAAGGGAGGACCCCCTCCAGGCGACAATCGCGCTGGAGTATCAAAAACTCTGGGACATGGCCACGCCCCTCACCCGCGAGCGGATCGCGCGCTACGCCCGGGAAGCCGAACGGGCGCTCGCCGCGAGACATGAGCCCGAGTCGGTCGACTTCACCGAAGGACCGCCGCCTCCGCGGCCCTGGCAGGTGCTGGCGGGAAAGCGTCTCAAGGAACTGCGTATCGCGGGGTGTCGCCGGGCGCTCATCTCGGTGGCCACGGGACTGGGAAAAACGTGGCTGGCGGCATTTGACGCCCAGGCCGTCGGGCGTGAACTGGGCCGATGCCCGCGGGTGATCGTGATTGCCCATCGTGCCGAGATTCTGGCGCAGGCCGAATCCGTGTTCCGCCGGACGATGGATTCCGTCTGGCCGAAGACGGCGACCTCATGGTGCCTGGGCCGCGAAGCCAGTTTCGAGGGCCCGCTCGTGATCGCGTCGATTCAAAAGCTCGCTCGTCCCGAGGTCTGCGAACAACTCTCGAAGGTTGGTTTTGACTACGCTATCATCGACGAAGTCCATCATGCTCATGCCGCAAGCTACCGGCGGGTTCTCTCCAAACTGCAGGCCACCTTCGCCCTTGGACTGACGGCCACCCCGGAGCGGTCTGACGGTGTCGACGTTGCGACGCTTTTCGATGATGTTCTCGCTTGGCACGCCTCGATCGGCGACGGCATCCAAGAGGAGTCGCTGGTGCCGTTTTCCTACATTGGGCTGCGGGATGACGTGGACTACCGGCAAATTCCGTGGCGCCAGGGCCGGTTCGATCCAGGCGTGCTGGAGGTCATGCTGGAAAACAGCCGGCGCATGGAGAGTCTGTGGCAGGCTTGGACGGCCCATCCTGGCGGGCGCACTTTGGTATTCTGCAGTTCGCAGCGCCACGCCATTTATACTCGCGACTGGTTGCGGCGGCAGGGTGTCCGCGCCGCGGCGGTGTTTGCCGCGCCAAACAGCGATCCGCGCTCCGAATCGCTGGACCAGCTTGAACGGGGTGGCCTTGACGCCATCTGTGCGGTGGACCTTTTCAACGAGGGGGTGGACTTACCCACGGTCGACCGGGTGGTCATGCTGCGGCCGACGGAGTCACGGGTGCTTTTCCTCCAACAACTCGGTCGCGGTTTGCGCGCGGCACCGGGGAAGAGCCGCCTGATCGTGATTGATTTTGTTGGCAACCACCGGGTTTTCGCCCGGCGCCTCATTCACCTGCTCTCCCTCCACAAAGTTGACGCGGGTTGGATTGAACTGCGCCGCTGGCTGGAGCGCGCCGAGGCGAGCCTGCCCCCCGAGTGTCTGCTGGAGGTGTCGGTTGAGGCTCGTGATTTGCTCCGCAGTTTCATTCCGGGCGGCGCCGGAGCGGCGATCGAGGCCTACCGCGGCATGCGGGATGAGCACGGACGGCGGCCGACGATGGTGGAGCTGTTTCACCGGGGCTATTTGCCCGCGACCATTCGCGCGGCGCATGACCAGTGGTTTCGGTTTGTCGAGCAGGAAGGCGATTTGGACGACGCGGAGCGAGGCTTACTAGCCGCCGCGACTGATTGGTTTCGGATGCTGGAAACAACGGCGTTGAACCGCAGCTTTAAGATGGTGGTGCTGCAGGCGTTCTTGGATCGGGGAGCCCTCTGGACCGGAATAGCGTTGTCGGATTTGGGTGCGGCGTGCCGCCGGCTGCTTCTCGGGCACCGCGAACTTTACCGCGACTTGGAGCCGAACGCGCAGATACCTGACCATCAGCTGGCGGACGCGGCGGTGTGGAATGCATGGTGGCAAGCCTGGCCGGTACAGAAATGGACGGAGCCGCAGGGTGGACGGACGTGGTTCACCATTGAGCGGGAGCGGTTCTCCTTCCTCGGAAAATGCGAGGAGACGCTGCGGCCGGCGTTCGAAGCGATGACGGCCGAAGTGGTTGAGTATCGGATGGCACAATACATCCGACGCTCGCGCAAGCCGATGGCGACGGGGTTTTCGGCGAAGGTCAGTCACAGCGGAGGGCGTCCCATCCTTTTCCTGCCGAAAGGAGGAGAGTGGGCGGGCCGGCCGTTTGCGTGGACTGCCGTAACGCTGCACGACGGCAGTACCTGGCAGTTCAAATTTGCCAGGGTGGCGTGCAACGTCGCCCATCCTGCAGGGGCTGCGGAAAACCAGTTGGCGACGTTGCTGCGAGGTTGGTTCGGCCATGACGCCGGACTGCCCGGGACCAATTTTCAGGTGCGATTTGAACCGACGCCCACGGGGTTCGCCGCGACGCCGATTGGCGGGTCGACGATGATTGCCGATGAGGTATCGGTGAAAGCGATGCCAACAGAGATCGTTGAGTTCCCAGCGCTCGTCTCTGATCCGCCGGAGAAGGAGAAATACGTTTCCTTCGCGCCGGTCTTCACGCTGGAGGCGGCGGCTGGCCTGTGGGGACCAGACCATACGCCCGTCGCGCAGGGCTGGATGCACGTAGCGAAACCAAAGCTGAGCGAGGGAATGTTTATTGGCCGCGTGGTGGGTGCCTCGATGGAGCCAAAGATCCCATCGGGGTCGTGGTGCCTTTTTCGGCGCAGCCTCGTGGTCGGAAGCCGCCACCGCCGGATCCTGCTGGTGCAGTTTTCCTCAATGACGGATTCGGAGCATGGGGGGAAGTTCACCGTCAAGATGTACCATTCCGAGAAACGTCAGGCCGAGGACGGATGGAGGCATGACCACATCGAGCTGCGCCCGCTCAATCCAGCCTACAAGCCGATCCACGTCACCGCAGAGGAAGCCGAAAACCTGCGAATCGTCGGTGAGTTTGTCGCCGTAGTGAGCCCGAAAAAAGATGACGGGGAAAGGTCGGGCGGGCGCTGAGGCCCAAGCCGACGCCGTGTCCGTTTTCAGGGAGAATACACCCGGCGCGGAGCGCGGCTCAACTCACGGCGCCGGCGCACCAATCGGGAGCTCGAAATACTTGAAGATCGCTTTCGTCTGTAGGTAAATCCGGTCCTTGCGCATCCCGCCGCGTTCGTGTCTCGCGCTCATCGGCTCGAAATTCGCGCGCAGAAATACCACAATTCCAAAGGGCGATCCGATGAGGTCAGTCTGCTGATGGCAAGTCGGCGATCGTGAAATCGTGCATTTCTGGCGATTTCCATCTCACCTTCGCCCGAGTGAGTATTTTCTTAGAAACTTCATCAAAAAACTCTTTTTAAACTGTAACTGATCAGGGTGGAAAAAGCTGTCGACGAACGCGCAAGTTACGCGAAGAAAGCAGAATTTTATGCTGAACTCGGACTGCGGACGGAGGGTGGCCTTCGTCCAAGGAGAAAAGCAGGGTGATTCAAGGCCGGGAGTTGGGTGGGGGGGGGCCTCGCGTTGATCCGGACTTTGCCGACCGAGCATAGCGAGTGGGGCCCGTTCGATAACAACCAAGCCGAGCGCGCTATCAGGATGATGAAGGGCCAGCAGAAAATAGCGGGTCTGTTCCGCAGCGAAGACCGCGCCCCGGTGTTCTGCTGCATCCGCCGCGATATCTTCACCGCGCGCAAGAACGCCGGGGATGTCGGCGAAAGTGGTCCGCACAGTCCGCTGTGCGGAAGGGGCGTCTCCTGACTCGGAGCCGCACTTCGCCACCATCTCCGTCACGCCCACGACCGAGGCGTGCGGAAGGGGGTGTCTCCTGAGTCGGACCCGCACAGTGGACTGTGCGGACCACTATGTCGGACCACTTTGGGGACCGCGCCAGAGGTGATCGGGGCTCATGGGTCACGTTGCGACTCTCGACAGCGGCTGTTCAAGGTTTTCTTAACCCCAGCGGCCGCCCCAAGCAGCCGCCGTCTTCTTCGACTTCCTCGGTGCCGTCCTTGCGACCGAGCGGGAGAATGTGACCGTGCGCGGCTGCGTCGCGTGGGCCTCGGCCGAGGCAACCGCTCCTGTGGCCAACGCTCAACCGGAGGCAGTGGTCGGTCGCTGCCGCCAAGCGGTCGGGCCCCGGGTGCGCGCTGGTGCGCGCTGCACCCAGCCCCTAAAAGTCGTCCTTCAATGCTCGCTTTAATCGGATATCTTTGGGTGCGGCTGGCGAGCAATCAGCACGCTGTCACGCCTGTTTTCCCACCAATTTTGGGTATTCCGGCCGCTTGTTTCCGGGCCGCGCCAGCCCCTGATGGAGCGCGCACAACTCAATCCTATGAAAAATATTCCGTCCCGCTATTCCCCGCCGTCAGCTCCGTCGCAGCTGCCTCCTCGCAGTGCCCCGCCGATCTCCGGCCCTGCGCCGGTCAAGACGCTCCGACTTGGGCGAATTAAAGCCGCAGTTTGGGAAAATTCGGCCGACCAGCGAACATTTTGCAACGTGACGTTTACTCGCACGTACATGGACGAGGAAAAGAAATTCCATGACTCCGATAGCTTCGGCCGCGACGATCTCTTACTCCTCAGCAAACTCGCCGACCAAGCGCATACGTATATCTGCGATCGCCTGGCGCCGCCTCGGTCCGAAGAGTAAAGTTCCCAGGGGGCTCCCCGCCACCCGTGCGCCCGCTGCTGGATCCGCTGGGGGCGGTTCGTTTTTTTTATTTCTTTGCCGCTGGATCGCGGAACCACGCGGGGAGAGGATCGATCGGTTCAAACTTTGGGTTTGGTGAGAGTGGCGGTGGCAACACCACCAAGGAGCGGCAGTTTAAAAATCACCAGTGACCGACCATCGCAAGCGACGTGTCTGCAGGAAGAAAAATATCTTTTTTGAAGTTCTCAGAAGATCCCTCCCTTCGGACACAATCCTGTTCAAACCGCCCATTTTGGGCGGGTTTCGTCCCGCCACTGTCAGGTTTGGGGGTTGACGAAGGCGGGGGGGGCCGGTCGACCGGACTTTAATCACGGCGCGAAGCTCAGTTTGGAATCGGCCGGGGAATTTGTCATGGAATCGCTCGCGGGAACTTCCGGGGTCGATCCATCGGTGGCTTGCTGAAAAACGGCGGATGGGCTCGCACCGCCCAGCTCGCGTAGCGGTTGGTCCATCTGTTAACTCGTATCAGGCAGACCCCTCGGACGACCCCGCTCTCACTAAAAAAACAGGCATCAACTCCAACCCCCCAAAAAAATATTTGGCCCAACGGCTTGTCCATGCCGAGCGCCCTGCGCCCCGTCGATTCGCCGCGACTCCGTTGCGGCCCCTTCACCCCACCTCAAAGCGGCGGACCTGAATCGGGTTCCGGCCGGTCTTCAACATCGGCCGAGGTTCCGGCTGAGCGAAACCGTTCAAGTCCACCGACCGCGCCCTTATTTCATAGTGACCGGGGGCCAGTCCGGAGATCGCCGCCGACCACCCGACCATGCTGTATCGCAAAGGCCACGACAGCGGCTGGCCAGTCTGGCGATCGAATCCCAACACGTCCCGCGGCGCGACGCCGGCGGGCAAAGTGCCGCTCCAATTTGCGGGCGGCTCGTCGAGCCGGCACTGGGTCCACGACGCGGTTTCCCAAGCCGGATCGTTGTCCGCGAGTTCGCCGGTGCCACCCGCGATGGGGCGCAGCCAGTATTCGACTCGTCGCAATCCCGACCAGCCGGCGATCGCCCGGCCCGTAACGGTCACCGGCTGGCCGGCGGCAAATCGTTTCGCCACGTCGTTCACATAGGCGGCCGTCTTCAGGTGTGACTCGGGGTCGTTGTTTTTCTCCGCATAGGTATCGTTCGCTTTGTAATCGTTGCTCAGGACAATGCGCTGAAGCCACTTCACGGATTTGAATCCGTGCGCCCAAGGCACGACCATGCGGACCGGACCGCCGCGTTTGAGTGGGAGGGGTTCACCGTTGAGCCGATAAGCCAAAAAGACCGGCAACTCTCCCGGCGGGGTCTCCATCACTTGTGAGTAGCTCAACGACGAGCGGAACATTTGCTTCGGGTCGTCGTTGTGAAACCCCCAGTAGAAAATACGGCGCACGTTGTTCATCTTACCCACCAACCGCAGGACGTCGCGCAACGGCACTCCTTCCCAAAGGCCCTGCCCCAGCGGCGAGGGAATATTCAGACACTGCATTGCCTTGATATAGCGCACGGCATGTTTTTCCCCTAACTCGCGCAGCGTTGGCAGATCGAGCGTGAGGGGGCGGCCGATGCTGGTCATCTCCTGCACGTAATCGACCCGCGTATCATCGGCGGTGACCTCCAGCCGCCAAGTTTCGGGCGTGAGCCGGGCGCGCGTGAGCGCTTCGCCGCGCAGGGTCCCGGGGTTGGGCGTCCCGCGCGATACATCCTCAAAGTCGCCGGCCGGGGTCAGAAACGGATGCGGCCCGGCCGGTGGTGGCGGGCGATTGATTTTCGGGGCGATCGCGCTGGGCGGTTCCGCCGCGGTGCCCAACTGGGTCGCCAATCCAGCGGAAGCCAAGCCCGCAGCCGCGGTGGCGATGAACTGTCGGCGGGGTATTTCAGTCATGGGCCAGGTGGGTAAAATTGCTCTCAGGAAAGCGCATGGGTAAATTGCGCATGGGTAAATTACGCATGGGTAAATTGCCAGTTGGTTCGTCCGGTCACGGCCAAAATCCGATTTTTTTGACCGGGGCTTCTCGGAAACTGGATTTTCGAGGGGAGAGGAGTGTAAAGGGGCATGGCGCCAAAACTTAGGTTGCCGTGGTGAGCGGTCTACAGATCGAACGTCGCGGACACGATGAACTGCCGCGGATCGACGATGCGATAGGCGTTCGCCCGGCCATCCGGATTGGCTTTGATGGGCTGGAGGCGACCGCCTTCCATCAGATTCCGGACGTTGAATTGGAACGTGGTGCCGGTTTTGCCCGCAAACAGCTTGGTCCGGTAAGTCGCAAAGGCGTCGAAATAGGCGCGTGCCTTGTCGTAGACCGGCCGGTTGGGATCCAGATCCGTGATGACGGCGGGAAGCTGCTGCAGGCCATAGTAGCCGATGGCCCCCTTATCCTCCCAACGGATGGCCCCGCCCACCTGGAGGTTTTTCAAAATACGATTCTCCGACAGTCCGGCCAGGCGGTAGTTCGCCAGCAGATTCGCATGATATTTGCGGATCTCTGGCCGGCTCTTGCCCCGAAAGGCTTGGGCGAGTTTGAGCGGAGCCTTCACGAACGTCTCAAGGAAAATGGCAGCCGACGTCGTGCCGTACAGCGAAGTGAACCATGGCTGCTTGGTCTCCGGGTCAATGATGCTTTGCCAGACCGGCAGCCGCGCATTGATAAACTGGGTGATGTCGTCAGCCATCTGCCCGTTGATCGTCTCTTGGCGCGTGAGATTGAATTTCACCGTCCAGAAATTGGAGGGATTATAAAAGACTTCGAGTTCCTGCCCCTTGGCCAGCACGTCGTCCGTCGCCGCCAACCTTCCCGTGTTGCCGAGATCTTGGGTGATGTACACGGGATCGATCTTCGCTATATTCGCCACCGCCGCGATGACCTGATCCCGGGTGAACGTTGGATTAGCCTTCGTCACCCATCCCGTGGCCAAGGGTACGAGAAAAAACGGTGTCGAGGTGCGGTTCGCCGAGTCGAGATCGATCTGAATGGCGCGGCCGGCGATCGTCGTGGCCTGGCTGTCCCGCGCGTTGAGCTGCTTCGTTTCATATTGGGTGAAACGGGCCACCAGTTTTCCGTTGAGCAGATTCAACGCGAAACCGTAGTCGTTGCCTTTGCCGGTCGGATCGGGGACGACCTTGAGGAATAGGTTCGTCGCTGGCGTCGACGGTTGAAAGCTATCTGAGGTATTTGCCTGGATGCTGAGCCAAGGCAGCGCCTTCACGACGACGCCGGCGGTCTTGGTCTGGCCCCGGGTATAGCTCCAATCGCCCGCCGCCCATTGGTGGAACCTTTCCATGTCGACGCCAGCCCCATCGGGAAGAAAGAGGAGCGAAGCGCCAGCGCGGTTGTAATTGCGGTCCCGGCGCAAACCGAGCGTGGTCACGATGCGGTCTTTGATGAAGTAGCTCTGGAGCACCGCGCCCTCCGTCTTGAGGATTTGGTGGTTGTTGCTGCCGCCGCCGCCACTGAGGACCGCCGGGCCCAGCGTGGCGGTCTCCGTTGTGATCGGGCCGGCGAGGGCGTTTCCCCAACGGTAGGGATAATTGCCGTAAGCAAAGCTGTGCGGACTATAATCGACATTCTGGCCGACCTGGTCGCCGACGTAAAAGCGGTAATAATTACTAGTGATGCTGGCGGGCGAGTTCCCCCGGGGCGTTCCCGCGGCAATCCAAGCATGACTGGAGACGAGGGCATCATCAAACGTCAACCCCCGCGAAATATTGTCCTTATATTCAGCATAACCGGAGAGCTGGTGCAGGCCCAGGTGGCGCAGCCCATTTTTCTCGTTTCGCAAATCGAGCCGGTACGCAAGCTGCGCCCGATAAGTCCGCCGATCCAAAGGCGCGATATAGGACCGCGGATTCCACAGCCCGACATAGGGTCGCAGCAGGTTGGGATTGCGGGTGCCATCGGGCAGGAACTCGTTGACGTCGACGTAGAGCGCTCCGACGTAACGCTGGCTGGTCGGCGCCCCCGAGAGGTCTCGCCGGTGCTTATTCGAATCCTCCTCAAAATAGCCCAATTGCAGCGCGAGCGTCTGGCGCGGCGTAGTGAGGAAAAAGTGATCCAGCCTGACGTTTTTGGTCTTCGTCGATTCGTTCAAATAATTCATCGCGGCCAGATTAATCGACGACCAATCATAAACCTTCTTGTCGGTAAGGGACAGGTCATTGAAGAGCCCCGGCGCTGGCAGGCCCATGAGGTACTCGACCGTGGAGTTGGTATTGACATTGAAAAAGCTCTGATTGCGACCGGCGGGACTGGCGGTCGTCGTCCCTTCCGGCTGGCCCCAATAGAGCGTGGCGCCGTTGCCATCGACCAGCATCAAGGAGTTTGTCCGCCCAGTGCCGGTCGTGTTAATCAGGTAGGGAGGGAGCGAAGCGATGCTATAGGTTTGTGCGCTGGGCGCACCGTTGAAGTTCAGTCGCAACGTGGCGGGATTCCACGTCGGTGAGCCGGCATTCCTCCATGCAGTCAAAGTGTCCCGCGGCGTCGTCAGATTAGTCATTCTTCCAAATGTGCGAAAAGACGAATAGGACGCGCTCAGCGTCGTCGACTTGAAAGGCTGGTACTTGAAAATGCCGTTCCAGCGGATCGTATCGGTCCCGGACGGCTTGCGCGGATATCCCGTGTGCTGGTAAACGCCGCTCCCGCGTACCGCCAGCTTGTCCTTGATGAGCATACGACTGAAGTCGGCGCTCGAACGGTAGCCATCAAAGCTGTCCCCGCGGAATTGGATCTGCGAAGTGTTGCGCGTGAGGTTGGCGGATGCGGGCACTAAATTGACGGTGCCGCCGGCGTTGCCCAGACCGAAGATATTAGCGTTGGGTCCGCGGCTAAGCTCCACGGCGTCAATGTCGATCGGATCGATCGGCACACGACCGCTCGTTTCGAAATTGCCTCGGGCGATGTTGGCGTTGCTGACGCCGCGAATACGGTTCGCCGAATTTGGCTCGAGCGACGAGTTGTCGGTCGGGTAGCCGTTGCGGTCGAAGGAAAAGTCGGTGTAGGTCGCGGTGCCTTCGGTCCCGGCCTCGTACATGAAGAGGTCGTTGATATCGAGGATCGCGAAGTCCGCCATCTGCTCCTTGGTGATGACCGTGATCGACGCGGCCAGATCCTCGATCTTCGAGTTTAGACGCGTGCCCGACATCGTGTTGGTCCCGTAATACCCGCGGTCGCCGCCGGTGACTTCAAATGGCGACAACAGAAGGATTTCCTCCTTGGCGATCAAGGGCCGTTGGGAGCTCACGACCTGAGCGGACAGGTGGGGCGATGCAGCCGACATACCGAGCAAGCAACTCGAGATGGCAATAGCGCTCCTAAGCTTCATATGATTATTCCTAAGTAACTGGATTTGCGGGGGGAAGAAGGGGAGGGGCATGTTGGGATTTGATTGCTAGGAAACTGGGGGTAATTCTAAGGGGTCAAGCGGCGAGGCGCTAGTCACGCGGCCTGCGCCGGTGCGGCGACTCCGGAGGAAAGCAAGCCGTCGATCCATTAAATTTCGGGGGTAATTCGACGGGGTCAAGCTGCTAGTGCTAGTCACGCGGCCCTGCGCCGGCGCGGTGACTCCGGAGAAAGCGAGCCGACCTTCCACGGCACGTTCGCTTTGTCCGACCCATGCGCCGCCGACTCCGTGGCCACCGCGGAAGTCGCCGCCGCCGCTGCGCCCGCCCTCTTCGGCGCGTCGGGCCGACCGAGCGTGGGACCACGATCTCGTCGCCCGTACTCCAGTCGTACACCCGCCCTCTTCGGCGCGTCGGGCCGACCGAGCGTGCCCTTGTTTTGGTGCCAGAGCGTGCGGGCTGCATTGCGCAGCGTCGTCTCCTGCGGACGCGGCGGATTGGGCTTGCCCGCTGCTGGCGAGGCGCGGCGGCTGCTCCGTCGCCTACCAAGAGAGTGAGCGCTCGCCCAGCTTCGAGAGCGCCCCACCATGGTTCTTTCCGAAATGCACCTGCACGTCGCCCGCATTCGGGATCACTTCCGTCGGCGGCAAAATCACTTCGTCGGCCCCACCGCCGCTGCTAGCATAGCTCGACGCTGAACTCGCCGCCCGCACCGGTGTGCTGCGCGCCGGGGCTTGGTTGGCCTCGGCCAGGAGCTGGCAGATCGCGACCCATTCTTTGTGGATGGATTTCGGGAACTTCTTGTTTCAAATCTTTCTTCGAGTTGGTGCTTAAGTGTGCCGTGCCTATTTGGGTAGCCTATTTGGGTAGCCACGTTGACCGACCCTCTAGGCAAGGGCGGTCGCCTTTTGAACGGCTTGTCGATTTTTCACCGGCCAGCGGAGAATTGGCCTTCCCATCGACTCTGACGCTGGCCTCTATTAACCAATGCTAGGAATTTTCGTCGTTTACCTTATGCCACGGCGATGAACCTTGATCGGAAAGATGCGATTCTAGTGGTTTTGTTGGTAGGTGTGATGTCCGCTTTTCTCCTGCCCCTTCTCAGTATTGGCATAGATCAGCATCATGACGGAGTGTACCTTAAACCAGCGCTGGATGTGCTTTCGGGCCAGTGCCTCTTCCGCGATTCATTTACGCAATACGGCGCGGTTACGTGCTACTTGCAGGCGCTAACGCTGATGTTCGACCGCAGCCTCCTGGCTCTTAGATACACGACGCTGGGAATCTACGCGGTGACCTTAATTTGCCTGTATTGCTCGTGGCGATTCCTCCTGTCCCGATCGCTCACCGTAGTCGCCTGCTTCCTTTTCTTCTTACTCAATCCGGCCTACGAAACAGAACCATGGAACCACACTCACTGGATGGTTCACCCTTGGTCCTCAGCCAATGCGATGATGTTTCAGGCGATCGGCATCTATGCCCTCTTTCGGGTAATAAGGGGCGAGCAACCCGATCGCTGGGGCGTGGTTCTGGGCTTGGCGTGCGCCGCGGTATTTTGGTGCCGCCAGCCCGTTGGCATCATGATGACAGGCGCGTTGATCGCGATCTGGCCGGCGTTGCACTTCACCGGATGGATCCCAGCCCAATCCACGAAGTCCGCCATCCTCAGTCGAATCCTGTTCGGATATTTGGCTTTTCATGGAATTTTATTCGGTGGGTTGGCACTGAATGGAGCACTGTCGGCATGGTGGACTCAGAATATCGTCTGGCCCGCCAAATGGAGCCAGAGCATTAGATGGGGCGAGACCTTGCCCTTGTTCGCTCATCCGTTTGAGGCTTTGATGCTGGTGGGTCTCGGTTTGGCGTTTGCTCTACCAAGCCAATTGAAACGATTCCGGCCCAATTGGCCGTCCGCTTGGGTTGCGGTCTATTTAATCAGCATCGTCGGGGCGATGCTCTGGCACCAAGGACTTTTTTTGCGAGTTGTCGCGATCCGCGATGGCGGATGGAGTATAGTCATTCCCCTAGTCGTGGTGGGACTGGTGGTGAGCAGTCTCGTGATGGCCTGGCGACACCGCGCCTCCGCCCAACCCGTCGAATATTACGTGAGTGCGGCCTTGGCCGTGGTCAGTTTGGGCTCGCTGGTGCAATATTATCCCGTCGCGGATCCATGGCATTTTTTCTATGCATTAGCGCCGGTCTGCGGACTTTTTGTTTTTGCCGTTTGGCGTTGGTCCGGCTACTCCGGCACGGCGATAGGCGTGCTCTTAATGGGAGCACTGCTTCCGGCGCTTTATGTAAAGGTAAAGTCCATCCCCTCGGCGCTGGAACGTTCACTCGTCACGCTGACGAAACCACCTATTCTGCGGGGCATGCGAGTTTCTCGCGAACAGGCCAATAGCCTTGAGCAGATTGCGGACGTGATTGCGCTCATCGAACAGGCTCGACCTGACTTGCCCGGTGCGATGATTGGCAACAATGCGCTGTATCCTTGTTTCCTTCGTAACCAGTCCAATCCGACGCCTTATTATGTCACGTGGCGCGGGCTCGCTAACCAAGCCGCCAATCGGCAGCGTTGGGATTACATCCACGTTACCCGGCCTTTGATGATTTTCCAAAATGCGCGTTGGGATGCCGTCACGGAATTTTATCAACGCGAGCGATATGTTCCAGTGTTGTTTGTGCCGGCCGAGGAACTTGAGATCGCCATCCCGCGGGAACTGGCGGACAGCATGGGGTTGGCTATTTATGGGATCTTCGGAGTTGGACGGCCCAAGGTGCGACTGTAACTCGGATATTTCACACTGGGATGAAGCCAAGAGAGGAGTGGCCGAGGACACGGGCGCACCCACAGAGATCACAGGGCATGCCAGCGTGATGGGCTCGGTGCCCCCTGGGTTCTGCCTCTGTGCGTGCTCTACGCTACCCGAAATTTCTTCACGGGAATGGTTATTTAGGTGGGCCCAAGGGGCCTTAAACGAGTTCAGCTCAAAAACGCCGGTGGTCGTTCTGAGATGACGCTCACACGGCCCACCACGACAAGAGGCCGACTCCGTTTTTCCACTCTGGCATCGCGCCACGCGCGCCCCGAATCCTGCAGCCTTGAGCCCGGATATTTCGCACTACGGCCCGCAACCGAATGTCTCCGGAAATCGTGAAATCTGTCATCTTTTTTCTAAAATCTCGGATTTCCAATCCGACGGATTCTCGCATCGGTGGCATGCCTGCCGGCCATGCCTGGTTTTAAATTCCAGATTCCAGATGGCTGATTCACGATTTCCTAAATCGTCTCAAGCGTGATCGAAGTGGATCAATCGTACCTACGTACACTGAGAACGCTGAACAGGCCGATGCCTTGGTCGAATCATAACGGACGCCTCTCCGAGGCGTCCGGGTATTAAAAATGCCGGCTGGCCCTCTCCATCTCTTTGATCGGATGACGATCGAGGCGTTGCGCACGTCCCTGCTGTGGCTGTTCAACACTTGGATGGTTATCGGCGATCGCCCAGTCCCTTCGCGCGCAGGCGACGCACCAATAAATCCTTCCGCCCGCGCCAATCCCGTTTCCTCGAAATAACTGACGCGCTACGGGAGCGTTTGAATCGCTCGGGCGGTGGCTGAAGTGCGCGATGCCGGCACATAAAGCGCATACGGTCCGGTCCCGGCCACGCGCAGGAACGGTTCATGCGTGTTCGGTGGATGCAGCTCTGGCGGATGCGGGCGGTGCTCCAGGACCAGCACCGCGTCCGGCGGTCGGTGGGCGGACTCAGGCAACGTGCCCCAAAAACGTGCGCCCGGCCCAGCCTCCCGCTGCCAGCGGCGCATGAGTGGCCACGGGAAACCATGGCGGGTGACGATTTGCAGCGAAGATATTTTTGCCGCCAGCAACGCTCGCACGCACGCCTCTTGCCGTGCCGCCTCGGAGGGATCGAAGCGGAAATAATTATCCCAGCGGGAAACATCCCACAACCGAGGTCCGTGCCCGAGCGGTCGATCGCTAGTCTCGGCTGAGGGCAACCAACCGAGCACGCACAGTCCGGCAGCCACGGCAACCGCGGCTCCACCCAGCTTTTCCGCCATTGCTGCAATCACCGCGGCCAAGACAACAAACGCGGGGAGATGGAGTCGCGCTCCCGCCGGCTGCCACTTCAGCACGAGGCAATACAGCAGGAGCGCGCCGCCAATCGCGACGATCGCCAACCCCGTGGGGCCCGTCCGCGGCCCGCGGCCCAGCAGGACGAGCGCGGTCGCGAGACCCAGCAGCAACTGGATCGGGGCTCCCGCGACCATCTCATCAGCGGGACCCCAATCCACGCCATAGTGTAACACCCAGAGAGTTGTGCGCGGATCGTTGACGTCGGCGCCCATCCACGTGTGCAGCCGGGAGACGACGGAGAATAGCTTACGATTTACCTCGGGCGATGGCGTGGCGAGGTGCAGGGTGGCGTTACGCAGGAGGTTTGATGCGGTGCCGCGCAGCGTGGGGACGGAGACGTTTTGCGCTCCGCCGTCTTCGGCCCGGTGGACCCCGAGCGGCGTGCCGTACCAGGTGAAGTTGCGCAGCGCATGGGGCATCACGGGAAGCAGCGCGATCACCGCGAACAGCGCGGCGGGTCGTGGCGTCCGCCAGAATGCCCGTGCGAGGAGCCCGAGGACGGGCAGGCAAAAGATGAGCGCGGTCGTCTTCGTCGCGAAGGCGAGCCCGAGCGCCGCCCCGGCGGCAAGCCACTCGACGAGCGGGTGCGGCCCAGATCGCGCGAGTCGAAAGGCGGAGCACGCCACGATCGCCAGCCAGAGCGCGACGAGGAGGTCGTTCTTCGCGCTACTCGCCTCGTGCCAGGCCATCGGCAGCGTGGCGAACACGAGCGCGGCCAGACCTTGCGCCCGCGGCCCGCCGCCGAGTTCGCGGGCGAGCAGGCTCGCGACGACGAGACCCAGCGCATAGGCGAGACACTGGGGAAGATTCGCAAAAGCGTCTGAGCCGGAGAGCAGCAGCGCGTGGGCCTGCATCATCTCAGCCAGCGGCGGCATCATGAGTGCGCGGTCGTTGATGGTCAGGAAATGTTCGACGCTCCGCTGTTGGATCCACATCGCCTGCCGGGGCAGATGGTAGCTCAGCGCGTCCGGCGTGTTCGGCGGTGCGAGCAGGGAGGTCGCTAGCGCCAGGGTGGGCAGCGCGGCGAGCAGCAGGTGATGCGGGGCGATCTTTGGCCAGATGAGCTTGGCCCGCCGCGGCCAAATCCAGACCAGCAAGGCGACGTGCGCGCTGAGCCAGGTGGCGAGCACCGGCCCAAACGCCAACGCGGAAAACGCGCCGAGCGCTTCGGTGGACCCGAGCACACCCATACCCCAGGCTAACGCCGCGCGCATCACCGCATCACGCCATCCCAAGTTTGGCGACCCCACGTGAAAAGCGGCGGCCGCCAGCGGAACAACTGAAACGACGAGCAGCCCGAGAATCATACCTCTGGTTGGGCCGGCGGTTGGGCGAGTTTCCGGACTTCGGTCGCGGCGATCACGATTCGAAGAAACAGTCTGCGGCCCATCTGCTGTCAATCCGCGAGTTTTTAGACGGGCCGGCAACTCGCCGGACTGATCCTTGGATTTCGTCGTGGCCGGGGCCGCCGCCGGGATGCAGATTTGCCGATCGGCTGGCCCGCCGGCGTGGAAAACGCGGAAACGTTACGATAAAATGGAGGCGAAAATCAGCGTGGCCCAGAAAAGGCCAAAGGAATTGCACGATGAGGAGTGGGCGAAGTCAGGGTTGAAAGTGAACGGCCGTGGTGACCATGGCGCCGCGCTGGTCGGTGAGTGCGATGAACCACGTGTTGGCCTCGGCGGGTGGCTTGGGTGCGGTGATTACGCCGGCGTGGATGGCGGCGGGCAGCGCTTGCCAGGAGCGTTGCGAGCGCAGACCGGTTTCTGTGGTGAAGTGCAACGAGGCGGACCGGAGCGGGATCGCGCTGGTGAAAGGGAGTTGCAGGGTGGCGTCGGTGGTCGTGATTTTTCCGGGGACGGGAAGCGCGGGGCCGTCGCGGCACGCGGCATCGATGAACCACCCGATTTCTTGGGGCGCCCAGCCGGCGGAGTGTCCGTGCGGCATTTTGACCCCGATGCGCAGCTGCTTGGGGCCGGGCACGACGTCGAAGGTCTTCTGGTAACTATCGAGCGGGTAGTGAACATCGTTAGTCCCATTGACGAGGAGGAGCGGCACGCGGCAGCGGGGGAGGAGACTCGCGGGATCGTAGGCTTGGATCCACGCCGCGCGTTGGTCGGCGAGTTTGTCGATGGAAGGTTTTTGCACGGACTCACCCTCGAAGAGAAAGCCGCAGCCATAGACGGGCACGGCGGCTTTGAAGCGATCGTCGAGGGAAGCGACGAGGCACGTGGTGTAGCCGCCCCAGCTGATCCCCGTCACCGCGGTGTGGTTGGCATCGACCTCGGGAAATGTCCGCAGGAGCGAGTGAGCGCGGATGACGCTCGCGGCGGCGTGATACGGCCAGTGATTGGAAACATCGCCACCGATGCTATCGAATTTTTCCGCGTGCCCGTGATCGGGACCGCCGTGGGCGAGGCGGGAGCGGGTTTCTTTGGCGTTAGCCTGATTGCGGACGGGGTTGCCTGACGGATCATAAACGGGCGACGGGGGCCGGCTGCCGGCGAGATCCATAGCGAGAGCGGCGTATCCACGTTTTGCCCACAGATGGACCCACTCGGCAAAAGCGGTGCCACCGCCGCCGTGAATCAAAATAACGCCGGGGAATTTTCCATCTGGCTTGGCTTCCCCCAAAGTGGCGGGCGACGCGTAGAAGGCGAAGACCTCGGTGGCTTCACCACGGAATTTTTCGCTGCTGTAGAGCAAGGCGCGGATGGGGCCGGTGGGCTCGAGCCAGCGCATCGTGGGCGCGCGTTTCAAAACAGTCAGGTTCCAAGGGCCCACGACCTCGTCGGCGGCCCGCGTGATCGCCAAGGAGGCGCCGAGGAGGAAGGCGTGGAGGCAAATGAAGCGGTAATTTTTCATAAGAGCGGCGGAAAGTGCGGGGGCGGCGGTGGCCGGAAGGCGTGGACGGGAACGGGTGGCCGGGAAGGTGGGGGGAAGGGCAGAGCGGTGGCGCCCCGCGTGGGCTGACACCGAGGCAGGCGCGGCGTGTTGCCGGGGTGGGCGCACGGGCGAGGGTTCGGGGTTATTTTGCGGTCTTTTTCTTTTTGGAATTTTTGGCGGCGGGCACGTTGGGATCGGTGGCCTCAGGCATCCACGTGAGTTGTGGCCATAGAGGGGGGCCGTCGTTGGGTTGGGCGATGCCCGGTGTGCTGCGACCGCGCCGGACGATCTGGGTGGCGGTGGTCTGGAGTCGCGCGACGATCTCGGGTTGGTGCGCGCAGAGGTTGTTCGTTTCGCGCCAATCGTTGGTCATATCGTAGAGTTCGCCGGCCGGCTCGCCTAGCTTGGGCTCGATGAAGCGGGGGGCTTGAGTGCCGCCGGAGCCCCGAAAGAGATTTAGTTTCCAGGGCCCTTCGCGGATGGCAAAGTAACCGCTGCCGGAATGATGGATGAGTGGGCCGCGCAAGGGGCGAGGATAGTCGTCGCCGCGGAGAGCGGGCAGCAGGCTGGAGCTGTCTTCGCCGGCGTGGGCCGGCAGGGTGACGCCGAGGATATCGGCGCAAGTCGCGAGCAAGTCGACTTGGCCGACGGGCTCCGCGCACGTGCGGCCGGGCTTGATGACGGCTGGCCAGCGCATCACAAAAGGGACGCGATGACCGCCCTCGTAGATATCGCGTTTACCGCCGCGGAGTTCACCGTTGCTGGCGTGCTGGTACTTTTGCGCACGTTCCGTGTAGCCGGTTTCCCCGCCATTATCGCTGCTCTGAAAAACGAGGGTATCACGGGTCAAGCCGTGCCGATCGAGGGCGGCGAGGACTTGACCGACGCGGTGGTCGGTCTCGAGCATAAAGTCGCCATAGGCGCCCACGTGGCTCTGGCCGGCGAATTCGGGTGAAGCACAGTGGGGCAAGTGCGGTGAGTTGAGCGCGAGGTAAATGAAAAAGGGATGTCCGGATTTGGCCTCGGCGGCGTGGCGCGCGATGTAGTCGACGGCTTTTTCGGTGCAGATTTTAAGACAAATATCATCACGAAATGAGGGTGCGACTTCGATATCATCGGGCTGCAAGCGCTGGGGGTTGTACGGCGGTTTGAACCGGAACGTGTTCTGCTGGGCGTCGGGTTTTTTATTGGTCCAGAGGGTGGGCGGATCGGTGACGCGATTATTTTCGATGAAGGTGAGGACGCCATAGTTCATCGAAGCGGGGATCCCGAAGTAGTCGTCAAAGCCATGGTCGTTGGGACCGTCGGTGATAGGCTGGGACCAGTCGCGTTGGCCGACGCTGCCGGGAAACTTCATATTGAGATGCCATTTTCCAAACATCGCGGTGCGGTAGCCTTGGGCCTTGAGCAAGGAGGCGACCGTGAGGCGATCGCGAGAGATGAGGCCATCGCCCTCGGCGTGGAGGACGCCCTGTTTGAGGTAGGTGCGCCAACTGTAACGCCCTGTGAGTAACGCGTAGCGGGAAGGGGTGCAGACGGTGTCAGCAGAGTGGCCATCGGTAAAGAGCAGGCCCTCCCGAGCGAGGCGGTCGAGGTGGGGGGTTTGAAATTTTGATTGAGGGTTGAGTGCGGACATATCGCCGTAGCCCTGATCGTCGGTGTAGATCACGAGGATATTGGGCGAGCTCGCGGCGGGTGCGGCCGCGCGGGCGACGAGGACCGGCCAGAGAAAAAAAAGGACTCGAAGCAGAAAGATGAGTGCGGGAATTTTTTTCACGACGGGAGATTTTAATTTAAGGGAAGTCATGCGCGCGGGGGGTGGGGAGGCACGGCGGAGAGCGGAGATCGGGTGGGGAAGGAGTCGGCGGCGAAGACCGGGAGGGAAGCTGAGGGGATTGGCGAGATGGAATCAAGTGCGGCGAAGGGGAACGGTTTACTGGGGCCGAGGGCGTGGGTCGCGCTGCGCTGCGGTGCGCGCTGCGGTGCGGTGCGGTGCGCGACGCGCTGCGGTGCGCGGCGGTCGATGCGCGACGCGATGCGACGCGATGCGATGCGCGACGCGGTGCGTGGCGGTGCGCGATGCGGTGCGCGGCGCGATGCGGTGCGCGACGCGGTGCGCGATGCGATGCGGAGCGCGCTGCGGTGCGCGGCGGCGGTGCGCGGCGGCGATGCGCGATGCGACGCGGCGGCGATGCGCGACGCGACGCGGTGCGTGGTGGCGGCGAGCGCTTTTTATCGATGAGATTTCTTGAGTACGGTTTTTTGAGTACGGAGGCTTGCAGGCGTGGCTGGCCGCTGGATAGATTTTGGAATTCACGCATGAAAAAAGCGCTTATTACCGGTATCACGGGTCAGGATGGTTCCTATCTCGCCGAGCTTTTGCTGGGCAAAGGCTATGAAGTCCATGGGGTCATTCGCCGTGCCTCGACGTTTAACACCAGCCGAATCGATCACCTGTACAACGACCCGCATGTGAACGGAGTGCGGCTTTTCCTGCATTACGGGGATCTGGCTGATTCGGTGCAGATGGTGAAACTCCTGTACGAGCTTCAGCCGGATGAAATTTACAACCTAGGTGCGCAGTCGCACGTGCGCGTCTCGTTCGACATTCCGGAGTATACGGGCGACGTGGTCGGGTTGGGCTCAGTCCGTATTCTCGAGGCGATTCGGGAGGCTGGCCTGGTCAAGAAATGCCGATTTTACCAAGCCTCTTCATCGGAGATGTATGGCAAGGTGCAAGAAGTGCCGCAGACGGAGAAGACGCCGTTTTGGCCGCGGTCGCCCTATGGTTGCGCAAAAATGTACGCGTACTGGCTCACGATAAATTACCGGGAGAGCTACCATTTGCACGCGTCCAACGGCATCTTGTTTAATCACGAGAGCCCGCGGCGCGGAGAGACGTTCGTCACGCGCAAGATCACGCGCGCGGCGACGCGGATCAAGCTCGGGCTGCAGCAGCAGCTCTTCATGGGGAACATCGATGCGAAACGCGACTGGGGCTATGCCAAGGAATACGTTGAGATGATGTGGGTGATGCTCCAGCAGGATCAGCCGGATGATTATGTGGTCGCGACGAACGAGACGCACACGGTGAAGGAGTTTATCCAGGAGACATTTGGCCTGCTGGATCTTGATTGGGAGAAGTATGTGAAATACGATGCGCGTTACGAGCGGCCGGCGGAGGTTGAGTTGCTGATTGGCGATCCGGCCAAGGCGAAGCGTCAGCTGGGCTGGGAGCCGAAGGTAAAGTTCAAGGAGCTCGTGAAAATCATGACGGAGGCGGATCTGGCTTTGGCCCGCCGTGAAGCGCAGATCGCCCAGTTGCCCAAACTCTAAATCGCACTGCGGATGAGCTGGCGGGCACGGGTGATCCCGACCCGTGGGGCCGGCATCGCGGGAAATCTATCAATGAAACTATTTATCTCCGGTCATCACGGCATGGTGGGAAGCGCCCTCGTGCGGCGGTTCCAGCGGGAGGCGGGGGTAGCGCTGGTTCTGCGGACGCGGCGTGAGCTGGACCTCGAGAATCAAGGCGCGGTCGCGGCGTTTTTTGCGGCGGAAAAACCGGACATGGTGATCATCGCGGCGGCGAAGGTCGGGGGCATTCATGCTAACCAGACTTACCCGGCGGAGTTTCTCCTTTCGAATCTGGTCTTGGCCGCGAATACGATTGACGCGGCCTATCGGAGCGGGACGAAGCGGCTGTTGTTTCTGGGGAGCTCTTGCATCTATCCCAAGCATGCGCCGCAGCCAATGACGGAAGACTGTTTATTGACGAGTGGGCTGGAGTCGACGAACGAGGCCTACGCCATCGCCAAGATTGCTGGGCTCAAGCTCTGCCAGTACTATCGAAAGCAATACGGGGTGATGTTTCATTCGGCGATGCCGACGAATCTCTATGGTCCCGGTGATAATTACCACGCGACGAATTCACATGTCCTGCCGGCGCTCATCCGCCGTTTCGACGAGGCGCGGGTCGCGGGTTTAGCGGAAGTGGTGGCCTGGGGGAGCGGTTCGCCCCGGCGGGAGTTTCTGCATGTCGATGATCTCGCGGATGCGTGTGCGTTTCTCGTTCAGCAGGAGAATCCTCCTGATTGGATCAACGTGGGCACGGGGGTGGACGTGACCGTTCGGGAGTTGACCGAGACGGTTGCGACCGTGACGGGTTTCCAAGGTCGGATCGGGTGGGATGGCAGCAAGCCAGATGGCACGCCGCGAAAGTTATTGGACGTATCCAAACTCAGTGGGCTCGGCTGGCGCGCGCGGATTTCATTGCAGGCAGGAGTCGCGCAGACCTACGCGAGCTTCCTCGCCGAAAAAGCGGCGGGAATATTACGGACCTGAGGGCCCGCCGAAAGGGGCGCGGGCCCGGCGAAAGGGGCGCGGGGCCGGCGTGGAGTTTGCGGGCGGGGTTGGGCCGTCAAGTGTCAGGATTTGGGGTGGGAGGGATGAGGCGGGAAGTGGCTGGTGGCGGCGCGAGGTGACGCGCGGGGTGGAGCGGGCCAAGGGTCTTCCCCGAAGCTCGTCTGGTTGGGCCACTCTGGCCAGCTGGCACGGACCTGGGGCTGGCGTCTTCGTGAATCGGTGGGCGGGCGAGCCGGCGAGCGGGCACCCGTTGGGTTGCAAAAAAGGCTGTACGATCGCGGCTGAGCCCGCCGCCCGCGCCCATCGCGGAGGCCGGCGAAGTGTCACCGATTGGGTGACAAATCGAGACCCGACCAGGCGAAAACCATTCGTGAATTGGCGCGATTGCGGAATCGTGACGCGCGCCAATTTTCTAAGCCGCAGAATTCGGAGTTCCCATCCAGGTCCGGACCGGTTCGGTCACCGCCTGCGCGCGGGCGAGATATTTCGTTGCGGATGGCCGTGGGCGAGTGGGTTTCCGCATTTCGGCTGCGGTATTTCGGGGCTGTTCATGGCGGGGCAAAATCACCAGCGTGCTCCCGTGTTTGCCCTGCGCCGTCTAATGAAGAGTCCGGTCCTGGCTGCCGTGAGTTTGGCAGCGGCGATCGTCATCGCCTACGGGAGTTCCCTGCGCGGCGATTTTCTCTGGGACGACGATCTGCACATCACGGCGAATCCCACGATTGTAGGGCCGTTGGGCTTACAAGAAATCTGGACGACGGCGCGGGCGAATTATTTTCCTTTAGTCCTGACGAATTTCTGGGTGCAGCACGCGCTGTGGGGGGGCGCGCCCTGGGGCTACCGCGTGGTGACACTCGGTTGCCACATCTTGGCGGTGGGGCTCCTGTGGCGGGTTCTGCGACAGCTACGCGTGCCCGGGGCGTGGCTGGGGGCGGCGATCTGGGGGTTGCATCCGGTGCAAGTGGAGTCGGTCGCGTGGATCTGTGAGTTAAAAAATACGCAGTCCGCGGTATTTTTTTTGGCGGCGGTGAGTTTTTATTTAACGGGGTTGGCGGCCCGTGGGTGGAGCCCGGCGTGGGTGGGGGCGGGGAAAGGAAGGGAGGAAGCGGAGTGGCCGTGGTGGCGAGAATGGGGCGGGCGCGGGCCCGCGGTCGCCGGTGGCGCGAAGAGCGGGTCGAGCCGGGCACGAGAGGCGGCGGGTGGCCACGGGATGAGCGTTTGGGTCTACGCGGGTGCGCTCCTCGGCGCGGTGCTGGCGATTTTAAGTAAACCCTCGACGGTCATGTTGCCGGCGGTGTTGGTCTTGGTGACCGTGGGCTGGCGCGGTGGCCTGAGTTGGCGGGAAGGCGGTAGGTTGCTCCCATTTTTTGGATTTTCGGCCCTGGCGGCGGGTTGGACAATTTGGGAGCAGCAGCACCACTCGGGTGCGCAAGGTGCGGCGTGGAATCAAACGCTGGCTGAGCGCATCGTGCTCGCCGGGCGGGCGGTCTGGTTCTATCTGGAAAAATTGATCTGGCCGGAGCCGTTGATTTTTATTTATCCGCGCTGGGAGCGAGTGGCGCTGGGCGGGTGGGATTTTGTGCCGGCGGTGGCGGTGGTCGCGGGGCTGGGCATGCTCGGGGTTTTCTGGAAGCGCTGGACCGGATGGGCGGGAATTTTTTTCGCGGCGGTTTTTTTTGTCGTCCTGCTTTTTCCAGTGCTGGGATTTTTCAGTATTTATTTTTTCCGGTACAGCTTCGTCAGCGATCATTTTCAATATTTGGCGAGCATGGGTCCGCTGGCGCTGGTGGGCGCGCTGCTGGTGGTCGGAACGCGCCGGTGGGCGCCGGTGGCGGGAGGGGCTTTATTGTTGGGACTGGGCCTGATGACGTGGCGCGCTTCGCATGCATATTTGGATAACGAGACGCTCTGGCGGGCGACCTTGGCGAGAAATCCGCAAGCGCTGATGGCGCGTTTGAATCTAGGCGATACGCTGGCGAAGAAAGGGCGGTGGGAGGAAGCGATTGCGACGTTTCAGGAAGTGACGCGGAGACAGCCGGATGAGGCGGATGCTTACAACGATCTGGGTGGGGCCTTGCTGGAAGTGGGGCGACCGGGGGAAGCGCTGGTGGCCTTGGAGCGGGCGGTGGGGCTTTCGCCGGATCGGGCGGAGTTTAATAATAATCTTGGGAACGCGCTGCGGCGGGTGGGCCGACCTGAGGAGGCGATGATCCACTACCGACGGGCGCTGGCGGAGAGGCCGGACTACGTGGGCGCGATGAATAATATTGGGGTGGAGTTGGCGGAGGCAGGTCGGTGGGACGAGGCGGTGGCGCAATTTCGCCAAGCGCGGGAGCTACAACCGGGCGACGCGGCGACGCACGATAATCTGGGCGGGGCCTATCGGCGGATGGGGCGGTGGGCGGAGGCGAAAGCCGCGCACCTTGCGGCGCTCCGCCTGAACCCGCAATCGGCGGAGACGCACGCCCATCTGGGGCGAGTGGAGGTGGCGGCAGGCCGCTGGGAGGAGGCGTGGCCGCACTTTGAGACGGCGCTGCGAATGCAACCCAGGCTGGCGGCGGTGCGGAGTGACTACGGGGCGGCGCTGGCTGGAGCGGGTCGCCGGGAGGAGGCGTGGCCGCAGTTGGTGCAAGCGGTGGAACTGGCGCCGGCCTCGGCGGAGGTGCGGCTAAATCTGGGGGTGGCGCTCGCGCAAGCGGGGCGGGTCGACGAGGCGCTGGTTCATCTGGAAGCGGCCGTCCGGCTGGCGCCGCGGATGGTGGTGGCGCGGGCGAATCTGGGGATGGCGCTGGCGGCGAGATCGCGCTGGGCGGACGCGGTGACGCATTTTGCCGCGGCGCAGCAACTGCGGCCAGAAGACGCGGTGATGGCGGCCCGGTGGGCGGTGGCGCTGGTCAACGCGGAGCGTTTGGTGGAAGCGGTGGCGGTTTTTGAGCAGGCGCTGCGGCTCGCGCCGGAGGTGGCGGCCGTGCATGATGATTTTGCGCAGGTTTTGCGGGCGCTGGGAAGGACGCGGGAGGCCTTTGAGCAAATGGAACGGGCGGCGGATTTAAGGCGAGGGGGGGCGCGATGAGGCCGCTCGGAGCGGTCTCCGCCGTAGTGGGAGGCCGGTTGGCGCCGCGGAGGGCGCGGTGGCCCGCAGCGGTCGGGTGGGCCCAGCATGATGCGCGGAGGGAGTGAACTTTTGATTTAATCCCGGCTGAAGTGAGCCGGGAGCCGCATCCTTATCGGAGACGGTGCGTCGAGCTTATCACTGCATGAGCGTATGCCTCTAAGAATTTGGTTATTTTTTTCGGTCAGCGCCATCACCATGGCCGCGGCGGAAGGCGCGCTGGAGACGTTTCAGCGCGAGATTGAACCGGTCTTGAGCAAGTATTGTTTTGATTGCCACGGCAACGGGGTCGACAAGGGCGGGGTGCGGCTGGACGGGTTTGATTCGGAGGTATCGCTGCGCGATCCGGCGTTGTGGTGGCGGGCGTTGAAAAATGTGCGGTCCGGGGTGATGCCGCCGGCGGATGAAGAGCACTTGCCGCGGGCCCAAGCGGAGAAGCTGATGCAATGGATCAAGCGGGACGCATTGGGTTTAGATTTGGCTCAACCCGACCCAGGGCGCGTGACGGTGCGGCGCCTGAATCGGTTAGAGTATCGCAACACGGTGCGCGAGCTGACGGGTTTCGATTATGATACGCAGAAAGAGTTTCCCGCGGATGATACTGGCCACGGCTTCGACAACATCGCCGACGTGCTAACCCTCTCGCCGATGCTGTTGGAAAAATATCTCGACGCGGCCCAGTTCATCGTCGCGCAAACCGTGCCGTTGCATTCGAGAGTCGTCGCCGAGACCCCGGTGCCGGGGCGGCAGTTTTTAACAGTAAAAGTGGATACGACGGTGCCCGCGCTGGAGCCAGCGGCAGCCTTAGGCGTGGAGGCCCTGGGCGGAGCCGCGGTGGTGGCGCCGACCGTCGCGACGGTGGTGGTGCCGGGGAAAGCGCCCGGGCGCAGCGGGCGGGGACAGAAAGGGGCGCTGCCGCCGTCGGCACGACCGGTGCCGGTGATCGTGGGAGATGAGCTCGAGCTATCTTATTATACGCCGGCGACCGTGGCGGCGAAGCATCGCGTGACGCAGGCGGGGAGCTATCAAGTGAAGTTGGATTTGCGGGCGGTTGAGCGGTATGCGGACGAGCAATTTGACCAGAACCGCTGTCGTCTGACGTTTGCGGTGGATGGGGAGACCCTGCTGGATCAGGAGTTTCTGCGGGAAGGCAGCCGGAAGTTTGAGTTTATTTACGACCGGGAATGGGGCGTGGGGGAGCATGAGTTTGTGGTGACGATGGAGCCGGTGGCGCCGGCGCGCCCGCAGTTGCGGCAGTTGCGGATGCGGGTGAACGCCGTCGTGGTGCGTGGCCCGCTCGCGGAGGAATTTTGGGTAAAGCCGCCGGTGTACGGTAAGTTTTTCGCGAGGGAGATCCCGCCGGAAGCGTCGGCACGGCGGGCCTATGCGCGGGAGTTGTTGGAAAAATTTGCGACGCGGGCGTATCGGCGGCCGGTGGAACCGGGCCGGCTAGAGCGCCTGGTCGATCTAGCGGAGGGCGTTTCGGCGAAACCGCGAGCGACGTTTGAAAGCGGCATCGCGCAGGCGATGAGCGCCGTGTTGTCTTCGCCGAGTTTTATTTTCCGCGAAGATCGCGGATTGCCGTTAGCGGCGGGAGAGCGGTATCCGCGGATTGACGAGCACTCGCTGGCATCGCGTCTCTCGTATTTCTTTTGGTCCTCGATGCCGGATGCGGAGTTGCTCCGGTTGGCGGGAGCGGGCCAGTTGCGGGCTAATCTGACGGCGCAGGTGAGTCGGCTGATGGCGGATCCGCGTGGGCGGGAGTGGGTGCAGAGTTTTGCGGGGCAGTGGTTGCAGGCGCGCGATATTACCAACGTGCCGATCACCGCACTGGATATTTATCTGCGTGACCATCCGAGCCCAGAGTACGAGGAGGCGAGGCAGGTGTTGCGGCGGGGGGGCGGGCGCTCGGCGGCGCGAACCCCGGAGCAGTCGGCGACGGCCGCGAAGGCGCGGGAGGTTTTGGCGGAGTTTAATCGGACGCCGAAGCCCGAGCTGACGGGGGATCTGCGGCGGGCGATGTTGCAGGAAACGGAGATGACCTTTGCGCATATTTTGCGGGAAGACCGCAGCCTGCTGGAGTTGATCGAGAGTGATTACACCTTTTTGAACGAGGAGTTGGCGAAGCATTACGGCATTCCCGGGGTGACGGGCCGCCAGCTGCGGCAGGTGACCTTGCCGCCCGATAGTCCGCGAGGAGGGATCTTGACGCAGGGAACGATTTTGACGGTAACATCAAATCCGACGCGGACCTCGCCGGTGAAGCGCGGGCTCTTTATTCTTGAAGCGATTTTAGGGACGCCGCCCCCGCCCCCGCCGCCGAACATTCCCTCGCTGGAGGAATCGGCAGTGGGAGGGGCACGACCGCTCAGTTTACGGGAAACGATGGCGCGGCACGCGAAAGAACCGCTGTGCCATTCTTGCCACAGTCGCATGGATCCACTGGGGTTGGCGCTGGAAAATTTCAATGCGATGGGTCAGTGGCGGGAGAGCGAGTTGGGCGAGCCGATTAAAGCGGAGGGTAAATTGCTCACGGGGGAACCCTTCAAGAACATCCGCGAGCTGAAGCACATCCTCGCGACCCAGCACCAGCGCAATTTTTACTATAACCTCAGCGATAAATTAATGACCTACGCGTTGGGCCGCGGGCTGGAGTTTTACGATGTGGACGCGCTCGATCGCCTGGTCGACACGCTTGAGGCCGGCGGGGGCAAGCCCTCGGCGTGGTTGCTAGCTCTGGTTAATTCGGTTCCCTTTCAACAGCAGCGGCCGGTCAAGGCCGTGGCGGTTTCCGACGCTGCGCCCAAGCCTGACCGTGCCACCCAATTATCTGATTAATTCTATGAATACCTCCCGAGAATCCGTCGCTGCCCAGCGCTTGGCTGCCATGAATCGCCGGCATTTCTTGCGTGGCTTGGGCGCGTGCGTGGCTCTGCCGGCCTTGGCCTCGCTGCTGCCACGCCGGGGTTTGGCGGCCGCGGAGGCAGGCCTGGCGACGACGGCCACGGGGGCGCCTTTGCGCACGGCGTTTGTGTGTTTTCCCAATGGAGCGATTCCGGCGAGCTGGTGGCCCGAAGGTGGCGAAGCGGATTTTCGGATGCACCGGACGCTGGCGGCACTGGAGCCGATGCGCGGGCACGTCCAGGTATTGGGTGGTTTGGATCACGCGAATGCGCGGGGTGGCGCGGACGGGGCCGGTGACCACGCGCGGGGCAACGGAGTTTTCCTCACGGGAGTACGCCTGAACAAGAGTGCGACCGATATCCGCGCGGGCGTCTCGATCGATCAAGTCATCGCGAAGCAAGTCGGTCATCTCACGCGCCTGCCCTCGCTGGAGCTGACCTGTGATGTCAACCGGCAGTCGGGCAATTGCGATTCGGGCTATTCGTGCGCGTACCAGTATAATATATCGTGGCAATCGGCGACGACGCCCATGACTCCGGAGAATAATCCGCGGCTCGCCTTTGAGCGGCTGTTTGGTGCGGGTGGGCACGGTGAGCGGGCGGCCAACGCCCAGCAGCGGATCATGGCAAGGCGCTCGGTGCTTGATTTTGTGATGGACGATGCGCGGCAGATGCAAGGGCGACTGGGCCTGGCCGACAGGGAAAAGCTAGACCAGTATCTGACCGGCGTGCGCGAGGTGGAGCGGCGTATCCAGAAAGCCGAACAATTTGGGGCCAACGTGGATCCCGACCAAGCGACCCCGGTCGGTATTCCCCAAAGCCATGCCGACTATGTCGATCTGATGTACGACATGATGTTGATCGCCTTTAAGACTGATTCGACACGGGTGGCGACCTTTGTGCTCGGTCACGATGGCGACAACCGCTCGTTCACGCAGATCGGAATTTCCGAGGGGCACCACGACCTGTCGCACCACCAGAATGATGAGGAGCGCATCGCTAAAATCGCGCGGATTGATCAATGGTATGTTGAGCGTTTTGCCGGATTTCTGCGCAGGATGGAGGCGACGGTGGACGTGGACGGTCGTTCGCTGCTGCACAATTCGCGGATTGTTTATGGCAGCGGGAATGCGGACGGCAATCGGCACTCGCACGACAACCTTCCCGTGATTCTGGCCGGCCATGGTGGCGGCTCGCTGGCGGCAGGTCGCTACGTGCAGCATGGCGGGAAGCCGCTGACAAATCTCTTTCTGAGTCTGGCCGACCAGGCGGGTGTCAAGGGAATCGAACGTTTTGGGGATTCGACGGGGCGCTTGAGCCGCGTGTGAGATTTTATCTGCACGGCTGATTGGGGTGTGAGGGGAGGCCCGTGGAGGCGCGGGTGGCTCGGCGTGTGCGCCCGGCCGGTGGGGGTGCGGAGACGCTGGTCTCGGCGCGCCCGCAGTGGGCGGGGGCAGCCCGACGGTGGGTCAAACTACCCGAGAGTCCGCGTGGCCATCCACGGCAGGAGGGCGCGATGCAGCGGGCATTGGGCGAGATCGATGGCTTCCCCGGAGCGATAGCGGGCGAGGAGTTGGACGGAACGTTGGGCGAGGAGGCGCCGCACTTCGCGGCGGCGGCCTTTTTCGCGAGGGATCGCGAGGTGATCGTAGCTGGTCGTCTGGTGGCGCAGCCAAGCGATGGTGGCGGCGGCGGCCCGGGCCTCGAGGGGAATGCGTTGAGTGCGGGCCACCGTGCCGCTGCCGACGGGCGTGGCGTGTTCCGTGATGAGTTGAGCGAGCGCGGTCGCCGCGGTTTGCTGGGTCGGGTGAAAATTCAGATACTGATGCACCGCCTCCTGGAAATCCTCCGTGTAGTTTTCCTCGATGGTTTCGCGCCGCTTTCGGCTCGACTGAAGTTTTTTTAGATAAGACGGGTCCGCGCGCTCGCGTGCCAGCACGGTGCGGAGGAGGGCGAGGCGTGCGGTGGGCGCCCAGATTCCCCGAGAGAAGCGCTTGCGACCCTTCAGCTCGATGATCGTCAGGCTCGGGCCGTCCTGTTTGATCCGCCGGCTGAGGGCGGCATCGCCCGGGGGCAAGAGGCTCCAGTCGGCGGGAACCGCTTCGACGATGCCGTGCTCGTTGAGAACGTGCCGAGGGCGCGGGCCGGGTCGGACTTCGCGGGCGAGAGGAGTCATCGATGGAGCGGTGGGCCGTGGGCGAGTCCTGGTTAGCGGGGCTCACCGCGTGCGCGGCGGCGAGTGTTTCGGCTGATTTTTTTCTCCCACGACTCGATCATCTGCTTCAGGGTAAGCAGGTGCGCTGTGATCAAGAGAAGATCGTAGTTGAGTTGGGCCAAGGTTTGCGAGGCGAGGCTCTCCCGCTTTTTTTCGTTTAAGGTAAAACGCCAGGCACGCTCTCTTCGATAGAGGCGAAGTTTGCGCTCGGTATCGCGGCGGGCGGCATCGAAGCCCGTGACCGCGAGGCGCAAGCGGCTGAGCGGGGATTGCAAGGTCATGACATCGTTGGCCGCTTCCCACTCCACCTCTAAACGCGTCAGCCAATCGGCGTCCTCGCAGCTCCACGCTTGCTGGACTTCGTGCCAGAGCCGCTCGCGAGTGGCGGTCCATTCTCCGCCGCGGTCCGGATGGAGGCGTTGGACGAGTCGACGATAGACGTCACGCATACTTGTAGTCGGTGCGGGCGCGGCCGGTTTAAATAGAGGTGAGTTGAGAAGTTTCTCCCACTGCGAGCGGTAATCATCGGCGGGGTCTTCATCCTGATTGGGCAATTCATCCTGACTTTCGAACGGGTCGCGCTGAGCTCCTTGTTTTGCGGACGCTCGTTTTTTCTCCTCGGCCTCGGCGGCGGCCGCAGGGTTGGCGGCCTGTTCTTGGTGATCCTGCCAAGTCTGGTGGGGTAGGCGGCCCGTGTACATGGACTCCGCCATCACGGAATCGATCTGCTGGGTCTTGGTGGCGGCTTCCAAGGTGCATTCGCGGATCTTAGTGACGAAGTCGGGAAACGTCGAGTGGAGCCAGCGATCGAAGGCGGGGCGGTCGACTTGTTCGTGCCGGTGAAGGTCTCTGGCGGCTTTTTCCTGGCGCTTGCGGGCGGCGTGAAGTTCCGCCCAGGCCGCTCGTTTGAGGGGGCGATCATCGAGAAGAACCAGCTCGCGGCAGGAATTCTCCGCCGGTCTCGCGGTGGGCGAGATCAGATCGTCGCGGATCCTGAAAAAGTAGCGCTTCACCATGGTCGGGAAGACCAAACGCAGTCCAAGGTGGAGGGCGAGTCGGAAGGAAAATAAAAGTGAAAATGGTGTTCCCCGGCTTGCGGTTGGCCGTCAGAAACGGCGAGTCGGGGAGGGGCGTTCGCCGCCTTTAAACCGGGGATCAGGCGGCACAGCCCCTTGAGGGCGGCGCGAAAAATTCAAGCGGGTAAAAGGCTGCGTCATGAGCTTGCACCTGAGAAGGCGGCGAGGTCGCGGGGTTTCCCCGAGGTGAATATCCGGAATGGCTGATGGGCAAATTTCTCGGCCTGATCGGGAAATGAGCCGGCCTATCGCCGATCGGGCGACGTTGTGAGCTGGGTGGCGAAAGCCGCGATCGGCCTGGCTCGACTAACTTGTTTCTTTTAAAACGGCGTAACTGCTCAGGTCGATCCCCGGCCATCACGAGCACCGATCACCTCTGGTGCGGTGACCAAAGTTAACATGGGGTCCGCCCAGTCCACTGGGCGGCTCTGAGTCAGGAGACGACCCTTCCGCACAGGGGACTGTGCGGACCACTTTCGCCGAGCGGTCGCGTTGGGCCCAACTCGCTAGGCTCGGTCGGCAAAGTCCGGAGCAACGCGAGGTCCCCCTCCCACCACCCACCCAACTCCCGGCTTTGAACCATCCTGCTCTCCTCCTTGGGCGAAGGCGACCCTCCCTCCGCAGTCCGAGTTCAGCCGGAAATTCGGCTTTCTTCGCGTAACGGGCGCGTTCACCGTCAGCTTTTTCCACCCTGAGCAGTTACGAAACGGCGGCGCATAATCAGGCGAACGTAGCAGGTAAAGCGGGCCCCTGCCGTCAGGAATGCGCGGAAATATCGTCTGGTAAATCGGAATAGCCCTCGTCTTGTGGGTTTGGCCTCGTCTTGATGGTGTTGTGCCGCATGACCCCTACGCAGAATTCGATCATAACGTTCTCGATATGATCGAGCAGAGTCCCGTGGGCGCGGTGCCGCGAACGCCGTCCTACCAAGATGCGCTGGATCGTTTGCGGGCCTCGCATCAGATCTACACCGATTCCGACCACGTGGATGGCTTTGTGACGGTGCGCTCGTTGGCGAAGCGTCCTTGTTTCCAGGCGAATAATTTCGAGGCGTGGATGGCCGGGTCGATTGAGGCAGGGGCCCTCGAAAGTAACGCGGCGATCTTTGAGCGCTACGTGGCTTCGCTCCCCTTAGCGTGGCGGGTGAAAGCGGAGTCGATGCGGCTGGTGGTAGCGGGGCGCCCGGCGCATCATCGCAAGCATGGCGGGGTGATTTTACACGATCCGGTGCATACGCTTTTCCTCGTGCCGGGAGCGGGGCCCAATCCGGGTATCCCCGGTAATTACCTCCACGGCTCGGTGCTGCAACTCGGGGCGAACCCGGATACGGATGGCTGGTCGGTGCACGTGCACGACCGCGATGATGGAGCGGCGATGTGCGATACGCGGACACTCCGAGAAGCGCAGGAGAAATGGGCGGAGGTCGTCGCCTCGTCGCCGTTTCATCTCAGCGAGTTGGCGGTGCTGGGGTTTCGCGCGAACTAACTTTCGAGAAATCGGAGCGGCCCGGTTGCGTCAGGAGGCCGTGTCCCAAGCCGGGTTAATTCAGCCCGAGCAGCAGGCTCCCCTCCGTCGGTACGCTTTTTTTCTTTAGCGTGGATTTCGTGGTGACCGCCTATTCCCTGCGCCCCGGCGGAAGTCCAGAAAGCGCAGACGCTGCCGCAAGCCCTCGAGTGGGTCTGGCGCGGCCGATCCGATCAAAGCACCGCAGGAGGAAAAACGCCGGGGGATCGCACTGGTCCGTGTGCTCCGCGCGCGAAATCACTTCGCCGATGCAAACGCCCCCAAGTCCGTCGCCTTGCCCTTGAACGGGAGGCCGACATCGACGCCCGCGGCGATCAAGTCACTGCCGAGTGCAAGGTGCAGAAATGTCACGTCGGGCAAATCGCCGTTGGCCTTTCGCGGTTTCACCAGATCGGCCTCATCGAGTCCGAGAAAGTCTGCCGAGCCCACGGTGACAGGCAGCGAGAAATAATTTACGCTCACGTCGCACGCCGCCACGTCGAGTTCCGCAACCTCCGCAACCTTCGCGCCGCCGGCGAAGCCCAGATTGTTTTTCAGGCGGTGACCGCGGCCGGGAATGATGGTCTTGTTATCCTTCGGATCGCGGCCGCGCAGGTTGAAGTTGGTGGCGTTCTTGTAGGCGGTGTTATTCCTCCACTCAATGCCGCCCGGGTGATGGTTTGCGTAGAAACCATTCACCTTGTTGCGCACGGCCACGCTGCGGATCACGACCTGGCGCGGGAGCGGGTTTGGCAGTTGCGCGACGCTGCGACCGGCTTCGCCGGCGGCCTTGAAGCCGTTGCCGTCGCCGAGCGATTTGAAGTCGGTCGAGAAGCCGTTGTAGAATGCCCAGCAGTTTTCGATCCGGCACACTTCGTCGGAGTTGATGAAGTCGTAACCGTCGTCGCTGTTGAACCACGCGCGGCCGCCGGGAAAAATATTTCCGGTGCTGCCCTTGCGCCCGTGGTAGCCAAACCCATCAGTGTTGCCCGCACCCCTCAGGACTGGGCTCGGTTCATCAAGGCCATACTCGATGAACGCTGTCCGCCGGCGACCAAAGTCCGACTGGTGATGGACAACCAGAGCACCCACGACATCGCCTCACTTTACGACACCTTCGGGCCAGCCGAAGCCCGTCGCCAGGCCGAATGCCTCGAAATCCACTACCCGCCTAAACATGGCCGTTGGTTGAATATGGCGGCTCAATTGAGTTGCGCCTGCGCGCAGGAGACGGTGATCGTCAATTCCTTTTTATCTCACATGCCGATCCGTCCAACGCCCGGTCACGCCCTTTGTCTCGCTCCTAGACATCGGCCGCCAGATCCGCCGCAAGGCATCGCGCTGACAAGTCTGCTTGCGCGCAGTGCGTGGGCGGACGGCCGGCGGGTTTCCCCGGGGCTGATGATCGGGCTGGCCACGTTTGGCATTCTCGCGCTGGAGCTCGCGCTGATCCGCTGGACGTCGTCGCAAATCCGTGTCTTCGCGTATTTCAACAACTTGGTTTTGATCGGCACGTTTCTGGGGATGGGGCTGGGAGTGGCGCTCGGCCGGCGGTGGCCGGGACTGGTTTATCTCGTGCTGCCCGCGCTGCTGGTTGTGGCGTTGCCGCTGGCGTTCTCGGATTCGCTCGGACTTGTCCACCTGCGGTTTCCTGATCGCAGTGTCTCGCTGTGGGGTATCGAGCGCTTCGATGCTGACGGGTGGACGTTCACGCGCAGCCTCGCGATTTTCCTCAGTCTGTTCACCGGCCTGGTCGCGGTGTTCACGTGTGCGGGTGCCGCGCTCGGACATCTGTTTCCGCGCCTGCCCGCGCTAAAGGCTTACAACGCGGACCTCGTTGGATCGCTGGCGGGTGTTCTGGTTTTCTCGCTGGCGGCATGGCTGCACGCGGGGCCGGCCGTGTGGCTGGCGCTGGGGGCGTTGCCGTTTGTATGGCTGACGTGCGGCCGGATCGATGCCGTGCTGGCGGTGGGCGTGATCGCGCTCGGCCAATACTCGGTGCAAGGCGCCGTGTTCTCGCCTTACAATCGGATCGCCATGCAGCCGGGCGCCATGTCGCTGGAACTTGAGGTCAACCGCGACTTTCACCAATATCTCCACGACTTCTCGTCCGCCCGCTTGGACAACCCGTCCCTCAATCCCGCTCTCGGCGCATTGCTGCACGATGTGGCGCGCCTGTATGCGCTGCCGTTCACGATCAACACCCAGCGGACCTCGGCCGTGGTGGTGGGCGCAGGGACCGGCAACGACGTGCAGGCCGCGTTGCGCGCCGGCTATCGGCAGGTGACCAGCGTCGACATCGATCCGCGCATCATCGAAATCGGCCGACAGTCCCATCCCGAACATCCCTACTCGCAACCGGGCGTGCGCACAGTCGTGGACGATGCGCGCTCATTTTTCGGCAGCGACCAAGGAGCGTATGACGTCGTGTGTTTTGGCCTGCTCGATTCGCACGCGATGACCTCGGCGATGTCGACTCTGCGGTTGGACAATTACGTCTACACGGAAGAAGGCATCCGAGCGGCGTGGCAGCACGTCGCTCCGGGCGGACATTTGTCGCTGGCGATTTCCTGCAATGCCGGGCGCTGGTTTTTCGAGCGCCTCTATTGGACCGTGACGCGCGCCACCGGTCGCGAGCCGATCGCGTTCTACAGTCCGTTGCACAGCTCCACCGTAACGTTCGTCGTGCCTCGCCAAGGCGCGGCACTCGTGCTCGCCGAAATCAAATCGCGCCAGCAGATACCGCCGTCCGCGTCGCAGGAGAGCACGCTCACCCCGAGCGACGACTGGCCCTTTTTGTATGTGCGGCCCGGGGCGTTTCCGTGGGGCTATGCGGCGGTGCTGAGCTTCGTGCTCTTGCTGGCGGGGGTGACCGTGCCGTGGGCGTTCGAGATGCGGCGCGGGACGGGCGCGTTCGACGGGCCGCTGTTCCTGATGGGGGCGGCGTTTTTGCTCATCGAAACGCGAGGAGTGACGAGCATGTCCCTGCTCTTTGGGTCCACGTGGATCGTGAATGCGGTGATTTTCAGCGGCATCCTCCTAATGGTGTTGCTGGCCAATCTCGTGGTGCAGCGGTGGGACCTCCGGCGTCCGCTGCCGTGGTTCATCGGGCTCTTCGCCGCGATGGCGCTGCTTTACTTGTTTCCTGTGTCGTGGATGCAGTCGCTGCCGCTGGGCTCGCGCGTTCTGCTCGCCGGCCTGATCACGGGGCTGCCCGTGGGATTTGCCGGCCTGATCGTCCCGATGTTGCTCGCGCGCTCGACCCAACCGACCGCCGCGCTCGGCTCGAACCTGCTCGGGGCCGTGCTCGGGGGGTGCCTCGAATACTACTCAATGCTCGGCGGCCTGAAGTCGACGGCGCTGATGGCCCTGATCCTCTACCTCACGGCTTTCGTGTGGATGCGCCGGTTGGGGTCAAGCCAACGGGGCCAAGCCGCGAGGTGCTAGTCTGAGACAACTAGGTGCGGACGATCGGAGCGTCGCGGTTGCATGGGAGCGGTCGCGGATAATGGGCGGGCAAAGGGGCTCAACCGACCAGGGCTCAACCGACGGGGTCAGGTTGATAATATTTCACTTAATCCGGTTGACCCACGCCCCGGCCCCGCGGACCTACCGTATCCAAGAATCCATGACGAATCGCTCCGCGGCCGCGCCGCCGTCATGGACCCGCGGGACGACTTCGATCAGACCGGCTTCACGTGGCCAAGCGCACCCGTCGATCCCGCGGACGCGTCTGGGCAAGCCGAGTTGTTTGCCGACGACTACGCCCGGCCCGACGCCGCCGCGAGCGAACCGGTCTTCTGGACAGAGCCCACCCGCCCCGACGACCAGCGCCACCCCTCAGCCGACGCCCCCGAGTCGGCCTGAGAATTTTTTTTAAAAACGCTTGCTCCTTGACCCCGAGCAATCCGGGGGTCTGTCTGCCGCGCATCGTAACCTCCGCGATGATTGCCCAAGCCAACGGCAAGCCGCGCCTCGATTCGCACTCAAAATCCCCCTTGCCGCCGCCGCTCCAAAGTAACCCGCCTCATCCGAATCCGCCGCCCTCTCAAAATCGACTCTTTTACCCCTCCTTTATCCCAATCCCACCATGCCCCTCCCCTTAAACCCCGCCCCCCGCAAATCCAGTTTCCTAGCAATACTAACGACCGGTGAACTTACGCTGACTCGCGGCCACCCCGTGAAAACCGCCGCCGGCTTCCTGCTGTTTTTCAGTGCAACTCTGCTTGCCGCTGCCGCGGATCTTGCGCCCGGCGTGCGCAAG
>CAMDOF010000038.1 GCA_945903465.1 Opitutus sp. GAS368
CGCCCGCACGCTTGCCATCACGTCGCGCGTGCGCCCTCTTGGCCGGCCATGAAGGAGCTCCAGGCCATCCTCCGAGCACTGCTCAGCCCCGCTGCCGGTGCTGCGGTCTTGGCGACCCTCGCGACCGTCGAGGGCTCCTCCTATCGCCGCCCCGGAGCGCGACTTCTGCTGACCGCCGATGGTCGACGGCTCGGTTCCATTAGCGGGGCTGCTTGGAGGAAGACATCTTGGTGCGCGCCCTGCACAACGTCGCCACCGCGCCCGCCCAAGCCGCCACCATCGCCGCCCTCCGCCCCGCTCTCGACGCATGGATCCGCGCCACCGGCGACCGCGGCGCCTTGCCCGATCCCGCCACCGAACCGACCCAAGCCGAAATCCAGAAATCCAAACGCGCCGACTACCAGCGCACCTGGCAGGCCCGCCTCAAAACCCCCGCGCCCACCGACGCCGAGCGCCTCGCGTGGTGGGAAAAATCTTACGGACTCACGCCCTGATTCTCCACGGAACGCACCAGCGTTCAGCCCACACCGATAACGTCGCCCCCATCTTCCCGCTTGTTCGCGCGACCCGACCCGTTCCAGAATGGTTCGTTCCGCTTTCACCCTTCCTTTTCTTTTCTCCGCCACCAAAATCCAACTCCTCATGAACTCACCTCAATCCGTCGTCCGCCTGCGTTCCCTCGCCCTTGGCCTCATCGCCCTCGGCGGGGCCTTGGTCTCATCCGTGTCCGCCGCCCCGAAAGCCCACCCGGACACCACTGGCTGGCAACCGCTCTTCACTGCCGATTTTTCGGACGCGGTGACAAAGCCCGGCGATTGGACCGTCGAAAACGGCATGCTCTTCGCGAAGAACAAAGAGACAATTTGGACGAAAAAATCCTACGCCAACTTCATCCTCGATCTCGAATTCAAGGTCGCGAAGGAATCCAACAGCGGCGTGTTCCTGCGCTCGGGCGACACCAAGAGCGTCCTCGCCGCACTTGAAATTCAGGTGCACGAAAACCAGGACAGTGCCCACTACGGCATGGTCGGCGCCATCTACAACGCCCAGCCCCCCGCCAAGCCCATGGCCAAGCCCGTCGGCGAGTGGAACCGTTTTACGATCACCTGTCAGGACAGCCGCGTCTCCCTCGTTTTCAACGGCGAAGAAGTCTGGAACGTCGACCTCAACAACTGGCAGGAGCCGAAGAAAAATCCCGACGGCACGCCCAACAAGTTCGCCAAGGCCCTGAAAGATTTCAGCCGCAACGGACCGCTCGGCCTGCAAGGCCTCCACGGCAAAGCCCAAGCCCCCGTGTGGTATCGGAATATCCGGATCAAAGAGCTGAAGTAAGCGTCGGTTGTGCACGTTTCCGCAGATCACGTCGGCCGCCCGCTTGCGGGCCCGGGTCCGACCACCGAAGAGCGCGGGCAAGGTCGCTGCCTACCACGGCGACAAAGTGCCTGACCGGCTCGACGATCAGGTTCCAAATTTCCCCCGGAGCGCCCCGCCGAATCGCTCCGGGTTTTCAGCTCCGCCCTTCCTCGTCCCCGCCCCGCCGCCGTCCGCCCTCCGCCGTCCGCCCACGCGCCACCGTCCGCCGTCCGCCGCCCGCCGTCCGCCCTCCGCCCTCCGCCGCCCATGCACCCCATCCGCCGCTGTCCGCCGTCCGCCATCCGCCCTCCGCCCGCCGCCGTCCGCCGTCCGCCGTCCGCCATCCGCCGTCCGCCGTCCGCCATCCGCCCTCCGCCCACGCGCCCTCCGCCCTCCTCCCTCCTCCCTCCGCCGCCCATGCACCCCATCCGCCGCCTCCTCCCCCTCTCTCTTTCCCTTCTTCTCTCCCTCTCGGCGACCTCCGCCGCCACGCCTCCACCTCCCGCGGTGAGCCCGTCGCACCCCAACATCGTCTTCATCCTCGCCGACGATCTCGGTTACATGGATATCGGCGCGAACAACCCAAGCACGTTCTACGAGACACCCCATATCGACGCGCTCGCCAGGCGCGGCATGCGTTTCACCCAGGGCTACTCCGCCTGCTGCGTCTGCTCGCCTACCCGCGGCAGCATCATGACCGGAAAATATCCGCCACGCTTCGGCATCACCGATTTCATCCCCGGCATGAAGTCTGGCAAGCTCCTCTCCGCTCCCAACGCCGATCACCTCCCGCTCGCCGAAACCACCCTCGCCGAAGCCCTGCGCGATGGCGGCTACACGACGTTCTTCGCCGGCAAGTGGCACCTCGGCAGCGGCGCGTTTTTCCCCGGAGCGCAGGGCTTTCCCTCGGAGTTGGCGGGCACCGGGCAGTTCTTCTATCCGAATTCCGCCACCCCTCCGCCCGACCGCAAAGACGACCCTAAAACCACCGACCGCATCGTCGGCGACGCGGTCGCGTTCATCGACGCGCACAAGGACAAGCCCTTCTTCGCCTATCTGCCCTTCCTCGCCGTGCATACACCCATCGGGGCCCGCTCGGATCTCGTCGCGAAATACGAAAAGAAAAAACTCTCTGCTCCCCCCGACGCTTGGGGCCGCGAGCGCGCACGCGATGTGCGCCTCGTCCAGAATCACGCGCCCTACGCCGCGATGCTGGAGCAACTCGACACCGGCCTCGGCCGCGTCTTCGCCTCCCTCGAAAAAAACCGCCTCACCGACCGCACCATCGTCGTCTTCATGTCTGACAACGGCGGCCTCTCCACCAGCGAGGGCCATCCGACCTCGAACCTTCCCCTCCGCGCCGGCAAAGGCTGGCCCTACGAGGGCGGCACGCGCGTCGCCTGGATCGTCTCCGCCCCCGGTATCACGAAACCCGGCACGACCTGCGACACCCCCGTCATCAGCACCGACTATTATCCCACGCTCCTCCAACTCGCCGGACTCCCGGCGCTCCCCGCCCAACACCGCGATGGCGTGAGTCTCGTGCCCCAACTGAAAGGTGAACGCACGCCGCGCGGCCAACCGCTCTACTGGCACTACCCGCACTACGGCAACCAAGGCGGCGCGCCCCACGGCGCCATCCGCGACGGCGATTGGAAACTCATCGAGTGGTTCGAAGACGGCGCGCTCGAACTTTACCACATCCCGCAGGACATCTCGGAAAAAACCAATCTCGCCGCGCAGCATCCCGAAAAAGTCGCCGCCCTCCGCGCGAAACTCACCGCGTGGCGCCAAGACGTCGGCGCCGTGATGCCCACGCCCAACCCCAACTTCGACCCCAACGCGAAGCCCGAACCCACCACCGCAAAGAAGAACGCGAAGAAAAACGCCCCGAAGAGCTAAGGCGCGTCTGCTCAGCCGTAACGATGCAGTGGCGAGGTGATTTTTGGCGGTTTTCGACCAAAGCGCGGCCAGGCGCCGAACGGAACGATTCGGGGATTTTCCCGCAGGGCGACGGCGTAGGCGCCGACGGTGTCCTTCAGCGGGTCAGAGCAAGGGGCGTGGGCAGGGCGAGAGGTGGAGTCGTCGGCACTTTTTGAATCTGTCAGGGTGCGCGGGGGCTCACGGTATTGCAGTTTGGAGATACGCTCAGGATTTTCTCCAGCACTGCCCGCCCCCAGTCGCGTTCGGCGGGCGGCACGCTCAGCCGCAGGGTGGTGCGACCGCCGGTCTCGCTGCTGATCCCGCCGGTGGCGAAGAGCCGGCAGCGCCGGGTCGTCGCCGTCACCCGCTCCTGCCTCACGAACCCCGCCCGCCGGGACATCCTCCATTGCCATCAGCGGACTGACCCCGTCCGGATGCTCCTCCCCCTTCGATCCGCCCACGACTGTCCGCCGTTGACGTTCCGATTGCCAACGCGACTTCGTCCGCCGCATATCGGGTTTCCTGCCATCCGGATTCCCCTCTTCCGGTTATACGTGACCCTTTCGGCTCGGTCCCCTTGGTCGCTGCCCTAAATCACGAAATAGTTTATCAGCTTTGCAGGGGTGCGCACTCGTTTCCTGGATTTCCCCGGTTGCATCGCACGTTCGGGTAACTAACGTCATCACCATGCCCACCGTGCACGTTGAACTCCCCGCCGAATTGCTCGCGCTGGCCGGCGACGTCGACCTCCAGCCCTCGCTGGCCGCAGCGCAGTTAATCGCGCTGGAACTCTTCCGAGAAAACCGCGTTTCGCTAGGGAAAGCGGCGGAACTGGCGGGGATGGCGCTGGAGGAGTTCATGGGGTTCTCGGCGCGTCGCGGCGTGCCGCTGCCCTACACGGTCTCGGATTGGGAGACCGATCATGAGGCGGCCAGAAGTCTCGCGCTGTGACCGTCGTCTGCGACGCCTCGCCGCTGATTTCGCTGGCCCGCATTGGCCACCTTCCGCTGCTCCCGGCACTCTTTGGCGAGGTGCAGATTGCGGCGGAAGTGCATCACGAGGTGGCCGTAGTCGGAGCGGGGCGACCGGCCGCTCATGCGGTGCAGACGGCTAACTGGCTCCGCATCCGAGCCTGTCCCGATCCCGCCCTCCTTGAGCAATGGCCCACGCGCTATCCTTCGCTCGGACGCGGCGAACTTGCCACCATTCTACTCGCACACTCCATCGCCGCCGACTGGACGATTATTGATGAGCGTGCGGCCCGGCGGTTGGCCGCCACGCAGGGATTAAAAGTGATCGGCTGCATCGGGATCTTGGAAGTCGCCTTTCGACGCGGTTTGGTTTCCGACCTCCGCGACGTTTACCTCGGCTTACTGGCGCAGGGCATTCGAATGCATCCCGAAATTCTGAACCGTTCGCTAATCTCCTTCGGGCTGACCCCGCTCTCGCAGCGATAATCTATTCAGCACTGTTTGCTCGACCAACGTTTCATTCACAATCGCTGAACCGCGTCGAGTCGCCGCTGGGCGACTGGTTCCGGAGCATGCGCGCGAAGCTCGGTCCGGTTGGGGCCGTCACCGCCGCCGCCCCCACACGGGTACGCGTGTTGTATTCAATGATCAAATACCAAAAGCCCCTCGATCCTACCCGCCTCGGCAATCCTTCCCTGTGCCGGGCGCGCAAAGAGAACGCCTTACGCCGCGCGGCAAAGGAACTCGGCTATGCCCTTCAACCCATTCAACCAGTGGCTGTTTCTTGAGAAGGAGCACGCCTTCGTGGCCACCATCGGCGACAGGAGTGTCGCCGGTCCGTCGGATGGGCGACACTCTTGTCGCCCCTGCTGCATGGGAGCCTCCCCACCAAAACAAGTTTTGGCCCCGACCGGAAGAAACTGATTTCCATGCCCACCATCGGCGACAGGAGTGTCGCCGGTCCGTCGGATGGGCGACACTCTTGTCGCCCCTGCTGAATGAGAGCCTCCCCACCAAAACAAGTTTTGGCCCCGACGGGAAGAAACCGCTTTCCATGCCCACCATCGGCGACAGGAGTGTCGCCGGTCCGTCGGATGGGCGACACTCTTGTCGCCCCTGCTGCATAGGAGCCTCCCCACCAAAACAAGTTTTGGCCCCGATGGGAAGAAACAGCTTTCTTTTCCCACCAACGACTTGCAGAAGCTGTTTCTTAGAAGTAAGGCGCTCGCCAAGGCCGCGCGGGCTGTGGTGGGTAACGCGTTCGCCCTCGGGATCGTCGGCGTGTTTGATGTCTACCAAGGAAAGGGTTTGCCCGAAGGCACCAAGAGCCTGGCCTTCAGTCTTGTTTTCCGCGCCGCCGATCGGACGCTGACCGACGACGAGGTAAACGCCGTGTTCACGAAGACTCAGCAAAGCATCGTCGCGGACGGGAAGACCGCGGTTCGCACGTAGGCTGCGGACGGGGCGGGACTCCGCAAGGTGCTTTTGACTTTACCGCTTTTGACTTTACCGGCGGGAGACGCTCTGCCGGCCTGCACCATGCCCAACACCCCCGCATCCCTGCAGGACATCGCGGCGCGACTCGGCGTGCATCCGAGCACCGTATCGCGGGCGTTGCGGAATCATCCCGCCATTTCCGAGGCGGTGAGGCTCCGCGTGCAGGCGGTGGCGCGTGAGTTTGCCTACAAGCCCAATCCGCTCATTGCCGCCCTCGTGCGGAGTCGGAAGGCGCGGCGGGCCGGGTCGTATCGCGCGAATCTCGGATATGTCTACACGGCGCCGGTCGGCCGCGTGACGGCGTGGCGCAAGGACTACGATGCGCTCTTTTCTGGGGCGCGCACGCGCGCGCGGTTCCTCGGCTACGAGCTCGAGGAGTTCAACCTCAGCGGCACGAGGTTTACGCCGCGCCGCTTCACGCAGATTCTACTCACGCGCAATATCCTCGGCCTGATTTTGCCGCCGCTTTATTCCACGCAGGACGCGCTGCCGGTCGAGTGGGAGCATTTCGGCGTCATCTCGATCGGGCACTCGCACGCGATTCCCGCGAACCGGGTCGTGCATAATCACTTCACTGCGATACGCACGGCCCTGGCCGCGTGCCGGCAGCGCGGGCGGCAGCGGATTGGTTTCGTGCTGCCGCGGCGGCTGCACGAGAAAGTCGGCAAGCTCTGGCTCGCGGGCTATGTGGTCGACCAGCTCGAACACGGCGGCCGCCGTGCGCAAGTTCCGCCGTTGCTGATCGAGAACGAGGCGGGCCACGCAGAGTTTGCGGCCTGGCTCCGGCGCCACCGGCCGGATGCGATCGTCGGGCTGCTCAATCTCACGCCCTTGGCTCAATGGGTGAAAGTCGCCGGCCTGGCGGGTGAGGTCGAGCTTGTGACGCTCGACCATGGCGCGGCCGATGGCGGGTTTGGCGGGATCTTTCACGACCATCCGCGGATTGGCGCGACCGCGGTCGATCAGTTGGTGAGCCTGCTCGAGCGCAACGAGCGCGGGCTGCCGGCACATCCAATCGGGATTTATATCGAAGGCCGATGGGTCGAGGCGGTTGCGGCGGCGGCCGCGAAAACGGCGTCGTGAGCGAGGACGGCCAGGGGTCGGAGCGCCCGGACCGTTTCACTCTATGCAATCAAGTGCACAACTTGCCTCTTGCGGATTAGAGGGCAGGGTGACTGGGTGACGGCGGGGAAGACTTCCCCCAGAGGCGACGCTCCCCAACAACCCCTCCCAGCATGAACGCGAACCCCGCCCTCCGCTCCACCCCCGTGTCACCTGCATCGTGCGTCTGGCGCGTGCGCCTTGCCGCCGCCGGCATCCTCCTGGTTTTGTCGTTGGGGCCCGCCACGGCGGCGGCGCAACCGGCGGCCGCGACCGGCGCCATCGAGGGTCGGGTCTTCAACACCGGCACCCAAGCCTACGTGCGCAATGTCCGGATCGAGATTCCGGGCACGCCACTGCAGACGTTCACCGACACCTATGGCGCCTACGCGCTGACGCACGTGCCGACGGGCGCGGTCACGCTGAGGATTTTCTACACGGGCTCCGGCGAGCACTCGGTCCAGGTCAACGTGTCGGCGGGCCAGACCGTGCGGCGCGATCTGTCGATCGCCGGCGGCGCAGTGGCCTTCGATGACAAGGGCACGGTGGCGCTTGAGACGTTCGTAGTGTCCGAGACGCGTGAGAGGGACGCGCGGGCGATCGCGATCAACGAGCAGCGCTTCGCGGAGAATCTCAAGACCGTCGCGGCCGCGGATGCGTTTGGCGACAGTGTGGACGGCAACGTCGGCGAGTTCATCAAGAACATGCCGGGCGTGGTGCTCGATGGCGGGCGCGTTTCCATCCGCGGGCTGCCCGGGAGCATGACGCCCGTGATGATCGATGGCAACGATCTGGCGAATGGCGCGGGCATTAAGGACACCCGCGCGATCGACATCAGCAATCTCGCGATCAACAACATCTCGCGGGTCGAGGTCACGAAAGCGCCCACGCCTGACATGGCCGCGAGCTCCGTCGGTGGCTCCGTAAACCTGATCAGCAAGAGCGCCTTTGAGTTGGCCCGCCCGCAGTTCAAGTATCGCGCGATGATGACGTTCAACGAGGAATACATGGACTTCTCGAAGACGCCGTACCCGCAGCGCGAGCCCAGCCTCAAGATCAAGCCGAGTTTCGATTTCAGCTACACGGTGCCGGTGAACAAGCGCTTCGGTTTTTCGATCAACGGCATGCACAACCAGCAGTTCAGTTTCCAACGCCACCTGCGCACGCAATGGAACAGCTCCACCGCCCCGTCGACCCCGGCCAACCCTTTCCTAGATCGCTTCGAGTTCAATGAAACCCCGCTGGAAAAGCAGCGGCAAACGATTGGAGCCACGGCCGACTGGCGTATTTCGGATCGCGATACGCTGTCCGTGTCAGCGCTGTATAACCCCTCCCGGTCGCAGTCCGCGAATCACGTGATGCTGTGGAATAACGGCGGCGTGCTGAACCAGAACGTGGGTTCCTACAGTCCGACCTTCGCCCTCGGGCGGGTCGGATCGGGCACGGTGGAGGGCACCGGCCACCACACCATCGTGCGCGACGTCACGACGCATTACAGCCTGCGTCACCGCCATCGCGGCGCGCACTGGAATTTCGACAGCAGTGCCTACTATGGCCTGTCGCAGAACCGCACCGGCGACATGGAATATGGCATGGTCGAGCGCGTCATCCTGTTTCGCCGCAACGTGACGATCAATTTCCAGGATATCCGCGAGGGCGGCCGACCTTTCAGCGTGACGGCGCGCGACAGCACGACCGGAGCAAACGTCGACGCCTACACTCTCGCCGACGTGCCGATCGACGTCATCCGTTCCCGGCAGAACCGCGATACGGATGATACCCAGCGCGGCGCGAAGATCCACGCGAGCCGCGCTTTCGATCTCGGCGTGCCGGTGAAGGTGAAGGCCGGCCTCGACTATCGGCAGCAGATTCGCGACCACAACGGCCCGACGAGCCAGTGGTCGTTTGTCGGCCCCGATCGAGTGAAAGGCACGGCGGACGAGTATGCCGGCCTCTACGGGTTGAAGGCTGCGGTCAGCACGTCCCCCGGCTTCGGCCTGCCGCCGCGCGAGCGCGTCGACAACTGGAAGATGTACGAGCTCTTCAAGGCGCATCCCGAGTATTTCGTGTTCGACGAGGCCGCGTTCCTGCTCTCGCGCACGCGTGAAAGCTTCCTGCTCGACGAAACCATTCAGGCCGGATTCCTGATGGCCGACGCCTCGTTTTTCTCCAACCGCCTCCGGCTGGTCGGTGGCGTCCGCTACGAGGAGACGATCGACAAGAGCCTCGGCCGGCGCACGGATCCCACCCTAGGCTACCAAAAAGACGCCGCCGGCAACACGCTGCGCAACGCCGCCGGGGTGCCGCTCCCGATCACCGACCCGATCGAGCGCGCGCGGCGGATCAACATCGTGCGCGGCTCGTCCAACCGGAACAGCTACGACGGACTCTATCCCAGTTTCCACGCCAGCTTCGCGCTCACGAGCAACCTGCTGGCCCGTTTCAGTTATGCGCGCACGCTGGGCCGCCCGGACCTCCCGCGGGTGTTTCCCGACATCGACATCCGCGACACGAGCAATCCGCCGCTCATCGTCACGACGAGCTCGAGCCTGAAGCCGTGGGAGTCGGACAATAGGGACGTCGCGCTCGAGTATTACTTCAAGACCGTGGGCGTGCTCTCGGTCGGCGCCTTCCGCAAGGACATCAAGAACTACTTCGGCCTCCTCACGCAGGATGCGACGCCCGCGCTGCTCTCCGAATACAACCTGGGACCCGAGTATTCGAATTATCGATTCAGTCACTACCTCAACGTCGGCGACGCGCGCGTCAGCGGCATCGAGGCATCCTACGATCACGTGCTGACGTTCCTCCCCCGGTGGGCGAGCGGCTTCTCGGTGTTCGCCAACGGCAGCCGGCTCCAGCTCGAAGGCCGCGATACGGCCGACTTCCGCGGCTTCGTGCCGAAGGTGTTCAACGCGGGCATCAGCTATGACCGCGGCCGGGTAAACGTGCAGTTGAAGCGCAACTACCGCGGCAAGCAGCAGCTCAGCCCGCAGAACTGGCCCAACTCGTTCGAGTTTCGCCGTGAGAGCGTGACCTTCGATCTGAATGCGCAGATCAAGCTGCACAGGCGCGTGTCGATCTTTGTGACCGGTCGCAACCTGACGAACGAGCCCACCGTGATGGAGTGGTCGAGCCCGGCTACGCCCGATTATGCGAAGATCCAGCGCTACATCGAGTCGGGCGCGCAATACGCTTTCGGACTCAAGGGCACGTTCTAGCGCCGAATCTCCCGCCTTTCCCCACCTCCTTTCCACCCTGGAATACATCGCATGCCCCTCCATTCGTTCCGCCACTCCGGCCTCCGGCGCGCCGCCGTCTACCTTGGTATCGCAATTGTGGCGACATGCCGCCTCGCCGCCGAGTTGCCGGCTTTTCCGGGAGCGGAGGGATTCGGCCGGATCGCCCGCGGCGGCCGTGGCGGCGATGTCTACCACGTGACTAATCTCGCGGACAGCGGGCCGGGGTCGCTCCGGGAAGGGATCGTATCGGGCGCCGGTCCGCGCACCATCGTGTTCGAGGTGTCGGGCACCATCCTGCTGAAGAGCGCGCTGCGGATTGAGCGTTCGTTTCTCACCATCGCCGGCCAGACGGCCCCCGGCGACGGGATCACGGTGCGCGATTTCTCCGTGCAGATGAAAAACGTGACGGACGTGGTCGTGCGCTATCTTCGCTTGCGCCTCGGCGACGAGAACAAAACCGCGCAGTCCAAGGGGGCCGACGACACGCTGGTGACGGACGATATCGACCGCGTGATTCTGGACCATTGCTCGTTGAGCTGGGCGATCGACGGCACGCACGACCTGCGTCGGGGCGGCAATTTCACCCTGCAGTGGTGCATCATCAGCGAGGCTTTGAACGAAAGCCTGCACAGCCGGGGCAAGCCTCACGCGATGGCCGCTTCCTATCGCGATCTGTCGGGCAACATTACGTTACATCACAATCTCATCGCGACGTGCCGCGACCGGCATCCGTCGCTCGGCAGCGCCACGAAGGGACCGCAGCATGTCGTCGATTTCCGCAACAACGTCATCTACAACTGGGCGTCGCCCGGCACGGCGAATTTTTGCGATCACTTTATCAATTGCATCAACAACGTCTGGCGCCCGGGCCCCACGACGGATCTCGCAAAGCTACCCATCGCGATGAAAGGCACGCTGCCCGACCTCGCGCGCGGTTACATGAGTGGCAATGTGTTTGAGCAGCGCGACGATCTCACGCGGGACAATTATGCCGCGCTCGATTTCAAGCGCTGGCTAAAACCGTATGGCAATTACGGATACGCAGGAACGTTGGCCGACTGGAAAGCCACGGCGCCGGCAGACTTGGGCGCCGCCCTGCCCCAGACGCAGCCCGCGACGGAGGCCGCCACCCTTGTGCTCGCTCGGGCCGGGGCGTCCCTGCGCCGGGATGCCATCGACGCTCGCGTGGTCGATGACGTGCGTCAGCGCCGGGGCAAGGTGATCGATTCCCAAAAGGAAGTCGGCGGCTGGACCACCCACCGCTCGTTGCCGCCGCCGCTCGACACGGATCGGGACGGCATGCCGGATGCATGGGAAATCGCCCACGGGCTCGATCCGAAGAATCCCTCGGATCGCACTCAAAGCGCGGAGGCGAATGGCTACACCCACCTCGAGAGATATCTGAACAGCCTGGTGACGGTGAAAGACGTGCGCTAGCAACTGCGCTGGCCTATAATCCCGTGGCCTCCCGGTCATTCTTCGCTGCGCCCAGGATGATCTAGGGATTCCCAAAATCGTTTGGCATCTCGCGTGTTCTTCTGGCGGGCATCCGTGGCTCCGGCCGCGCCTGTCCTTTTATCGGGACGGTTGCGGCGCTGATGGCCGTAACCTTCGCGCACGCGGCGTCGTCGGGCGGGTTCAATGTCCCGCCCGGCTTCGAGGTGACGTCGTTCGCGGGCGATAACCCCTCCCGGATCCGATCCCTCTGAAAATCCAGTTTCCTTTCAGCCCCCGCCCCAGAATCGGATTCTGGCCGTGACCGAAAGAAACCAACCGTACGCAGCGCAGGAGCGCTTTACGAATGGTGTTTCTTAGCAGCGCGAGAGGGTGGGTGGTGGGGAGCGAAGCGCGCCTTCGTGGCCACCATCGGCGACAGGAGTGTCGCCGGTCCGTCGGATGGGCGACACTCTTGTCGCCCCTGCTGCATGGGAGCCTCCCCACCAAAACAAGTTTTGGCCCCGACGGGAAGAAACACCTTTCCAAGCCCACCATCGGCGACAGGAGTGTCGCCGGTCCGTCGGATGGGCGACACTCTTGCCGCCCCTGCTACATGGGAGCCTCCCCACCAAAACAAGTTTTGGCCCCGACGGGAAGAAACAGCTTTCCAGGCCCACCATCGGCGACAGGAGTGTCGCCGGTCCGTCGGATGGGCGACACTCTTGTCGCCCCTGCTGCATGGGAGCCCACCCACCAAAACAAGTTTTGGTACCGACGGGAAGAAACAGCTTTATTTTCCCACCAACGACTTACAGAAGCTGTTTCTTGAGAGCACTACGGACCCAAACTCGGAAATTCCTGGTTTTCCCGTTCCTCTTCGATCGTGGGGCGAGGTCACTCGATTTCATCCAAATGGCTATCGAGCTTGGCAACTTGGCGGATCGATCGAAATTTATTTTTGCATACCTGATTATGGATTGCCACCTCACTATCAAAAATGACGGGGTTTTCAGTATCCCGGAAGAATACCCCGGAGCCTTCAACCACCGCAAAAGGCAATCGTTGTGAGCGGTTTCAGAATTGAGATCCTAGAGAGAAAGCCCAACCCCGCTTTGCGCGCGAATGGTTGGGGCGTCGTCGCCTCAGCCGTATGACGCTCTACGGGGTTGTCACCGCGCGTCGGGTCTCCCGATACTCCTTTCGTTCCTTCCCAAGTTAGCATCACGACGACTCCCGTTCACCGGGCGTCACCAACCGAGCCTACACGGGCCACGGTGGTCAAATCGATGTGGGTTACCGATGTTCGGTAACCAAAGTTGTTCGTGGTGCCTGCTGGATTGGTTCATGCACCATGAAAAAATACGCGCGCATCAGATACGGTTTTCGCCCGCAGTCATACTGGGAGGACGCTGACCCGTTGTCGGCGATACTTCGCAACGTCACAGGTGAGAATCGTCGAAGAATGATCACGGACTACTGGCATGCCGGTCGTTTGGAGGAGTTGGATAGCAATCTCCTAAGGGATGAGCCCGACGACGAATCAAGAATGCGGCTTGGGCGCATTCACCCTAGCTTCATGGGCGGTGAATACTTGCCGCATTATCTGGTGGGCGAGGTCGAGATCGCCCGCCTTTGCCTGCAGTCCACTACGAGTGATGTTGTCAGTCTTCGTGCTCGCCCTTCGCCAGAGGGAATTTCCTACCGAGTGCTCGACGAGTACAAGGGCCGGTTCACTTTGCCGATCTCCACTTCGCTGCTCCCGCTAACGCTCACAGAACTCGTCCGTCAATTCGACGACGGGCGTCTCCATGAACTTGATTGGGACGGAGGGCTTGCGCTCGGCTACAACAACATGAACGCCGATGGTGGTTCCGACTACGAAAGCCTCCGCCACTTCACGGCCATCTCGTCATCCTTTTACCGCCAGCTTTCGACCCACTACGAACACGTTTTCGAGGACTGGGTGAAAGAGTCTTCCGCCGAGTGTGCCGAGGATGCGAACGGAGGTGAGCCATGAAGCCCCCGACGAACCTCACCCCCGAACAGGGAGAACGTCTTCGCGAGCTCTACCGAAAAAACTATCTCGCCCACATACTGCTTCCACCGGAAGTCGTCGCCGACGAGTTCCCCAAACAGCCGCCGGCCGCAAAGCAGGAGTCTCCTCCGAGTTCAGATTTTCATCGAACTGATCCGGATTGATTCTGTGGCCGCTTTTGAATCGGCGCATTCAAGGGCGGCCTATGCACGCCACTCCCAGTCCGCGCTGACCGGTATCCGTAAAAATTAGGCTACGCCAAAACCGATTTCTCGGGCCGTAACGCGTGCTTAAAACTCGTCGGCCAGATTACCGTAAGGAGGATTAGCGGGACCATCCGTCCCGCACTCGGTGATCCCGTGGGCCATCATCGCCCGCACGGCCCCTTTGGCTTCGGTTACGCCGCTGATGCGGGCCGATTGGGTTCCGATTCATACCGCCCCAATTATCATCCCACGTGATGCGGAAGAAGGCCCACGCGAAGCCGGCTGTTTCCATGGCCGCGGGTAAAAATGATCGTCCACTTCCCAACTGGTCCAGTTGCCGACCTCGTCGTTGATGCTGCCAATGGAAATGCCTCCGGCGGGGATTCGCTCAGGCATGGCTGCCAACGCCTCCTCCTTAAAAAGGGATTCCTCGGCTTCGTCGTCCTCGTCGTAATCGTCCTCGTCCTCGTCCTCGTCGTCGTCCTCGTCGTCGTCGTCCTCGTCGTCGTCGTAATCGTCGTCGTCGTCGTCGTCCTCGTCGTCGTCGTAATCGTCGTCGTCGTCGTCGTCGTCGTAATCGAGCTCGAAAATCCAGTTTCCTCGCAATACTAATCGTCTCTCCGGCCCCGCGTTTACCCTTCGTCATGAACTTCCGCCTGCTACTTCTCCTCGCCACTGCCATCTCGGGTGCCGTGCTGCGCGCCGCGGATTGGTCGACTGTCACCGTGCCCGGTGCGCGCGACGCGGTTCAGGTGCAGGCGGCAGCGGCGACAGGCGGGGCCGCGTGGTACCGCACGTGGGTGAAGGTCCACGATAGTTTCTTTATCAAGCATGAGCGGAACCTTTACGAAGAGTCGGTCGGGGTGAATATCCGCGACCTGTCCGGCGCGCACGAGGTATGGGTCAACGGCGTGAAGCTCGGCACCGGTGGGGCGTTTCCTCCGGATTACCGCAGCGGTCGCACGGCGATCCACCGGCACAAGGTTCCCGTCGGCACGCTGCGCAAGGGCGAGTGGAACGAGCTGGCGATCCACGTGTACAACCCGGCCGGCGCCGGCCCGCAGGGCTTCCTCGGCGACGCGCCGTTCATCATGAATTATTTCATGGAGTGCGTGTTTGCGGGGACTTGGGAGTTTCGCCCGGGCGATGACTATCAGCCGGGTCCGGCGGTCACGGTGAAACCGCCCGTCACGGCGTTTGATTCCTTCCGTGAATCCAACCGCGTGCTGGGCCGTGCCCCTCAGGTGCCCGGGCCGCGGCAGTCGCCGGTTGAATCCGCGCAAAAGATGGAAACCGCGCCGGACCTGCAGGCCGATCTCGTGCTGCACGAACCGGCGATCACGCAACCGTTCCACTTCAGCTTCGACGAGCGCGGTCGCCTTTGGGTCACGCAGTCGCGGCAATATCCGTATCCCGCCGGCGTCACGATGCTCAGCCGCGACAAGTATTACCGGGCGCACTACGACAAGGTGCCGCCCGCGCCGCCGAATCACGATCGGGGCGCCGATCTCGTGACGATCCACGAGTCGACGAAACGCGACGGCGTGTACGACAAGCGCACGGTTTTCCTCGATGGGCTCAACATGGCCAACGCCGCGGTGCGCGGCCACGGCGGAGTGTGGGTGATGCACACGCCGTACCTCTTGTTCTACCCGGACGCCAACGGGGACGACATCCCCGACGGCCCGCCGGAAGTGCGGCTCGCCGGCTTCGGCTTCGAAGACACCCACTCCGTCGCCAACGGTCTGGTGTGGGGGCTCGATGGTTGGCTTTACGGCGGGCAAGGCAGTACGACCTCCAGTCGCGTAACGCGGCCCGGCACCGATGCGCCGAACGCGCCCGGGGTTTATTTCGAGGGTTGCATGGTGTGGCGGTATCATCCCGACACCCGCGCCTACGAGATATTCGCCGAGGGCAGTGGCAACACGTACGGCCTCGAGATCGACGCCCAGGGTCGGCTCTACTCCGGCCATAATGGCGGCAACACGCGCGGTTGGCACTACGCGCAGGGCGGCTTCTATCTCATGCAGGGCGTCGACCCCGGCAAGTTCGGCCCGCCGCGCAATCCCTACGCATTTGGCGAACTGCCGATGATGGCGACGAAGGATCCGGTGGTGCGCTTCACGCATTTCGGCGCCTACGCGGAAGGCACGGCGATGCCCGCGAAATACGCCGGCATGCTCTTTGCCCTCGATCCGCTGCACAACGTCGTGACCACGAGCGAACGTCAGGCCGCCGGCGCAACGTTCACGACCACCGACCGCGGTTGGGCGATGCGCAGCTCGGATCCGGCCTTTCGTCCAATCTACATCGCAAACGCACCCGACGGTTCGCTCTTCGTGAGCGACATGTACGAGTTCTACATCGCGCACGGTCAGCACTATCAGAACCAGATCGATACCACGACCGGCCGCATGTACCGCTTGCGCGGCAAGGACGCGCCGCTTGAAACGGACACCAACCTCGCGGTGAAATCCACGTCCGAGCTCATCACCCTGCTGTCGCATCCGAACAAGTGGCACCGCCACACCGCGGTGCGTGTGCTCGGCGAGCGCAAGGATCCGGCGGCGACGGCGGCGTTGCAGCAGGTCATTGCGCGCGACCAAGGCGTGGGGGCACTCAACGCGGTGTGGGCGTTGCACCAGAGCGCGGGACTTGACGCGGCGACGACGCTGGTTGCGCTGCGGCACGCGGCGGCACCCGTGCGGATGTGGGCCGCGCGCCTGCTCGGAGACGAGTGGGGTTTGCAGCGCAACCTCGGGGCCGGCCAGCATGCGGTGGTGCGCCGCAGCGCGGAGGCGGGTCTGTTGCCGAGTACGCTCTTCAATGCGCTGCTCGCCCAGGCCTCGATCGAACAGAATCCGGAGGCGCTCGCGCAGTTTGCTTCGACGGCGCGCCGGTTGAACGCGGCGCAGGCGCTGCCGCTGGTATCCGCGGTTTTGTCGCACGCCGAGGCGGTCAATGACGCGTTCATCCCGCTGCTGTGCTGGTGGGTGTTCGAGGCGCACATCCCGGCCGCGAACCGCGAAATCCTGGCCTTGTTCAACGCGCCCGAACTCTGGCGGCAGCCGATGGTCGCCGAGCATCTCCTGCCGCGCTTGGCCCGGCGTTACGCCGTGGAGGGCAGGCGGCAGGATCTGCTTTTGTGCGCGCAGTTGTTTGCCAAGGCTCCGGCGCCAGAGTTGGCCGCGCCTTTGATGAAGGGCCTTGAAGAGGCGTTTCGCGGCCGGCCGATGACCGGCCTGCCGGACGAATTGATCGCGAGCCTGAAAGCGGCGGGCCAGGCGCCGCTCGCGCTGCGGCTAAAACAGGGTGAGCCCGCGGCGATCGCGGATGCGCTCAAACTTATCGAGGATCCCAAGGCGCGGGCCGACGAGCGGCTGCGGTATGTGCGGGCCTTCGGCGAGGTGCGTGCCGCCGCCGCGGTGCCGGTGCTGCTCGCGCTCGCGGGCGGTACCGGCAGCGAGGAACTGCGCGGCGCGGCGTTGGGTTCACTTTCGGCGTATGCGGAGGACGCGATCGGTGCGCAGGTCGTCGCCCTATTGCCCAAGCTCAAGGGCAACGTACAGGTGGCGGCGTTCACGCTCCTCGCCAGCCGGCCGGCGTGGGGGCGGCGGCTCCTGGATGCGGTCCAGGGCGGCAAAGTCCGGGCGGTCGCGGTGCCCGACGATGTCGCGAGCCGGTTGCGCCGGAGCAAGGATGCCGCGGTGGGTCCGCTCGCGGCGCGGCTGTTGCCGGAGGCCGCCCCGGTCGCGGCGGAGTTTCAGCGGCGGATCGATGAGGTGAACGCCATTCTCAAGGCCGGGCCGGGCAACCCGTATTCGGGTGAGGCGACTTTCACGGCACGGTGTGCGAGTTGCCACAAGCTCTTCTTCAAGGGCGGCAACGTCGGTCCCGACCTGACGTCGTATCAACGCGACAACCTTGGCACGATGTTGCTGAGCATCGTCAATCCCAACGCGGAGATCCGCGAAGGCTACCAGTACTACTCGGTCGAGACGACGGATGGTCGTTCGTTGAGCGGATTCTTCGTTGACCGCGACAACCAGATTACGGTCCTCCGCGGCCTCGGGGGCGAGAACATCACGTTGCGGGCCTCCGAGATCAAGGACCTGCAGGCGATGGGGCGAAGCCTGATGCCGGCCGGTTTGCTCGAGGGTCTCGACGAACAGCAGCTGCGGGATCTCTTCGCGTACCTGCGCATTTCCCAGCCGATTTCGCGGTGAGCGCCCCTTTCTCGTGAACCCAACCCCTCCGACAGCCTCACCGCTCCATTTCCCCATGAATTCTCCGCTTGATCGCCGTACCTTTGTCACCGGCGCAGCCGCCTTCGCCGCCTCCGCCGCGCTGCTGCGCGGGGCTGCGCCCACGGCCAAACCGTTGCGGTTGGGCTTGATCTCCGCGGCGACCTACGGGCGCAACGGGCCGCGGACGCTCGGCTCGCACCATGGCACGGCGTTTGCCACGACATTCAATGGCTGGGATGAAGCCCAAGCCGCCCGGTGGAAGGGGACGTTTGTAAAATCGCGGCGCCGCCTCGACGGCGCGCAGGTGGCGGTGGTGTGGGACCCGGATCTCGCGGCGGCGCGGCAACTCGCCGACGTTTGCGGCATCGCGCGCGTCGCCGAGACGCCGGAGCAGGCGTGCGAGGGCGTCGACGCGGTGTTGATCATCGACGACGGCAGCGGCGCGCAATGGAAGTACGCGGTTCATCCGCTACGGCGCGGGGTCCCCGTGTTTTGCGACAAGCCCGTGGCGATGACGGGGCGCGAGGCGCAGGGCATTGCTCGATTAGTCCGGGAGACGCGTACGCCGTTTTTGTCGGCGAGCAGCCTGCGGTTTGTGCCCGACATCGTGAAGCTCCGCGCCGAGTTGCCGAAGCTCGGGCCGGTGCACCTGGCCAGTGCGGCGTGCGGCAACGAATTAGTCTATTACGGCATCCACGCCCTCTCGATGATTTACGCGGTTTTAGGCGGTGGCGCCGTGAGTGCCGTCAATGTCGGCCGCCCCGGACGTAATCTGGTGCGGTTGCGTTTCCGCGACGAGCGTGACGTTCTCCTCACCGTGGCGGACGCGCAGTGGATGCGGGCGGGTTACGAGATCACACTCCACGGGAAGAAAGGCTGGCGCACGGTGACGCCGGATCTCGCGAACCTGTACTCCTATTTACTGGAGGCGTTTCTCGAACAATTGCGCACGGGCAAGGAGGCGGTGCCGATCGAGGAGGAGGTTGAACTCATTACGGCGCTCGAGGCCGGGCAGCGCTCGCTCGAGCTTGGCCGCGAGGTAACGTTGGCCGAGGTGATGGCGTAGTCGGCGCGCGCGGATTACTCCGTGGGCCGCTTGGCTTTCGAGCCGGCGCCTTTCCAGACGTTGTCTTCGGGATCGGCGTAGCGGTCGAAAAAGGCGTCCAACCGCTGGGCAAGGTCGGCGCGAATCGCCTCGGTTCCGGGCCGGCCGTAACGGTTGAAACGTTCCCGCGGATCCTCCTGCATATCGTCGAGTTCGAAGGGTCCGTTCGGAAAGCGCGCCATAACTCATCCAAATCCCACCATGCGCCTCCCCTTAAACCCCTCCCCCCCGCAAATCCATTCCGCGCCTCAACCACCCTTGTACATGCGGGGTCGCCGCCACCCGCCATTCGCTTCGGCCAAGCTCCGTCACCACCGGCATGATGACACCGCCCAGTCGCGCGCACTGCGTTGAAAGCGCGGTCCGGACCCATCCACGCGCCACGCTCAAAGAACCTGCGCCAACAACAACGCTGACCATAATAAAACAATTCTGGTGGGGCGAAAAAGGAGAACACCGGGGGGACACCGGTTTTTTTGTTGGGGATAATTTAACCAAGGCCAACCATTTCTTCGGCACCACGATCACCTTTGGTGTGAACGGCCGATTCTGAACCGGCCACCATCACCGCGGCCATTAAATATGAAGGATACATCTCAATCAATTGTGAGCGGGATGACTCGTCGCAGCTTCTTGGGCTGGACCGGAGCAGCCTGCCTCAGCACGCCATTCGGAGCACGCGGCGGAGGCGCTCCTCGCGAATTCCAGTTTGCTTACTTGACTGACATTCACGTCCAGCCCGAGAAAGGCGCCGGCGAAGGGCTGAGCAAATGTCTCCGCGCCGTGAACGCGCTCTCGCCGCGGCCTGACTTCGTCCTGACTGGAGGGGACCTCGTCATGGACTCACTCAAGCCCGCGCGGGAACGGATCAAGGTGGAATGGGATTTGTTCGACGAATGCTGGAAGCAGCTCGAATTCCCCTCCTACCACACCATCGGAAACCATGACGTCGGCGGCTGGGCTGGTGATTCGCTTCTCCGCCCGAACGAAGCAGAATAGGGTAAACGCACTTTCGCCGACCGCTACGGACAGGGCCGAACGTGGCGCAGTTTTGACCATTATGGATGGCACATCGTTTTGCTCGATTCCATTGGTCACGATCCCAGCACGCCCACCGGTTACCTTGGGTGGATTGATGACGAACAAATGGCATGGCTGGATCGAGATTTGCAGCAAACGGGCAAGGACACGCCAGTCATCATAGTCACCCACATTCCGCTTTTTTCCATCTTGAGCCAGCTGTTCGGTGACCCGCGAAAAGGAGTGAATAAGGAGGGGCTCGTCAACAACGCGCATGCCGTGCGCAAACTTTTCGCGAAGCGCACTATCAAGCTCGTGCTTAGCGGCCATGGCCACCTGCTGGAACGGATCGATTTCGGCGGCATAAGTTATATTCAGGGCGGGGCGGTCTGCGGCAACTGGTGGCGTGGACCAATTCTCGGCAATCCGGAAGGTTTCGGGGTGGTCACGTGCCGCGCTGATGGTTCGTTCGCCTTCGATTACCGCAGCTTCGGTTGGAAGGTCATCGCGTAATGATTGATGACTGGGCTTTTCCGAGGAAAGCTGCCTGCCGAGGGCCCGGCCGATGGGTCGGTCCGCTGGAAACCCCCTCCCAGATTTCAGGCGGAATCCACTTTCCTATCAGCCCCCGCCCCAGAATCGGATTCTGGCCGTGACCGCAAGAAACAGGGTCAAAGTTGCGCCCAAGCGATTAACAAAGGGTGTTTCGTAGGAGGAGCCATCGCGACGACCTCGGTCGCTTCTGGGGGGGCGAGTGCGCGAACCCGGTGCTCAAGTTGAACCACGGCCCACTCGTGGTGATTTGCCTCGGTCGCGAGCGCGCGGCGCAGCTTGGTGTCGGCCATGGGGCTCAACGTGCGAAAGTGGGCCCAGGTCAATTTGGGCCACGTGGCCCAAATTGGGAATGCGCAGTAGAATGGGTCGCAGCGCTGCCACCCGCTGCGCGCGAGCTGCAAATCGGCGGCGAGCCGGAGAATGGTTTTGGCGCCGTAATCCGCCCGATCCTGGTTCGCCAGGATGTGGTGGCGAATGAGCCGGCCGGTTTCGTGATACGTGCGTACCTTGGCGTGGTCGGCGGCGCGCTGGCCCGAAAACAATGGCACCTTCACCGCCGCCCGCAGCTCGGCGGAGGACTTCGGGAAGTTCGCAGGTGTGCTCGCGCGCGTGGCCATGGGGAACAGCGTCTCCGATTTTGTGCCGCCGCTTCTGCCGATGGCACTAAATCCCTCCCTGATCCGATCCCCCCTGAAAATCCAATTTCCTATCAGCCAATTTCCTATCAGCCCCCCGCCCTGAAATCGGATTTTGGCCGTGACGGAAAGAAACCGGGTCAACATTGCGCCCAAGCGATTAACAAATAGTTTTTCTTAGGAGCCGGACCCCGTCCGTAGCCCGGATCGGCCGCGCGCCACGCCTGCACTCGCGCGACGTTTTCCGGCCCGCGAAAATAGTCGCGATTTTTCGGCCGACCGAGCCAACGCGCCTGGCTCGCCGCCTTACTCACCCGGCGACATGCTGAAGCCACGTGGGGTTTCGCCCGCTCGGCCGGATCGTAGTGAAAGGGCGGATGGCTGACGTCGGCGTATCCGAACTGGTCGCATTGAGAGAGGACTTGGCGGACAGCACCCGCGAATGCCTCCACCTATTTTTCCCAGGGTCTCACCTGTTACCACGCGCGTGACTGGACCGGAGCCCGCGGCTAATTCGAGCGCAGCGCAGCGCTGGAGTCCAACCGGCCAGATCGCGATCCCGGAATTACGAGCAACCCGTCACTCGTTTTTCTAGCGCTGGTAGCGGAGCACTCCCACCGGCCCGCACCGCCTGAGTGGAACGGAGTCTACGGGATGCCCGACAAGTAAATGGCCGCAGCGTCGGCAACCTTCACTTCGGCGCCGTTTTTCCTGCTTTGGCGCTGAGGGCCACCGCCTGATTTTTCGCAACCGTCGCGAGCTGGCTGGGCGGCAGTCCCTGGACGACAGAGTCCAACAACTCGCGCGCCACGGCGACATTGCCGTCGTTCGCAAGCTGCGCGGCGGCCGCGATGGCGGCCTGCGCCGCCGGCACTCGCAACTCGGCGGGACCACTCGCGAGCACTTGCTGCAGCGTCTTCGTCGCACCGCGGTTCGCGATCATACCGAGGGAGGCAATCGCTTCCTCAGCCACACCACGTTTCGGATCGAGGGCCAATTTCTGCAGCTCGGGCACCGCCGCGACTTCGCGACGCACCCCGAGTGAATTCACGGCGCCAGCCAGATAGCGGCCTTCGAGCGTGGGTAATCCATTTCGCAATGCGACACCTGCCGAGGGATCTTTGATGCCTTCGAGTCCGCTGCGCGCGTAGTCGGCGAGGTGTTCCTTGTTCAGCAGCGCCGCCAACGGCGCCACCGAATTGGGACCGCCGAAGTCCCCGAGTTCCTGGCACGCGCGGGCTTTTTCATTGAGCCCGGCATCGGACGCGAGCACGGCGAGCGCCGCCGACTCGACCGGGCTCTGTTTTGCCTCGGGAATTGCGGAGCACCCGGCCAAGGCGAGGAGCAAAACGGCAGGAAGGAGAGAACGAATAAGTTTCATTGGGTAACCACGGGGCTTGGGTTCAGGCGTGCCAGGGCGCACGACGCGCCCGGCTGCACATACGGTTGGCATCGGCATCGTTCACAAACGTCTCGGTAACGGGATCGAAGTCCACCTTGCGACCGAGCCGCCAACCGATGGAGGCGACGTGGGAGATGATGTGACCACGCCGCGTGACGTCGGCATTGCACGCCGGCTTGCCGCGCGATTTCACACAATCGAGAAAATCGCGGACGTGCTTCGACGGATCGGTGCCGTACATCTCCTTCGGCGCGCCACCCGCCAGAAGTTTGGGAGAGGAGACCGCGATCTTGCCGGTATCCGCCGCCTCGACCCAGCCCTCGTCACCTTCGAAGCGCACCGGGCAGGTTCCCGGGACGACCCAGTTGCCTTCGCCTTTGAAGCCGGCGAGACGCATGACGAGTTTCACGCCGTTGGCGTATTTCCCGTAGATGGTCTGTCCGTCAGCTTCGTAGGAGATCGGCGTGGTATGGTCTGCGCTTGCGCCCCATTGGCAAAGATCGACCGTGTGCGCACCCCATTCCGGCAACGCCGCGCCGCCATGAAAATCATAGTAACCGCGCCAACGACCGTTCACGTACTCTTGGTTGAAGGGCCGCCAGGGAGCCGGTCCGAGCCAGCGATCCCAATCCACTACCTCGCGGGCCGGCTCCGGCTCCGCGGGCAACCATTTGAAACTCTCCTGCAGCGGCAGAATTCCAGCGTGAACCGTGTGAATTTTTCCGAGCTGGCCGCTGCGTGCCAGTTCCGCGGCGAATTGGAAATTGTCGACGTTGCGGCGCTGCGTGCCCGATTGAAAAACCCGTCCGTAGCGGTTCGTCGTATCGGCCAATTCCTGACTCTCGCGCACCGTCATGCTGCACGGTTTCTCGCAATAGATGTCCTTGCCCGCCTTCGCGGCGAGCATGCTCAGCAACGCGTGCCACCGATCGCCTGTGGCGATTAAAACGGAATCAATATCGGGACGGGCGAGGACCTCATACATGTCACGCGTTTTCACGCAGTCCTGATTGTTGTATTGCCGGTTCGCCATCACGCGGACGACTTCGCGCCGCGCCTCCTGCACATCGGCGATCATGACAAACTGCACGTCGCTCTGACTGAGAAAGTGTTTGAGCACTTCCCGCCCGCGGGGGCCGATGCCAATGCCGCCAACCACGATGCGATTACTGGGCGCCACCTTGCCGTCCAAGCCCAACGCCGAGGACGGGATGATCGTGGGCATGCCCAACGCCACTGCGGACGTTTTCAAAAAATGCCGTCGTGTGAATTTCATAGAATGAGGAGGAGAAGAACCAATCCGTGAGGGGTGAAGGGGAAGGGAATCAGCAAAAGCAAAACCGGCTCGAAACTAGGCAAAGTGCAAACGGGGATTAAGGAAAAGTGCAATTGATTCGTCAAAAACCGTGGCGCGACCCAGCCCCCAGCGCGGTCCTATGCGTCGCAACGGTCTGCGCATGGTTTGCCGAAGCCCACGCGAATCTTGAAGAAAGGGTGCAGGATCAGCTGGAACCGCCCCGCCGAGATCGTCGGCGAAAACAAGAAAGATAGTGGGTGCGGTCGCGAGCGGAGTCGCCCGATCAAGAGCTGAAAACGCCCGGTGCCAAGCGTGGGTCAACGCACGACGCGTCCGCCGAATTTCCGGTCTATGCTCAGAGTCCCGCCCGGAAATTACCGACGGCCTCGCTCGTGCGAAGCGCTCGGCGGTAGATTCGCAACGAGCCTACCCCGGGAGCCCGCTTCATTTGCTCCGCACCGTTGGGTGCGCGCAGGTGCGGGCTGAAACGACCCCAGCCGAATTGCCGCTCTTCGCCTCCATCGCACAGCACACCATCAACCACAAATGTGATGATCTTCGGTCCGCCGTCGACGGTGACCACCAGGTGCCGGAGCTGGCCGGGCAGCACGGTCTTGGCGTCGCTCGCCCACGACGATTCGGCGCCACCGTCGTTGAGCGTGATCCGAACCGCACCGTCAGCAGTCGTCGTCAACACCAGCCCGCGACCGCGCGCGTCGCGACTGTCGAGCAACACTTGGCCGGCGGCGACAGACTCGAGTTTGAACCACAGATCGAGACTGAAACCGGTCCGCAGATCCGCCGCGCCGTAGTCCGGCCGCTTCGCATCGCGGCCATTGAAGTCCGGCAGCTTCGGCATGATCGCAGTCGAGGCGGATGTACGCCCCGCCGGTAGATCAAGGATCACACCCTCCCGGGCGACCGTTCGGTTCTCCGACTGCTTGAACAAACCCTCCACCAACTGGGCCGGAACCTCGTGAATACGGCCGACGTTCTTCTGCGTCTCGGTGATGTAGAACTTGCCGCCCTGCTCGACGAGATCGGGGTAGCTCATACGGATGTAGGGGTCGTCGTCATACAGAAAAATCTCTGGCTGCGACCACTCGATGACCTTGCCGTTCGGCGTGTCACGCTCGGTGCCTGCCATGAGCCAGGCAGGGTTGCGGTCGTTGTAGGGATTGCCCGTCGCACCCGTCGCGTCGGCGGCCATCTTCCCGATGATGGCGCCGCCGTGGTTGTGAAACCAATAGAGGAACTTTCCATTGCCACATTTCCAGACAAAGTTCGCCGCGCGTGGATGTTTCACCCGCGGGCCACCGGGCGCATAGGTCATGTAGGCCGCCGAGGTCCATGTATGGCCGGCATCGCGGCTGTAAGCATTGGCCGGCCAGCCGTCGACCGTGCGATAGACGCAGTAGAGCGAGCCGTCGCTGAGCGAAACAATGCTCTGCTCCTCCGCGATGCGTCCGCCTCCCGTGGGCGTGCGCAGGCCGACATCGCCGTCGGGGAGCGTCTCGAAGATGATTTTTTCCGGATCGCGCTCGGTGAGGATGTTTTTGCTTTTGAGAAACGCGCCTTCGGATTGCGCAAAAAAACCCGGGCTCCCCATGGCGCCGACCTTGTGCAGAACGAGGATGGCGGCGTCACCCAGGATGAGCGGGCGGCCGACGTTCCAGAAAAAACGCAGCTTGCCGCCGTAGATGTTATTCCGGTCGGCGGCGAATTCACGCACCGGGACAACGTGGCGCTTCGTCGACCAAGTGCGGCCGTGGTCGTCGGAATACTTGAAAACATAATACCCGAGCGAGTCTACGCGCTTGGTGGCCCCCTTGGTCTCATATTTCACTTCCTTCACGCGGTCCGTGTTGTGGTTGTAGAACACATAAACGCGCCCGCCAGAAACCTTGAGCATGACCGCGTAGCTGGCCTCTGGTCCGTCTGCGGGCTCGATGGGCACCATTGTTTCCCACGAGCGCCCCAGGTCCGTGCTGCGCATCGACACGACGTGCTGCCCTGGCGAACCCTCATGGCCAGTGCCGGTCGTGATCACGCAGAGCCACGCTCCATCGTCGGTCGGCACGATGTAAGGCTGATCGGCGTAGCCCTTGCTCGGGATGCTCCAGCCATTCTTGATGTGCCGGGCATCGGGGATCGGGGCGGTTGCCATCGTCCCGGGCTGGCGACGACCCAGCGCGGACAAGTCGGCCGGGTCCGGATTGAGGGTGGGTCCTTGCGCCGCGCCGACCACGCTGACCAGCATTGAGGCGAGTAAGCCGGAGTGAAAAAACAGCCGGGAAATTTTCATGAGAAGGAAGAATTCGTTACACGATGCACTGGGGCCGAAAAACGAGTGCGGGTGCGGCGTGCCGGAAAGCTGCCGCCGGGGATTGATAAAGAGCCAGCACAAGGCCGCAGCGGCGTAGACGCTGCCGATCAATTGCAGCGGCAGCAGCCACTTTCCCGCAGCCCCGAAACGTTCGAGCAACCAAGCGAGCACGATGGGCGAAAGCATCCCGCCGACCTGGCCCATCGTATTCATCGTCGCGCTCACCAAGCCGGAGTGCTCCGAACTGATTTCGATGCACGCCGCCGATGATGCCGCCAACGCGAACATCGAGGCGCCACCCGCCACGGCAAGCAGCACGGCCGCTGCGTGCGGATGGTCGGTCGCGCGCGTCGCCGCAAACATTGCCGTCGCAGCGACGGCGTAAGCCGCGCCGCCGACGAGGGCACGGCCAAGAAGCAGACCCAACTTGCGCGCCAGCCAGTCGGTCATGACACCACCGAGCAGATCGGCCGGCACGGCGAAAATCATCGGAAGCCCGGCATACACGGCGAGCGGCGCGGCCGAGAATCCGAGCGTTCCCAGAAATGTCGGGAGCCACGTGATCACGAAATAAAATCCGTAGCCATTGGCGAAAGCGACCACCGACAGCAGCCCCACCTCGGGACTCGGCACGAGCGGACCCCAGAGCTTTGGGGCCGGGCCGTGACCGCTGGGTGCGGCCCCGGTGCCACCGGCAATGGGAGAGCAAGCTCGGCGGCGTTGACGGCCGGGTGGTTGGCCGGGCGGTCGCGGAACTAGAGCAGCCAGCACCACGCCCAAAGAAAACCGAGGCTGCCGAAAATGAGAAACACTCCGCGCCAACCCACCAACGGCGAGAGGAGCAGCCCGAGCGGCGGCGTGAGTCCGGCGGCCAGATGGGCGCCCGCAAAAAAACACCCTGTACGCGACCGCGTTCGCTGGCTGGAATCCAGCGAGAAAAGACCCGCGTCGCGTTCGGCCACGCGCCTGCTTCACCGGCGCCGAAGAGGAAGCGCACGGCGAGCAGGCTCTTGTAGCCGGTGACGGCGGCCGTGAGCAGCGTGAAGGCCGACCCCCAAGCCACGATGCGCGCGAGGACTTTGCGCGCGCCGATCTTTTCACCCCACCACGCGGACGGAATTTCAAAGATCGCGTAAGCGAGCGTGAACGCGCTGAAGACGTAGCTCATCTGCTTCATGTCGAGCCCGAGATCGCCACGGAAGTCGGGCGCGAGCACGCCGATGCACGCGCGGTCGAGATATGTGACGACCGCGAGGGCGACACAAAATCCGACGACGCCGAAGCGGGCGCGGGTGGGTTTGGAGAGGGGTGGATGTGACATGGTCGGAAGACCTATTCAGCGGTTAAATCCAGGACGCGTAGACGGGACGGATGCTCGTCGCGTGCCGCAGGCCGACGCGACAGCGGAGGTGCTCGCCGAGCGCAGGCTTGCGGTGAAGTTGGGGAGCGCTAGTTTTGCGTGATGAAAACGACGGTCTCGGAGCGCATTTCGATCGATCCCCGGATTTGTCACGGTAAGCCGGTGGTGACGGGCACCCGGGTGCCTGTCGGCAACGTCGTGGGCGCCCTTTCGGCTGGTCAGAGCACAGCTTCCGTGTTGGAGGATTATCCCACCCTGACCGAGGCCGATGTCCAAGCCTGCCTCGCGTTCGCGAGTCGGTTGGCGCAGTTCGAGATGAGCGTGGCCTGAGCCAAGGTCGTGCGCTTTTTCCTCGACGAAAATTTTCCGCGCGCGGCGGTAGATGAACTGACCGCGATGGGTCACGAGTGCAGCCGGGCCTTGGAGCATTTTCCGGCGGGCACCTCGGACGACGATCTTTTCGCCAAGGCTCAGGAATTGTGCGCCGTTTTCGTCACGACAGACCGCGACTTTTTCCACACGGTTCCGTGGTTGCACGAACACCATGCGGGCGTGATCGCCATCACGTTGGCCCAGCCCAACCGCCCCGGCTTGCTGGCGCGGCTGAGAGACGCGGTCGGGAGGTTGCAAGGTCAGAAAAGTTTTCACCGCGTCTGGCTGTTGACGGACGACCGTTTGTTCGAGCGGTAGCCAAGAACCACGGCCGTGGGGCGCCGAGCGGGAAAATTCATCGGAGTCAGCGGGCGACCGCCTCCACGCCGGGATATTCGTTGCACAGATAATGGATGCGCGGCGCGTCCTCCACGATGACCGGATAGCGGGTGAGGTCCGCAAAGAAAAAGTTGTCCGTGACATCGTCGCACACACTCGAAACCTCGCCGCTGACCGTGTAGCCGACGCCGTCGATCCGATAACCGGTGCCCTCTTCGCCCCAGAACTGGTGGATGGTCCGCGGCGGGATGCAGAGGCTCTCGCCCGGCGTCAGCCGCACCGTCTCGCCGCTGGCGATCGCGCGCCGGCAGCCGTCGACGACGACGGCAAGGGTTCCCTTGGCGGGCCGATCCTCGGCGTCGGTGCGGGTAAGTTGCACGCAAATGTTTCCACCGCCGCGGTTGATGATGTCCTCGCGCTTCGTCCGGTGAAAGTGCGCCGGAGCGCGCTGGCCCTCAGGATCGAGGATCAGTTTTTCGGCGTAGCTCTTCGGGTAGCGAGGATCGTGAATATTGCCGTTGCGCAGCGTGAAGAGTGTGCGACCGATGTGGGAAAAATCATTGCTGCCAAAATCGGTCACGTCCCAGCCGAGCGCGCAGTCGCGGGCCTCTTGGTAGTCGGGCCCGGCCCGGTCCCAATCGGCCGTCGTCCATTGGGCGAAGGGCGGGAGCGCCACGTGGAAGTGGCGGAAGATGACTTTGGCGATCGCGATGCTCGCTTCGACGCGAGCGCGGTTGAGCGGTTGGGATGACATGGTGGAAAATCAGTCGAGGCGGCGGAGCCAGAGGCGGTTGAGGCGCAGCACTTCGCCGGCGGGCGCGGCGGCGACCTCGGCGCGCAACGTGGCGGGACCGGATGAAAGCGTCAGCACGCCGACCACCGCGCGCTTGAACACATTCGGCGTGCCGGTGCGGGCGGGCGTGAACTCCACGCTCGTGGGCCCCACGCCGATCTTCAGCCGACCCCCGACGTTCGCGCCGGCGCACCCATAGTCGAGCGCGACCTCGTAGCGACCGCCACGCGCGACGGCGATTTTCCACTCGGCCGCCTCGCCCGGTTTGGACCAGCCCTCGATCGTGTCCCAATCGTAGGCCTCGAACACATACTTCGTCCCCTCGCCCTTCGTTTTAGCCCAGCTCGCCTGAAGCTCGACGGGGTTTTCGTCAGCGTGTCCAACCGGAATCGGCACGGGCTCGAAGTTCGCACCGCGCGTGACCTCGCCATACCAACGGAGAAACTCAGCGCGCAGCAGCTTCACCTTGTCGGGATGGTCCGCGGCGAGGTTCTTCTTTTCCCCGGGATCGTTTTCCAGATCGAACAAACCCCAGCCGCTCTCGGCGCCCTTGGCCCGCGTGCCAGCGCCGGCGCCCACCAATTTGAAGCGCTGATCGCTGATTCCCCAGTTGGCATCCGGCGAGGGCAGCATCCGGTTCCAGGAGTGATAGACGTAGTCGTGATGCCGGTCCCCTGCGCCTGCCCGGAGCAGCGGCACGAGGCTACGCCCGTCGATCACTCGGTCGCCCGGGACTTTCGCGCCGGCGAGTTCGCACAACGTGGGCAACAGGTCCACGTGGGAGGCCTGGCCTTTCACGATCCCGCCGGCGGGAAATTTCCCCGGCCAGCGGACAAAGAGCGGCGAGCGCACGCCCCCCTCGTAAACCTGCGCTTTGAAGCCGCGCAACTCCCCTGTCCAGTGTTTGCTGACCCCGCCGTTGTCGCTCATGAAAAACACCACCGTGTCCTTGGCCAACCCGCCCGAATCGAGATGCGCGAGCAGGCGCCCGATGTTCCGATCGACCCGCTCGACCATCGCGTAGATCCGCGCCTGCGGCAGCGGCAGCCCCTTCTTGAGATATTTTTCGATCATCGCATCGCCCTCCGGCTGGTGCGCGTGCGAGGTGTCCATCTGAAACGGCGAATGCGGGGCGCTGTAGGCCAAGTAACAGAAGAACGGTGACGCCGGCGCGCGGCGTTTCGATTCGTCGATAAAATCGATCGCCGCATCCGTGACGAGTTCAGTGACATACCCGCGGGACTCGACCGGCCGGCCGTTGTGCACAAACTGGTCGGCGTATTCGTAGCGCTCGATGTGCCCTTGATAGTGACCGAGAAATTCGTCGAAGCCGCGCTGCTGCGGCTGGTAGCCGTGGTAACGCCCGAGGTGCCACTTGCCGAAGAGCCCGGTGCGGTAGCCCGCCTTTTTCAGCAACTCCGCCACCGTCACTTCACTCAGCGCGAGCGAATCGCCGCCGAAGCGCGTGTTGTAGATGCCCGTGCGAAAGGCGTAGCGCCCCGTCATCATGCCCGCGCGCGTCGGCGAACACACCGGCGCCACGTAGTAACGCGAAAACCGCACGCCGCTCTGAGCGAGCGCATCCAGGTTCGGTGTTGCGATATACGGATTGCCCGTGCTGCCAAGATCCCAGTAGCCCTGGTCGTCGGTCATGATCACGACGAGGTTGGGTTGGGTCGCCGCCGCTGCGGCCTGACCGCCCAACAGGACAAGACAGGCGGCCCAGAGAAAGCGAAGGAGGCGAAAGTTAGGGTGCATGGAGAAAAGTTGCTACGCACGCGCTTTCACGGCGATTTCCGATTCGCTCCGCGCGTGCTCCAGTAACCGGGAAAAACCTTCAGCGGATCGGCCGACTTGGGATCCGTGCCCTTCGGCGCGCTGTTCCATTGCCAGAACTCCTTGAACAACTTCGCCGCATCCGGGACCGGCCGCCCCTGCCAGGCCGCACGGTCGTCCACCACGATGCGCGCCCGCGACTCTATCCATTCGGCGAGCACCTCGCCGAACCACGCGTCGTGTTTGCGGGCGAGCGCGGCGACGACTTCGGGATGCGTCGCGGCCAGATCACGCTGCTCGCCCGGGTCGGCCTCGAGATCGTAGAGGCGCGGGGCCGGCTGCGGCGCGGACGACGGGGCGGCGAGTTCCCCATCGAGCGGCATTTCCCAATGCGGGAGGACCAAACCGCGCCGATACGAGGGATTGTCGCGACCGCTATCTTTGACCAACGAGGCTTTGTCGCCGGGCCAATACAGTTTCCAACGACCTTCGCGGATGGCGGCGTTCACGTGCCCAACGGGGGCGTAACGGTTGCGCTGAAACAGCAGTGGACGATCGGCGAGCGCAGGCGCGGGTTTTCCTTCCAGCAGAGGCATGAGATTCAGGCCGTCGAAGGGTTTTGCCCCGGTGGGAGCCGGCCGACCGGTGAGGCTGAACAACGTGGGCAACCAGTCGCAGCCATGCACGGGAGTGGCCACGACCCGCCCGCCCGGAATACGCCCGGGCCACGCGACGATGCCGGGCACGCGGATGCCGCCCTCCAGCGCCGACTCCTTCTCGCCGGAGAAGACGCCGTTGAAGCGCATCTGCGAGCCGAGTTCCGGATCGCGCCGCAGCACCGGGCCGTTGTCGCTCGTGAAGACGATGAGCGTCTGGTCCCACAAGCCTTCGTCCTTGAGCGTCTGAAACACCCGGGCCAGCCCCGCATCCATCGCCTCGATCATCGCATACGTGACGACCACCGCCTCCGACGCGTCTGGGCCGAGGCGTTCGCGATACTTTCTGACGAGCGCCGCCGGCGCCTGCAGCGGGCTGTGGGGCGCATGGTGCGCGAGCCACAGCGCGAAGGGCCGGGCATTGCGCCGGCGGATGAGGGCGATGGCCTCGTCGTTCAACGCATCGGTGAGATAGCGTCCGTCGTGCGGGGCCGCGGCGTCGTTGCGGAGCAAATTCCACTTCCAATAATCCTGTCCGCCGTTGGGAAACCCATAGAATACATCGAACCCCCGTCGGTGCGGCAGATGATCCCGATGATAGAGTCCGTTGTGCCATTTGCCGATGAGCGCGGTGGCGTAGCCGGCGTGACGGAAGTAGTCGCCGAAGGTCTTCTCGGAAAGATCGAGCCGGTCGAGCCCGCGATTGCTCGGCACATCCACGGCGCCGGTACGATGATTATAGCGCCCGGTGAGATAGCCGGCGCGCGCCGGCGCGCAGAGCGCCGAGGGCGAGTAGTGAGCAGTAAACCTGATCCCCCTCTGCGCCAGCGCGTCGAGCGCAGGCGTGTCGATCACGGGATTGCCGTAGCACCGCAGGTCGCCCCAGCCGAGGTCGTCGGCGAGGATAAAGAGGATGTTGGGTCGGCTGGCTGCAGCCGGATGGCCGGCGGACCCTTCGGCCGCACGGAGCACAACGGGCAGCATGAACAAAGTCAGCCCCACCAGGATAACGCCGAGGTTCAGTGATAGCGGCCGGTTCACGTTGAGAATGATTGATGCAGATTTCCAATGGACGCACGGCACGGGCGGTGAATCGCCGCAGCCCCAGCACGGGCGGAAACTTGATCGGAGGATTTAGGCCATGATTCCATTTACGACCTCCCCGGCAATCCCCGTGAGGCGCACGTCCAAGCCCTGATACTTGGTGTTGAGCCGGTGGTGATCGATGCCCAGCAGGGCGAGCATCGTCGCGTGAAGGTCGTGGACATTGACGACGTTTTCCACGGCGCGGTAGCCGAGTTCGTCCGTCGAGCCGTAAACCGTGCCCGCCTTAACGCCACCGCCCGCGAGAAACAGGCTATACCCCAGAATGTGATGATCGCGGCCGGTACCCTGACTCATCGGCGTCCGACCAAACTCGCCACCCCACAGAATCAGCGTGTCATCGAGCATGCCGCGTTGCCTGAGGTCCTTGATGAGCGCAGCCGTGGCTTGGTCGACCTCCTTCGCGCCGCCTTTCATGCCGGGCACGAGGTCGCTGTGGTGATCCCACGAGCGGTGGTAGAGTTGGATCATCCGGACGCCCCGCTCGGCGAGACGACGCGCGAGGAGGCAGTTCGAAGCGAAGCTGCCATCGCCGGGCTCGTTGATACCGTATAGGTTGAGCATCGCCTGAGACTCGTTCTTGAAATCAGTGAGCTCCGGCACGCTCGTCTGCATCTTGAACGCGAGCTCGTATTGCGCGATGCGCGTCGCGATCTCCGGGTCGCGCGTCTCGTCGGCGAGCAGGCCGTTCATGCGACGGACTTCGTCGATCACCTGGCGTTGCGTGCTTTGGCAGACACCTTCGGGGTTGCCGACGTAGTGCACGGCATCGCCGCGCGATTGAAACTGGATGCCTTGAAAACGGCTGGGCAGCACACCGCTCGACCACTGCCGCGCCGAGATCGGCTGGAGGCCGAATTTGCCCTGCGAGTTGAGCACGATGAAGCCGGGCAGATCCTGCGTCTCGGCGCCGAGTCCGTAGAGCAACCACGAGCCCATGCTCGGCCGGCCCTTGATGATGGAGCCGGTGTTCATGAACGCGTGGGCGGTGTCGTGGTTGATCTGCTCTGTTTGCATCGAGCGGATCACACACAGGTCGTCGGCCATACCCGCGATGTGCGGAAAAAGTTCGCTCACCTCGATGCCGGCCTGCCCGTGTTTCTTGAACTCGGTGAACGAGCCGCGGGCCTTGAGCACGGCATTCTGCAGCTGCGCGAGCTGCTGGCCCTTGGTGAACGACTCCGGAAACGGCTGGCCGTCGAGAGCCTTGAGCTGCGGCTTCCAATCGAAGGTCTCAAATTGCGAGGGACCACCGGCCATGCAGAGGAAGATCACGCGTTTGGCTCGCACGGGAAGGTGCGCCTCGCGCAGCGCGCCGCTCCATGCAGGGGGGAGTTGGCCGGCTGCCCCGGGGCCGGCGCTGAGCTTGTTTTGCAGCAGAGCGAGCGCGATGCCGCCCAAGCCGTAGGCGCTCTGCGTGAGAAAGGCCCGGCGGTTGACGCTGAGCGCATGGGCGGAGGGATCGAAGGGCTTCACGGTCAGTAGCGGGTGATAACTTCCTGGGAGTTGAGCAGCACCCGTGCGAGGCTGGTCCAGGCGGCGAGTTCGACCGTGTCACCGCTCGGCGGCGGTGAGAGACCGATGCGGAAAAGCTTCTCGGCGTCTGCGGGCGCGGCCCGATAGGTCGCGCGCTGCGCGGTGAGAAACGCCGCGAACGAGGTGAGCTCGGCGGGCTTGGCCGCACGGCTGAGCGCGGTCTGAAAGGCGAAGCCTAGGCGCGCGGTGTCATCCCTGCCGCCATGACCGACGATGCGGGAGGCGAAGAGACGGGCCGCCTCGACGAAGGTCGGATCGTTGAGCAGGGTGAGCGCCTGCTGCGGAGTGTTACTCACGCTGCGCTGCGCGGTGCATTCGTCGCGCGCGGGCGCGTCGAAGTTGGCCAGCATCGGGTGGAGGAAAGCGCGCTGCCAGTGCATGTAGACACCGCGGCGCCACTGGGCGTCGGCGTCGCTGGCGAGGTAGTCGCGGTTGGGAAACTGCAGCGCTGCGTAGTAACCGGCGGGTTGGTAGGGCTTGGCACTGGGACCGCCGAGGTCGCGCAAGTCGAGCGCGCCGGCGATGAAGAGGGCGTTGTCGCGCACAAACTCCGCCTCGAGGCGGCGCGGGTTCTGCGCGGCGAGGAGGCGATTGGCGGGATCAATTTCACGGACTTCCGGGCGGAACGTGCTGCTCTGGCGGTAGGTCGCGCTCGTGACGATGAGTCGGATCAAGTGGCGCACGTCCCAGCCGCTTGCGCGGAACTCGCTTGCGAGCCAGTCGAGAAGCGCGGGATGCGAGGGTGGTTCCCCTTGCGAACCCAAGTCATCGACCGCAGTGCTGAGACCATTGCCAAAGAAGAGGGCCCAGAGCCGGTTCACCACCGCGCGCGAGGTGATCGGATTATCGTCCGACACCAGATACCGCGCGAGGTCGAGACGCGTCAGCCGTCGGCCTTCGGCGCTCTCCACTCGGCCGGGCAGGAACGACGGAGTCGATGGCTCGACGAGCGGGCCGCTCTCGTCTTGCCAATTGCCGCGCGGCAACACGCGAGTCGGCAGCGGATCGGCCGCCTTCGTCACCATGGTCCAAGTACGTCCATTGCGATACTCGCGCACTCGGGCGGCAATCTGCCGGTAGGTGTCGAACGCGGCGGCTTCAGCGGCGGTGCTGATCAGCCACGTGTCGGCCAGCAAGTCCCTCTGCCCGGGAGTCGGCTGCTGCGCAAGGAGGGCATCGCGCAGGGCAACGTCGGCGGCGCGCAAAGGATCGACCGCGGCAAAGGGCGTGGTCCTCAAACTCAACGGCAGCACCGGGTCGCCGGAGATTGTCGCGATCAGCGTCTCGTCAGCGGCGAGCCATACCGGCCGATCAAGCAGCCAAACCGAGGCCGGCAACCGCTCCGATTCACGATACGGCATCTTCCAGCCGCCGGTCACACCGACAATTTCCGCGCCGTTCTTAAACCGCGGCTCGAGCTCCGTGGCATCGGCAAAATGAAACGTCACCGGCCGCTCCCGACCGTCGGCAGCCCGTATGCTCGCCGCCAGGCGCAAGGGAGTCTGTTTCTTCCGGTCTTCGGAACGTTCCTCCGTCGAGCGATGGTCGGCGAGGAGGTCGATCCGCAACGCGGCGATTGGACCTGCGCCAGTTCGTAACGTGATACGCAGTTGCCCGGTCCTTCCCAGTGCTTTGCGCAGCTCGACCGTCTGGTCCTCCCGAACCGTGACGAGTTCCGCAGCCTGGGGTTTTCCATCGCGCAGGAGTTCCGCGGTGGCCGGGGGCAAACTCCACCCGGTGGGCTCACGCGAAAGAAAGTCGCGTGACTCTGCGATCCAGTTTTCCTGGGCCGACCTGAGTTTTGCGTCGCGGTCCAGTGCCGCGCGGACGGCGGTGAGATGGGCGGCGAGCTCGCCCTCCGCCTGCTTCAATCGCTTCAGGAGATACGGGCTGGCCACTTCGATCTCCGGCGGAAACGGATGCTCAACGCTCAAGCCCGCCAGCTCCGGCTTCTTGGTGTATCCGTTGTAATACACACCCCACTGCTCCACGTCGGCGAAAAAGGCCTGCAGCGCATAAAAGTCCACGGTCTTGATCGGATCGAACTTGTGGTCGTGGCATTCCGCGCACCCCAAGGTGCTGCCGAACCACGCCGCTCCGACCGCCCGCACCCGTTCCGCGCCGTATTTCGCCAGATATTCCTGGGGCTGCGCCCCGCCTTCCCGCGTCATCATGGTCAGCCGATTGTAGCCGGTCGCGACGATCTGCTCTTGCGTGGGATCGGGCAAAAGATCCCCGGCGAGTTGTTCGATGGTGAACTGATCAAAACGCTTGTTGGCGTTGAACGCGTTGATGACGTAGTCGCGATACGGGAAGATTCGCTGGTTCTGGTCGCCGTGGTAGCCCACGGTATCCGCGAACCGGACAATATCGAGCCACCAGACCGCCATGCGCTCGCCAAATCGCGGCGAGTGCAGCAAACGATCAACCTGGGTCGCATAGGCTTTCGCCCTGGTGTCCGCGTTGAACGCCTCCACTTCCCCCGGCGTCGGCGGCAGCCCGCTGAGGTCGAGCGAAAGGCGGCGCAGCAGTTTCGCCTTCGGGGCCTCCGGGGACGGCGCGATTCGTTTGGTCGCGAGCGTTGCCCGGACAAAGGCGTCGACCGGATTGGCGTGTCCATTTTGCGGCACCGGCGGCCTTGCGAGCGGCACGTATGCCCAGTGCGACTCATAGACTGCGCCCTCCGCGACCCAGCGACGGAGGAGATCCTTCTGCGCGCCGGTGAGTGTCTTGTGCGCCTCCTCGGGCGGCATCGGCTCCAGGGGGTCGGCGATGCGGAGGATGATTTCGCTCTCGTCGGGCTTCCCCGGGACGATCGGGATGAGCCCGTTTTTGGTGGGCTTGAGCGCCTCATCGCGCAGATCCAGCCGCATCCCCGCTTTGCGGCTCGGGGCGTCGAAGCCGTGACATTGGAAGCACGTGTCGGCGAGGATCGGGCGGATATCTCGATTGAACGACACCCGGCCATGAGGGACCGGCTGGTCGGCGGCGGGCGACGCGGCGGGCGACGCGAACAACAGTAGCCGGAAAAGGATGACGGTCCTTTTCATTTATCGGCAGCAGGTGTGAGGGCTCGCAGCATCGGGGCTCGACCACTACCAACTCCGGCGCACCGAGAACAACCACGTGCGCGGCGGAGTCACCGTGTTACTTGACTGTGAAATCGCATAGATGGGCAGAATCTCATCGGTGATGTTGTTGACGTTGAGCGCAAAATTCCACCGCCCAAAACTGTAGTCTACACCCGTGTCAAAAACTCGCCCGCCAGGAATCCGGTAATTGTTTTCGGAGCGGCCGACGACACTGGTCTGGTAAACGATGCCCGCTTTGAGTCGGAACCCTGCTTTCCTTTGGTCGCGAAAATCGTAGGCGGCGAACGCAGTAAACTTCTCCTTCGGCACGCCGCGAAACTCGAGCTTCGTGACGGTGCTGGTCTCGATGCGGGTATAACCACCGATGAGATTCAAGTGGGCAACCGGCGCACCAAAAAATTCAAGTTCCCAGCCCTTGGCGCGATTGCCGGCTTCGAGGATATTCTTGGTTCCACCCGGGGCCGCGGCATCGAGGTCACCGCGCACGGCGTCCTTACTCAGGGTGTTGAAACGCGCGAGCGACGCGGTGAGACGCCCTTTGAGGAGTTCCGCTTTGACGCCAAATTCCTCATTGGTGCGTTTCGGCTCGGCGGAGAAAACCTGCTGGCGGGCATCGGTGGCGGGAATGTTGGGGAACCGCCGGACCTCCTGCAGCGGCGCACCTGCCTCACTGTAGACCGCATAGAGCGCCAGCCAGCGGACCGGCTTGACCGTCACTCCATACATCGGGCTGTCGAGGTCGGCCGGGTCCACCGCCGTGGTCTCGCGATTGTTGCGGCGGTCGTTGAGTTTCTGGCCCTTGGCCGTGTCGCGGCGGAGGCCGCCCGTCAGCACGATGCGGTCCTGCCAGAGACGGGACTGGTGGTTGACGAAGTAGCTCAGCGAGCGGTTGCGGGTCGTTTGGCTGGTTGAAAGAGTGGCGACGCCGAGGGGAACATCGTAGTTCGGTGCGTAGACGCTGATGTCGGGCAGCGCGCCGAGAAAGAGCACGGTGTCACCGGCGCTGCGGGCAAACTCGTAGCCGGCGAGTGTCTGGTGGCGGGTGCCGACGATTTCGTATTGAAAAACCAAATCGCCCTGGCCGGCGAGGCTGTCGTTGTTGTTCGTTTGAAGTTGATAGGAACGGGGCACGTAAACGCCACCGTCCGTCCCAATGTATTGGTTGTGGGCCGCGCGCACCTTGGGCGTGTCGATATCGACCGACTGGCGCATGAGCGTCTGCCGCCCAGAAAGATGGTCGTTGAAAGCATGGGTATAGGTGGCGAAGAAGTTGGCCACGTCCTGTTTCCGACCTTCCAGTTTGCGGTCGTTGGTGTTGAACTCCTTGGGTGCCCAGCGGCGGTTCAGCGCTACGCGGGGGGTGGCGCCGCCCCGAATGGGAATCGGATTCGTCGTGCGGTCATCGAGGAAGGGAAGGTAAACGGAGCCCTCGTTGCTGGACGTCTTGGCGTCCAGATACTCAACTTCGACCAGCAGGTTCGTCCGGGAGCCGATGCGCCAGTTGACCGACGGGTTGACGCTAAATTTCCGCTGCATCTCCCCATCACGCCAAGCACCACCGTTCTGGCCGGCCGCAACGAGGCGGTAGGTAAAACGACCGCGCTCGTCGACCGGGCCGCCGGCATCGAGTTCACCGCGCAACAGTTCAAAGCTGCCGACGGTGGTTCGGAACGAGAGGTGGCGTTTGTCCAGCGGTTTCTTGGTGATCCGGTTGACGAGGCCGCCGGATTCACTTGCACCGGCGATGGCCGCGGCAGGGCCCTTGATGATCTCAATGCGGTCCAGACTGACATTGTCGGAAACATAACCCGTCATCCGATACCCGTTCCGGTAAACATTGAACGCGTCGAAACCCCGGATGATTGAGCCGTCGTTGACATTCTGCCGGTAGGATACGCCGGGCACGTAGGCCACCGCCTGGGCATAATCGATCGCGCCAATATCTTCGATCAACGATGAGGTGACGACGCTGACGGATTGCGGCACGTCGAGAATCGGGGTCTTCAGCCGCGTCGCCGAGGAAAACGCGGAAACTCCGTAGCCCGCCCCGGAAGCCGCGGTGACATTAAACGCCTCGAGCAGAACCGCGGACTCCTTGGCCGGCGTGGTGGCGTTGTCGGCGGCGAAGGACGAGCCGGCAAGCACCAGCGCCGCCCCGAAGACGAAGCTTTGAGAGAGTCGAGCGAATGGCGATTGATCGGTTTTCATCTGCTAGGGTGAGGTTGATTTGACCGCGATATTCTCGCTGGAAGTGAGTATCGTCGGGGTCGGAGGAACTAACTACGCCACAGTGTCACTCCTTTCGGGTGAGGCGCGAGGGCGACCTCGTTTTACAGTAAACTGCTTCACCGGGGGTGGAGCCGGGAAATCGATGAGCCGGAGCGGACCCAGTTCATCGCGCCGGCCAGACCGAAGATTGTTTACTGGAAACCATGGTTACGCTCGAAATCTGCGCCCGAGGGGAAATGCTTCAAACCAGTCATTAACCCACCGGCGCCCCGCTCCGGACTCCTGCCCATGGAAACTGTAACCCTCCGCCTTCCTTCCGACCTTCAGCTCTCGCACCGCCCACGTCCTCGGTGGCTGGCACGGCTTCCCGCGTTAATCCCCCTTGCCCTTGCCCTCGAATCCGGCCCGGGGCGGGCCCAACCGCACGCCTCGCCCTCCGTGCAGAGCCAGGCTGGGGCCTCTGCCGCCGTCCAATTGCGCCCGTTTGAAGTCGTGGCGGATCCCAGTGACACCTATCAGGCGCTAAACACCTCTTCGCTCAGCGGCACCAACCGGTCGCTGGAGACGCTTCCGATCACGGCCGAGATCTTCAACGCCACGATGATGAAGGACCTCGGCACCTCCGACGTCGTCGACCTTTTGACCAACCGGATGACGGGTATCGGCGCCGGCGAAAACTCCGGCGGCTCGTCGGCGGCGAACGGCGCCCTCGCCGGCGATCGCTTCAACATGCAGACCTTCAGCGTGCGCGGCTTGGCCGCCTTTCCGCGCCGCAATGGCTTCATGTATCTCGGCAACTTGGCCGAGGGCTTCGCCTACGAGCGCCTCGAGGTCATCCGCGGCCCGCAATCGCTCCTCTACGGCAACAATCCCGCGGGCGGCGTCATCAACGTCTCGACCAAGAAGGCCAGTTTCGGCGGGAACTTCGCCAGCGCCGAGTTTAAGACCGACACGTATGGTTCGCTCCGCTATCAACTCGACGCAAACTACTCGGGCAAAATCTTCAACCGCCGCGCCGCCCTGCGCCTCGCCGCGTTGAAGTCGGATCAGAATTTCTGGCGCGAGGTCATCGGCCGCAAGACCGACGGTATATTCATCGAAACGGCGGCGGAGATTTTTCCCGCCTCCGACACCGTGTTGCGTTTTGAGCTGGAGGATCGTTTCGACACCTCGATCCAGGCCACCCGTCGCGTCCTGGTTTCAGGTTTACCCGCCCTCTTCCCGAATAACTCCACGCTCGCCGTCCTCCTCGCACGGCGCGATCCGGCGCTCGCGCAAATTGCGGGTGGCCTGATCAACTGGGAGAATGTCGATGTTCTGAGTGGAAACGCCTTTGCTCGCCGCCGGTGGGAACAGTTCCAAAATCTCACGCTCTCTTCGCGGCTCACCCCGTGGCTCCAGGGGCAGCTCGTCGGCACGGCGCGCTCGGCCTTCAACGACAACACCACCGCGCAGGGCCTCGCCGCCCTGCAAGCACCGCTCGCCGGCGGCAATCCGCTCAACGCTTGGGCGGTTTCCTACCGCCCCGGCGGCTCCGAAGTGCGCGCGACCGAGTGGGGCCTGCGCGCGACGTTGAACGCCGACTTCCGTCTGACGCGCCACACGCAGAATCAACTCATTCTCGGCGCCGAGCGCGTCGACTATCCGCATTACCGGCAGAACATGAGTTACAGCTACTACGAGGTCGACGCCGGTGGCGCGTTCCTCGTCAACCGCACGCAGCTCAACACCGCCAACGGCGGACGGACCCTCATGCCCAACCAATGGGTCGACGTCTCGCGTAACCTCGGTGGCTTCGTCGATCCGCGCCGCCCGCGCAGCTATACGGTCGGCGGTCGCACCTACGTCTGGGACTATCAAAAATATTCCAACCCAGCCTTCGTAACGCCCGATAATCCTCTGGGCTTCAACGGCGGATCCACCGGCGCCAACCAGGACTACGGCCGGAGCGCGAGCGGCTTCGCCGCGCTGTTCACGCGGTGGTTCGGCGGCAAGCTCGACACTCTTGCTGGCGTCCGCCGCGATCGCCTGAAGCAGGTGCTCTACAACACCGGCATCTCGCCCCAGGGCTCCGGAAGCACGGGCAACGTCGGCGTCGTGTGGAAGGTCACCAACCCCGTTTCCATTTATGTCGGCGCCTCGTCGAACTTCACGCCCGGCGGCATCAACGCGCAGTCGCGTTACGACGGCGGCCCGCTGCCCAACGGCCGCGGCGAGAGCCTCGAGGGCGGGCTCAAGCTCAACGCGCTCGAAGGAAAAATCTCCGGCTCAGTCACCGCCTACGAAACGAAGGGCAAAAACCAATTCGTCACCCTCGACGCCGGCACGCAGCAGATCATCGGCCCCACTGGCATCAACGGCAGCTACTGGTCCACGATTCGCAGTCCCTCCTACGAATACGATTCTCTGACCCGCGGCGTGGAAATCACGCTCTCGGCCCGGCCCACGCCCGCGTGGCGGTTGATGTTCGGCTACGCGCTAAGCCAAGGGCGTGAGGGCGGCCCGGTGTCATTGCCATTTTACTACAATGACGAATTCCGCACCAACCCCGCGGGCCAGGTCTTGCTCGGCGACAACACGCCGTTGCGCGTCCCGGTGAGCACCGCCGCGCGCGTTGCCACCGACGGCAAGACCTATCCCTCGGATGTTGCGACCCAGATCCTCACGGTGGGCATCCTCCGCAGCGGCGACGCGGGCGGCAATTATCGGGCCCAGCTCGCCCGCGACAGCGGCGGCATCCTGAACGCTGCCGCGCTCGGGCTTTCCGTTCCCGGTGTCGGCACGGGACGACTCGGCCTGCCGATCAGCCAGCATCAGCTGGGCTTTGTGCCCCCAACCGCGGAGTTCCTCGCCCGGCGTGGCGGCGAGCGCACCACCGGCTTCCCGCGTCACTCGTTCAGCCTGACGAGCATGGATGATTTCAAAGAGGGCTGGCTGAAAGGCCTCAGCGCCGGCGTCAACGGACGGGCGGATTTCAACAACATCCGGTATTACTACAACGACACCAGTGCGGGGAACATCCGGCGAACCTTGAAGGGGCAGGATGCGGCCCTGCTTAACCTGATCGCTCGTTACCAGTTCAAGTTGGGCCGGCGACTCCAACTCACGACTCAGATCAACCTCAACAACGTCTTTGACACCCAAAAACTGGAAATCTATCCGAACGCCGCGACGGGACTGCCCGACAACGCCGGGTTCAGGAACGATCCGCTCGGTTGGGTCTGGACCAACACGGTGCGGTTTTAAGCCGGAAGAACCCACGAATATCTACCGCCGCCGCACCGAGCTGCCCGGCACCCAGTGCCCGCGCACGGCCACGATCTTCTCGTGCTTGGGAATGCCGAATTCGTTCGCCTGCAGCTGGCCGACCAACAGATCGGTCGCCGCTTCGCCGACGGTTTCCAGGTCGGAGTCGAGCCCGGCGAGTGGCGCTGATAGATTGGAAGCCCGGACAGCGTATACCCGAAAAGCGACTACACCGGGGTCACTGCGGGCGGAGGAAAACGCCTCAAGAAATCTTCCGGACTGAGAGCGCTGACGCGGCTGCGGCCAAAGTCGCGCACGTTGCGGGTGACGATCCAATCCGCGGCACAAGTCTCTGCGGCCGCGGCTTGCAAGGCGTCCTCGAAGTCGGTGAATCCGAGGTTTCTGACATGTCGAACCGCCGAATCTGATGCGTCCGCCACCCGAGCCCATGCCAAAATCTTATCCACCTCCAACAAAGCCTCCGCTTCCGTGCGGCCACGGCGCAGGAGATAATAGGCGGTCGCCAAACCATGTGCCGCGACCAGCATTTCGACGCCTAACTCTTCGCACCGTATAATTACCGATTCGCTGGCGGCGACGAACGGGGCTCGGTTCAGCAAAACGTCGAGCAAAATATTGGTGTCGAGCACGACTTTCATCTGCACCTACCGGGGCAAGTCGTATTTGGATGCGTAGAAATCCATTCTGACTTCGTCCGGAGTCACGTCGGCCGTGAGTGGAACCAATCCTCTGGCCGAACGCACCCATGCCGCCGCCGATCCCCTGTCGGGTGGTGTGGTCCGGTCGGACCGCTCGATCCGCACCACGAATTCCCGTTCTCCCGCAACTAGGATCTGAAGAATATCACCCTGTTGAACGTCGAGGCCCGCGAGTCGTTCGTTCGGAATAGTGGTGGTGGTGACCATGGCTGGAGGCTGGGGCTACGGACGATGCTGGCAATCTGATACTCAGGTTGCCACAGGAACAGTGTCACCCCGACGTCCTTGAAAATAGCCGAACTTCCCGAGCGGTTCTGCGGCGCAGCCACCATCGGGTCGCCACGGATCAGAGCGCGTGCGGCGACATTGCGGCAACCATCCGGAATATTGAGATTCCTCGGTTCAGTCGCCTACCGCCTCCGCACCGAGCTGCCCGGCACCCAGTGCCCGCGCACGGCCACGATCTTCTCGTGTTTGGGAATGCCGAATTCGTTCGCCTGGAGCTGGCCGACCAACAGATCGGTCGCCGCTTCGCCGACGGTTTCCAGGTCGGAGTCGAGCCCGGCGAGTGGCGCGACGTCTTGCGACCAGTCGAGGTGCACCAGACCGACATCGGCCGGCACGCGGAGTTTGCGGCGATCGATCCAGCGCGGGATCGGCTGATCGGAAAATAAAATTACTTCCGGCTGCTGTGCGGTGAGCCATTCGACGAAATGCGCCTCCTCGTCGTCGGTGCGGGTGATCAGCGCGGGCACGCGGTCGCCGGGAGCCATTTTATGTTGATACAGGAGAAACGCCGCCAGCCAGGCTTGGTCCACTCTCACCGAGAGCGCTTCGCTCAAGACGAGACCGATGCGGCGATAGCGGCGGCGCTCGAGCTCATGCAGCACGAGTTGCATGTCTTCATAGTGGGAGGAGACGACGCGGTGCACCGCCGGATGGGAGACGGTGAGCCCTTTCGTAACACAGGCGAAGTGCGCCCACGCGAGGTCGAGGCGGCCGCCGCTCGCCGGGAGCGAGTGCAAAAGCAAGCCGCGGATCCCGCGCGTCCGCAGGATTTTCGTCATCCGCGCCGAATTCATGCCGGGCTCCGTGAGCCAAAATTCGTCGAGGGCGTAGCCGAGCTGCCTGGCACGGCGCTTGGCGCCGACGTAGAAACGCTGATGGTTGGAAGTATGTCGCCAGCCATCGCGCGTCGGCCAAGCGGTGACGAATCCCAGCGTCGCCTGCACCGGCTTCTCGCGCAGGGTTCTCAGCCGCGCCATCAGCGACGAGACCACCGAGTCGGCCTGATAGCCGGCTTTACGGGCGGCCGCCTGCACGCGCTGCCGCGTGGCCGGAGGGAGACGCGGGTCGTTGCGGAGGGCGAGCGAGACCGTCATGTGCGAAACGCCCAGCAGTGCAGCGAGATCACGGAGCGAGGGACGGGGCTTCATTTTACCGGAAACTGTTTTTCGAGTTTCCGCAGCGCAAGCCCCAAGCGATACTCGCCCATGGTCATCACCCGGATCGAAACCCTCCACCTGAGACCCCGCTGGCTCGTTGTCCGCGTCCATACCGACACCGGCGTGGTCGGTCTCGGCGAGGCGACGCTCGAAGGCCGCTGCCTCACCGTCGAAGCGGCGCTGCTCGAAATGAGCCGTTGGCTCATCGGCCAGGACCCGCGGCGCATCGAGCACCTCTGGCAGCATTTATATCGGGGCGGCTTCTATCGCGGCGGACCGGTCCTGACGTCGGCCCTCTCCGGAATCGATCAGGCGCTGTGGGACATTCTGGGCAAACACCTTAACACGCCCGTCTACCAACTGCTCGGTGGCGCGGTGCGCGACCGCATCCGCCTCTACGGTTGGGTCAACGTAACCGCCACGGGCGATTACATCGAGACTGCCGCCAAGCTTGCGGCCGAACACAAGTTCACCGCGTTCAAATGCACGATCACCGATGCGATGCGGCCGCTCGAGTCGCGGGAAGCCATTGCGGCAGCCGTCGCGCGGTTCGCCGCCCTGCGCGAGCGCCTTGGCGACGAGACCGACATCGGCATCGATCTGCACGGGCGCTGTTCGCCGTCGGTGAGCCGGCAGCTCGCGAAAGCGCTCGAACCGTATCATCCTCTGTTCATCGAAGAGCCGATTCTAGGAGACGACTGCGGCGCGCTCCGTGATCTCGCGGCGGCGACGAGTGTGCCGCTCGCGACCGGGGAGCGGCTTTACACGCGCTGGCAGTTTCAGGACTTGATCGCGCAACGGGCCGTGGCCGTCGTGCAGCCCGACGTGGCGCACGCGGGCGGCATCTCCGAAGTGCGCCGCATCGCGGCGGCGGCCGAGGCGCGCGAGATCGCATTTGCGCCGCATTGTCCGCTCGGTCCGGTGGCGCTCGCCGCCTGCCTGCACCTCGCGGCGGCGACACCCAATTTCCTCTGCCAGGAACATGTCACGCTGGGTGAGACGTTGCTCACGCGGCCGTTTTCGGTGCGCGACGGCCAGGCGGATCTTCCGGAGGGGCCGGGGCTCGGCATCGAATTGGACGAAGCAAAGGTTGCCGCCCAGCGCTTCGACGGCCACTGGGACAATCCGCGCTTTGCGCAAGCGGACGGGGGCTTTGCCGAATGGTAACCGCCGCCCACGGACAGGACTTTTTCATCGGCGGCGACTGGGACTCGACCTCGTTTCGCATGCGCCTGATCGAGCGCGGCACCCACCGAGTGATCGCAGAACACGCTTCCTCCGACGGCATCAAAGCATTCGCCGCGCTGGCGGTAGCTGCACGCGCGAGTCGCATGGGCCAGTTGCTCGCCGACCGTATCGCAGACTGGCCGGCGGCACCCATCGTCGTCACCGGCCTGGCGAGCGCCAACGTGGGCTGGCGCGAATCGCCCTACGTTCGGGTGCCGTTTCCACTCGATGGCAGTAGCGCCGGCACCGCTCGCGTCGAATTACCCGGCAGCGAAAACGCCGGCCGGACCGTCTTGCTTGTCTCGGGCGTAAGCACCGCCGACGACGTGATGCGCGGGGAAGAGTGCGCCTTGATCGGAGCGAGCATCGTACACCCGGTCCTCGCGGAGTCCTCGGCGTGGTGTCTGCTCGCCGGCACTCACCCGAAACACGCGCACGTGGCGGACGGACAGCTCGCTTCGTTTACGACGTTTCTCACGGGCGAACTCTTCGAAGTCGTGGCGCGGAACAGTTTGCTGGCCGGATCGGTGGTGCTCACGGCGCTGGAGGCAGAGCCGCAGTGGGAAGATTTTCGCGCCGGTGTGAGCGCGGCGCGTGAAAGCGGGCTGTCAGCGGCGCTGTTTCAGGTGCGGACCCGGCAAGTGTTGTCCGCCATCGCCGCAGCGAGAAACGTCTGGTTTTTCAGCGGTCTGCTCATCGGCGCCGAGCTGGAGAGAATCACGCGCGGCGAGCGGCTCGTGCTGATCGGCGAGCCGGCGCGGCTGCGGCTCTATGACGTCGCGCGGCGGGAACCCGGTGGGATCGAGCCGACGGAGAAACCGACGATGCTTTCCTTGACCGATTGTGTCGTCGCCGGACAGGAACGGCTCCTGGCGCGGCACGAAGGAGTCCTCCAACGCATGAAGCCGCACTTCGATCCTGCTCGGTTTCAGTCGACGCCGTTGATCGGAATTGTGCGCCACGCGGACGCGCTGGACCATCGGGCCTTCATCGACGCCGTGCTCGCGGGAGGTCTCACAACCCTCGAGGTGAGCTTTACACACCCCGACGCAGCTGCCCACCTCGCGCAGCTGCACGCGGCCGCCGGCGGACGGTTGAATTTGGGTGCGGGCACGGTCACGACGATCCCACGCCTCGAACAAGCGTTGGCGGCCGGGGCGTCGTTCATTGTCACGCCAGTCATGGCAACGGAAGCGTTGGCCGCCTGCATCGCGGCCGGGGTGCCGATTTTCCCCGGAGCGTTTACGCCGAGCGAGATCGTGACGGCGCCGGCGCAGGCCGCGACGATGGTGAAGATTTTTCCGGCGGTCACACTCGGCCCGGCTTTTGTCGCGCAACTCAAGGCTCTGATCCGTCGCCGCCGCCTCTCGCTTGGCCGGTCACACTCGGCCCGGCTTTTGTCGCGCAAATCAAGGCCACCATGCCCGAACTTCGGCTCTTGCCGACGGGTGGAATCGCCTTGGCGGACATCCCAAAATGGCGGCGCGCCGGTGCGATGCGCTCGGCCTCGGCGGCGGACTTTTCCCGGCCGCACTGCGGGCAGCACGAGCATGGGAGGAGCTCGCCATCCACATCCGCGCCCATGTCTCCGCGTGGCAGACCGCCGCGCCCACTTCTTCGTCATGAACACTCGTCCCCTGGTCGTCATCACCCGCCGCTATCCGACGGATCTACTCACGCCGCTCGCGCCGTTCGCCGATGTCGTCATGCCCGAAGAGGAACGAGGCGCCATCGGGCACGACGAAGTGCTACGGCACGGCGGCCGCGTGGCGGCCATCATCAACCAAGGAGAACTGCGCATCGATGCACCGTTGCTCGCGGCGGCCCCCGCGTTGCGCATCGTAGCCAACACCGCGATCGGCGTAAACAACTTCGCCCAAGATCACATGCGCGCCCGCAGCATCTGGGGCACGAATACGCCCCAAGCGTTCGCCGAAGCCACGGCGGATTGCACGCTCGGGTTGCTGCTGATGTTGGTGCGGCGACTCGGTGAGGGAGATCGCTTCGTCCGCGCCGGCCGGTGGAAAACGTTTACCCCTGGGCTGTGGGACGGGGTGCTGCTCCGCGGCAAAACGCTCGGCATCGTGGGCTACGGCCGGATCGGCCGCGCCGTCGAGCTTCGCGCGAAAGCATTCGGCCTGACGGTGGTGCATCACACCCGTTCCGGCACCGATCGGCCGGGTTGGCGCTCCCTCGAAGCACTGCTGGCCGCATCCGACTTCGTCTCACTCCACGTCCCCCTCACACCGCAGACGCGCAGCTTGATCGACCAGGTCCGCCTCGCGCAGATGAAAGACGGTGCGTGCCTCATCAACCTCGCTCGCGGGCCGGTGGTCGACGAAGCGGCCCTAATCGCCGCGTTGCGCAGCGGTCGACTGGCGGGCGCGGCACTCGACGTGTTTGCCGACGAGCCAACCGTGCCGGATGAATTGCGCGCGATGGAGAATGTCGTACTGACGCCGCATCTCGGCGGTGGATCGCGGGAAGGACGTCGCGAAGCGCAGAAACAATGCGTCGAAAATGTGCTCCGCGTCCTGCGCGGTGAGCATCCGATCGACGAATGCATTGTCGTAGAACCCGAGGCTCCGGCGCGAAGTTAACTCTGACCGACGCATACCCATTTCCCCAAGCAACTCCATGAAACGATTCCTAACCCGCACCAATCACACTTTTCTGAAGAAAATCTTTTTTCCAGAGCGCACCGAGGTCCGCACTGAGGTCACGGAGCCAAACACCTTGTCCGCTCGGTGACTTCTGTGGCCTGGGCTCCGAGCTCTCTGTGAAATGCATTGGGTCAAGTCGGGTGTGAAATATCCGGGCCAGGGCCCATCACCTCTCGCCTGCGACTGCCGCTCGTCGCGTTTTCGCTTCTTTCCCTGGGGAGCCAGCACGGAACGTTCGCCGCCGCGCCCACTATCAAACCCAATCCGGGTATCCCCGCGAACTGGCGCAACATCGCCAGCGGTTGGACGATTCCCGGCGAAGACTCCGCGGATCAACCCTCCATCGTGAAGGCCGACGACGGGGCTTGGGTCTGCGTCATCACCACGGCAGGCGGGCACGAGGGCGCCACCAGCCAGCACGTCGTCGCGACGCGGAGCACCGACTTTGGTCGCACGTGGTCGCCCTTGAGTGCGATCGAACCGTCGGGACCGCCCGAATCCTCCTACGTGACGCTCCTGAAGCCCCCCCCGCCGGCCGGCTCTACGCCTTCTCCAACTACAACCCGGACAATCTGCGGGCGGTGCAGCGCACCGATGGCGTGATGGAGAAGCGCGTCCATACGCTGGGCTATTTCGTGTTCAAGTATAGCGACGAGCACGGCAAAACGTGGTCCAAAGAGCGGTGCGAGATTCCCATCCGCGAGACCGCGGTCGACCGAGGCAACATCTACGGGCGGCAAGGTGCGCTTCTTTTAGCACGTCGGCCGACCGTTGATCCACCAGGGCGACGCCTACGTCACGTTGCACAAAGTTGGCAACTTCGTGATGCCCGCGGCATCGACGCGCACGCGCTCGGGACGCCTACGTCACGTCGCACAAAGTTGGCAACTTCGGCCCCACTTTCATGACGAAATCGGAGGGAAATTTCCTGCGTAGCGACAACCTTCTGACTGAACGGGATCCCACGAAAATCCGCTGGGAAACGCTGCCGGACGGTGATGTCGGCTTGCGCTCGCCCGACGGTGAAATCGCCGAGGAGCAGAGCATCGTCGCCCTCTCGGACGGCAGTTGCTTCACCCCCTATCGCACCGAGACGGACTACCCCGTCCATACCTACTCACGCGACAATGGTCGCACCTAGACGCCTCCTGAATTCATGACCTACGGGCCGGGCGCACGAAAAGTGAAACCCACCCGCGCGGCCAACTTTGTGTGGAAGGCCGCAACGGCCGCTACCTCTACTGGTTTCACAACCACGGCGGGTTTACCTGCTGGAGTCGTCTGGGATCGCAAAGCCAAGCGAGCTACCTCTGCTGGTTTCACAACCACGGCGGGTTTACCTACGGCAATCAGCGCAATCCCGCGCGGCTCGCCGCCGGGCACGAGGTGGACACACCAGCCGGCAAGGTAATCGCGTGGTCGGAGCCGGAAATCCTGCTCTACGACGACGATCTCACCGTGCGCATGAGCTATCCCGATTTCGTGGAAGATGGAGGACGTTACTTATTGATTGGAAATTGGATTTGCGGGGGGAGGGGTTTAGCCCATAGGCGTTAAAATAAGGAATTGCCTTTTTTCGCCTTTTGCGATGGTTTTCGTGGCATGGAAGCACCGCCGTCGCTGCACGACGAGAAGGAATGGCCGTATATATTAACTCTGCTACCGCGGGATCTGGAAGATTCCGCCCGGCAA
>CAMDOF010000039.1 GCA_945903465.1 Opitutus sp. GAS368
TGAGGATTTGTTTTGCTTGTTCAGGACGGGAGCCTTGCGGGGAGGGTCGCCGATCCGCGCGGTTGACGAGGATCTGATTGCCTGGCAACCGGCCCCGCGAACGCGCGTCGGTTTCGGAGTAGCACCGTTTCCTCTCGGGGCGGGCCGGGCAAGTTCAAGGCGCGCAGGCGCTCGGCGCCGCGTGACGGGAGCGGCGACGACGCGCGCAAAGAATTTGCGACGCAGGCCGGTCTCAAGCCGGCGCTCGGCGCCGCGTGACGGGAGCGGCGACGACGCCGGGACGGCACGAGCCCGGTCGCGTACGGCCACGGCGGGGCGCGCCGAGTTACGATCGATGACGTCCAGCGATATGCACCCAGCGGTCAACGGCGGAGGTTTTGCGGGTTGATTCATTTTTAGAGGAGATGCAAGGTGGCGCCATGTTACCCTTGCGCTTTTTGTTGGTGGCCGCGGTTGGCTTGGTCGGGAGTTTTCCCTTCTGCGGATCGGCCCAGATTGACCGCGTGACGGGACGGTCGTTTGCCACGCGATCTGAAGTCATCGCCCAGCGCGGCATGGTGTGCACGAGCCATCCGCTCGCGACGCAGATCGGCCTTGATATCCTGAAGGCAGGTGGCTCCGCGGTGGACGCGGCGATCGCGGCAAACGCGGCCCTCGGTCTGATGGAGCCGGTGAGTTGCGGCATTGGCGGTGATCTCTTCGCGATCGTCTACGAGGCGAAAACGAAAAAACTTCACGGTCTCAACGCCTCCGGTCGCTCTCCGCTCGGTTTAAGTCGCGAGCGACTCTGGCTCGAGTTGCAGCAGCGCGGATTAACGACGATTCCGCCCCGCGGTCTGTTGCCGATCTCCGTACCCGGAGCCGTCGACGGCTGGTTTGAACTCCATCGAAAATTTGGTCGCTTGCCGATGGCGCAAATCCTCGCACCGACGATTCGCGATGCTCGCGAAGGGTTTCCGCTGACCGAAGTGATTGCGTACTACTGGGAGCGCAGCCTCGCGATTTTAGGCAACGAAACTGGTGCGATCATGGCCACCTTTGCACCTGCTGGGCGGGCTCCGGAGAAGGGCGAGATTTTTAAAAATCCGGACCTGGCCGATACGCTCGCGCTGCTCGCCGTCCAGGGCAGAGACGCGTTTTATCGCGGCGAGATAGCCCGGAGAATGGACACGTTCTTTTCCGAAAAAGGCGGGTGGCTGCGCCGGCTCGATCTGGAAAAACACACGTCGACGTGGGTGGAGCCGGTCTCGATTAATTATCGTGGCTACGACGTCTACGAACTGCCTCCAAATGGTCAGGGGATAGCGGCGTTGCAGATGTTAAACATCCTCGAAGGCTTCGATCTGAAAAAGATGGGCTACAACTCGCCTGACGCGCTGCACGTCATGATCGAGGCCAAGAAGTTGGCCTTCGAGGATCGCGCGAAATTCTATGCGGATCCGGCGTTTTCAAAAATCCCGTGGGAAGGTCTGCTTTCCAAGGAATACGCGGCCCAGCGCCGGGCTCTGATAAAATGGGATCAAGCGGGGAAAACCTACGATGCCGGCCAACCCGCGCTGCAATCGGGTGACACGATTTACCTGACCACAGCGGACGCGGAGGGAAACATGGTATCGCTCATTCAAAGCAACTATCGTGGCATGGGTAGCGGAGTCGTCGTACCGGGGCTGGGATTCGGTTTTCAGAATCGCGGGGAAATGTTCACCCTGCAGGCTGGGCACGCCAACGACTATGCGCCTGGGAAGCGGCCTTTCCACACGATTATTCCCGCGTTCATTATGAAGGACGGTCAGCCGTGGCTCAGCTTCGGGGTGATGGGTGGCGCGATGCAGCCTCAGGGGCACGTCCAGATTGTGGTTAACCTGATCGACTTCGGGATGAACGTGCAAGAGGCGGGTGATGCGTCGCGATGGCAGCACGAGGGATCCACCGACTACGACCGACCGAAGATGACCACGGGGGGCTACGTCAACCTCGAGAGCAGTGTGCCGTGGTCGACGCGGGCTGATTTGCTCAGGCGAGGCCACGACCTGCGCGTCGACCTAGGGGGATACGGCGGTTACCAAGCGATCCGTTGGGATCCGCAACATCGAGTTTACCTCGGCGCGAGCGAAAGTCGCAAAGACGGGCAAGCCGCGGGCTGGTGAGCGCGTCAGGCGACGGAAGTTGTCAAGCGAGAGTCCGCCAGAGCACGACGGATCCCTTTTTAGGATATATTTCAGATCGCGGGGATGCTGGTGGGTGTAGCGGGTTTGCGGCGCGATTTCCACGGAATCGAGGAAGGGTCAAGGGCAGGTCTTCATTATCCGCCGACCAAGGTTTCAAGGCGGTATTCTTGATCGTCACGGTGCCCGTGATTGTCTCGGGATTGTTGAATGCGGCCTTGTTCAAGTCGCGCTCGCTGAATCGTGAGGCCCTTTCGCGCTAATCCGATTTCGTGATTAACAGTACGGGGCGGAGAATACCGCCGAGGGCGAGCTCGGTGATTTTGGTGTGGTCCACGCGCAGAGCGACGGTGTTCTCGCCCGGTTTGACCGCGGCGGTGATATCCACCGAAAAAGGTTCACGAGCCTTGGCCATACCTTCGCGCCGTTTCGGTCCATCACCGATCGGAACAGCGGAAACCTGCGGGACTCGCCGCTCCGCAAACTCCGGTGCCAGCGTGATTTTTTCCCCGTTGATATACACCTCGCTGCCGCCATCCACTTCCGCGAAGAAGAGCAGCAGTTTACCGCTGGGGGCCGAAACTGAAAATCGGTTTCGGTACCACAGGATGGTATTCCGATCGAAGCCCTGACCATCCAAGGTGCGGTGAGTACTCACCAACGACCAGCGACTGTCATTGAAACTCGCCCGCGGCCATCCGCGATCATTCCCTTGATCCTCTTGATCAATTGCCAAACGCCATTTTTCTGGAAGCACCTGCAATAATCGATGCGGAGCCGCCGTCATCGCCGCACCGGCCAAGACGGTTTTTTTAAGGTAGCGGTCGAGATAGGCTGTCCCGTACGCGGGGTTGGCCCAACCCGCGGTGGCGGCGATCCGAATCCGCTCGGTCATTATTTCGAGGGTGGTTTTGGCGAAACCAAAATCACCCGCCTCCATCGCCTCGCAAATCTGACGGTAATCGACGACGTTTTGAAAACCGCTGGCGTGCAGCGCGACCCGCTGAGCGTAAACTGGATCTGCTCGCGCCGCCTCCGTCGCTTGTTTCAGCCGCTGCGAGCACTCCTCAATAAAAGTGGGGGAATAGATTTGCTGCAGACCGAAAAACGAGCCGGCGTGGGTCTTGAGCTGACCTTGCGCTGCATCAATCCCCATCCAGTACTGCTGCATCCACGGCGCGGCACGGGGCCCGTAAAATTTTAGCCAATAATCATCCATGATCGCCGCGGCATCGGCTTGAGGATCGTACGCGAGGCGAAGACCGAGATGAATTTGGGGACCATAAACATACCAGTTCGTGACTACCTCCATCGTCAAATGGGAGAGTCCCTGCTGCTGCAGCCAAGGAATCTCCTGACGGCATGCCGTGAACTTGAAAAAAGGGAGCGTCGCGTCGGCCAAGTTGTACATGTAATTATAGTAGCCGAGCCGACTGGCCACGGCCGCCCACCCGGTAATCATCGTCAGCGCCTGCTCGCGGGTGGGGCAACCCGCGTGACCGATTTCATGGATACGGCAATAGCGGATCGGGGCAATCATCGCGCACAGGTTAGGCGATAGTTTCCTCGGAGTGAGCGGTGGCTGCGTATAGTCTGCGTAGCAGTAGAAGCTGAGGATAGAATCGGGGTGGGCGCTGGCCACGCGACGAGCCACGTCGTCGAAGAAGTCGACGTAGCGTGAGGAGATTGAAATGGTGCCGCTGGAGGGCTCAATCACCCGCGGATCATCCTGCGCGCGGCACGTGGCGCATTCGCAGTAACCCCGCCCATCCGGAGGCGAGATGGAGGGATGCAGATTACCTCCGGTAATCGCGGCGCTGACGCGGCCAGCGAAATACGCGCGCACCTCTTGATTCGAAGTGCACAGCCAATCACCACGTCGACGCTGACCATCTAAGCCCAGCGCGAACCAATCAGGATGCTGATCGAAAAGATCTTTAGGGAGATAGGAACCCCAGGCGTGGCTGGTTTGGATCGCATGGCCGCCTGCGCCGTTCCATTGGCGCCAGCGAGAGGTGCGCCACGAGGGACCCTTCGGGTTCCTCCACAGCAGCCCAGGTTTCTCGGTGATGGCCATCGGCGCGATGCTCAGGGTCTTACTTTGTGGAAAAACTTCGCCAAGTGGACCGTCCATAAAGCAACGGCACCCGAGTTCTTCGAGGAAGCGGGCGACCGCTCGATAAGTCGCCGCGTCTCCTTGCCCACCGATCAGAACGCGCTGGTCATCCGCGATGATCCGCAAGCCCTCGCGAGTTGGGCTGACGATATCATCGACTCGCAATCCCGCCGCCAGCGCGGCCCTCCCGACATAAATGGCCACCCCACTTTCCGGCGCGGTCGCCGCGATCGGCACGTCAGCCGCGGTGATTTTTTTCAGCCACTCCACCAGCAATCTTACGGCGTCGGCCTCGTCGACCTCATCCGGATTCTTGGTGCTGCGCGGTTGGACGATTCCCGCGGGCCGCCCCGGCCCTGGGGAAAACAAATCAAGAGAGACGCTTGTTACGACGGTGGCGACTGGCCGGCCGTCTCGGACCAGGTCGAGCGCCAGCCCGGAGGTGGCGGCGGAGGCGAGAAAGAGGCCCGCGAAAATGCGCAAGACCGCGCGATTAAGGCGGAGAGTGGGAAGATATTTATTCAATGGAAAAAATGCTCCAAGCGAAGTTTCGGAGCGAGAATCTGCGGAGCGTGCGTCGGCTTCACTGGTGGACCCGCACCGCCGAGTGGGACCTGGTGGTAATAAAACGGATGGGGGTGGAGAAAACGCACATACCGAAAGGGCGAAAAAAAGTAAAAAAACGGCGAACCAACTGGAGCTGATCCCTGCAAATAATTTTTAACAAGGCCCAAACGTCCCATTGTCACCACGGCCGCCCGCGATTCTGAAGTAGTTATGGCGGCAACGCATCCTCGCGTGACCACACCTTTTCCGGAACGCGCCGGGAATCTTGCACCGAAACGCGGCGTCACGTTGAAACGCTGGGGCGTAAATGTTTTAAAAAAACGCCAGATCGGCGGCGCCGGGTGCTTCTCACGGGGGCGGCGCAACTCTTTTACTGAGCGGTGCGGAGCCCCGCGCCGAATCACCGGACCAGCCAACGAGTTCGCTCAAAGAGGTCGTTTTCATCACCTCCTCAGGCTCCCGGATGCTTTGGCCGCAACGTGATCGCGGCTCATTACCGCGGCATTTTTTGGGTATGACCGAGGTATCTTCCGGGAGCCGTGTTGTTCAAAATCATCTCGATGATCGACACCCGCGCGTCCGCTCGCCCAACTGAGGACACGTTGGTCGTGCTTGGGTTAGTCGCCCTCCCCACGGGAGGCGGGCTGGGCTTGGTCAACCCTGGTGGCAACGGCTGCATTTAAAATTTATGAAGATAAATATCCACTTCGGCCTCGCGGCGCTCGCACTCAGCCTCGCGGCCACGGCTCTGGCAGATGAAGCCAACTGGCCCCAATTTCGCGGACCGGGCTCGCGAGGACTGCCGGCTGGAAACGCCCGTCCTCCCGCGGAGTGGAGTGCCGCCCGCAACATCGCGTGGCAGACGGAGGTCGCGGGCCTTGGATGGTCCTCGCCGGTGGTATGGGCGGGAAAAATATTCATCACGAGCGTCGCGCGCGTGGCGGGTGACGAACCCGCGCAAATGGGCCTTTACCTCGGCAAGTCACGCGGCGAGGGCGATCATCGGTTTCTCGTCATGTGCTTTGAGAGTGCGAGCGGCCGTCTTTTGTGGGAGCGCGAGGTACATCGCGGCGTGCCCGCGCGCGCGATCCATCTGAAGAACAGCTTTGCCTCCGCCACCGCGGTGACCGATGGCCAGCGCGTGGTCGCATTATTCCACGACCTAGGGCTGTTTGCGTTCGATCTCGACGGGAAGCCCCTCTGGCGTTTGCCGGTAAAAGCCACCAAGACGCGCTCTGATTTTGGTCACGGCGGCTCCCCCGTGCTCCACGCCGGCCGAGTTTATCTCGTGGATGATAACGACGACGAATCCTATGCCGCCGCCTATGATGCATCGACGGGCAAGGAAGTTTGGCGCCTGCCCCGCGACCGGGAAACCAATTACACCACACCGCTCGTGTGGACCGAGCCGGAGCCCGCGCAACTCATCGTGCCAGCGACGAAACGCACCATCGCCTATGACCTCGACGGCAAGGAAATTTGGAGTTTCACCGGCGGCTTGTCGAAGCTCACCATCGCGACACCGTTCACTGCGCATGGGCTGCTTTATGTTAGTTCGGGATATTTCCAGGATCCCGTGCGCGGACTATTCGTCATCAAGCCCGGAGCCCGCGGCGACATCACGCTCCGCGACGGGGCCACCAGCAACGCGGCGATCGCTTGGTCTGATCTAAAAATTGCTCCCTACAACCCGACCCCCCTCGTCTTCGGTCAAGAACTCTACATCCTCTACGATCAAGGATTGCTCTCCTGTTACGATGCCCTGACCGGGCGGGCGCATTATGAAAAGATTCGCCTGACGCCCCCGGCCGGTGGCTTGGCGGGCGGGTTCACCGCATCGCCGTGGGCCCACGATGGCAAAATTTTCTGTCTCAGCGAACGCGCGGAGACGTTCGTCGTAAAAGCGGGTCCGCAGTTTGCATTACTCGGCTGCAATTCACTCGACCCCGAGCCCTGTCTGGCAACGCCCGCGCTTGTCGGCGATGCCCTGATTCTCCGCACCGCGTCGCGACTCTACTCAATCCGCCAAGCTCAGGTGCCCGCGCGTTGAGGCATCAGCTAATTTATGAATCGGCGCATTTTGACGGCGCTCAGCAACGGCCCGCCCACAAGGCTCCAAGGCGTGAGAAGGACGGCCGCTCCTTGATTTTGAGCGAGTCCCACGGTGGCCGCGAACGATCGGACTTCCCCTGCCCCACCCGAGGCGCGCCACGCCTTGGCCAAGGCCCGCCCCCATGCGAACTCGCCGCTAGCTCGAGCGGGAACAAGGTGGCACCGCTCGGTTAAAAACGGTGGTGCCCTTAAGTTTACGCCCAGCCAACGGCGCGAAAGCGGCAATGCTCCGTGCATCGCTTAAAAGGAGGGGGCGTCGTCCGAAACCCGCTCAACCGGCCAGCGCCTAAACGCCGGGCCAACGGCACAGCCCTCTCGTCATCGGCCCGCTCACCGAGAACGATCGCCCCGAGGGTGAAAAAAATAGCGACGGCTCGTGCCTTGCCACCGCCGCGAGGAATACAGTCGCGCTGCGATCGGCGGTTCCTTCTGCTTCTCCATGCGCCGATTACTCCTCGCCACGCTGTCACTCGCAACTGTCGCTATCGCCCAGTCGATCTCGATCGAAGAATTTGAACCCAAGTCAACGCTGCGGGTTCCCGAACACAAACCGACGCGGGCGAAGTTCCCGTTCATCGACGTCCACAATCACCAGCGCGACGTCAGTCCGGGCAAACTGACGCAGTTGATCCAAGACATGGAGAGCCTCAACATGGGCATTTTGATCAACTCACCCGTGAGCCGCGGCCACGGCAAATGGGTCGCCGACGCTGTCACCGCCATGAAGGCGCACGCGCCGACGCGGTTTGCCGTGATGACGAACATCGACGAGTCGAACCTCGATGATCCCAACTACTCAGCCCGGGCCGCGGCCCAACTGGAGACCGATATTAAGGCGGGGGCGATCGGTTTAAAAGTCTGGAAACAGTTCGGCACGACTCTCCGCGACAGCGTCGGACGGATTAAGGTGGACGACCCCCGTTTTGACGCCGTCTGGGCGATGTGTGCGAAGTACAAGATTCCGGTCCTCATTCACACCGCCGATCCATGGGGGCTATTTCAACCGATGGACAAAAATAACGAGCGCTGGCTGGAGCTGAAACTGCAAGCCCGCCGTAACCAGTCGCAGCAAACTGAATACACCTGGGAACAGCTCATCGCTGAGCAGCACCGCCTCTTCGCGCGTCACCCCCAGACGACGTTTATCAACGCGCACCTCGGCTGGCTGGGGCACGATCTCGGGCGGCTGGGGGAGTTGCTCGATCGGTTACCGAATGTCTACGCGGAGATCGGCGCGGTCACCAGCGAGCTGGGGCGGCAACCACGTGCCGCGCATCGTTTCTTCGTGAAATACCAAGACCGCATCCTGTTCGGAAAAGACGCCTATAACGTCAGCGAGTACTCCGTTTACTTTCGCCTGCTCGAAACCGACGACGAGCATTTCGATCCCATCAGGAAATACCACGGCATCTGGAAACTCTACGGCCTCGCGTTACCGGACGACGTTTTGAAAAAGCTCTACTACAAAAATGCCCTGAAGATTTTCCCGGGGCTGTCGTCGGCCGGTTTTCCCCGGTAAGATTTCAGAATGATCGCGCCAAAGGTCGCGGCTTTGATCGGCGGGTAGGCACGGGCAGAGGGTGGACGGATCAGCGCTCGCGGCAAGACGTGACCGCGGCAAGATCTAAGGTCTGGCCGGCGGCGCGAACACCGACTATTTCTGGCGATCAGGAAATCACCGGAGCCGGGTGAACTCTTGGTGCCGTCAGCGCATGTCATGCCGGAATAAAAAGTTTAAGAAGAGTTTTTTTGATGAAGTTTCTAAGAAAATACTGACTCGGGCGAAGGTGGATGAAAATCGCCAGAAATGCACGATGGCACGATCGCCGCTGGCAAGGTCTACGGTTCTCGGAACATTGGCAGCCGCGAGCACGATCGGGTGGGTCGTGTCGTCGCAGGGCGAAAACCGGCGACGTGCCAGGCGGTCGACCGACGCGACGGACCGCTCGAAAGCGGCGGTCCGTCGCACCGCAGACGACCCGTCCCACCGTACGCCACGCAGAGCGGCCGGCTGGGGGGCAGACGCGCCGCCCCCGCCGCGCCGGAACCTTGCGGAAACACTCGCAAGACCTAGCGCGCAAACATCGCGTGCTTCGGATCGCCACTGCTGAGGACGTACGCGAGCAGATCAAGCACTTCGTCCTTCGTCAGCATGTTCAACAACCCTGGAGGCATGGGTGAAATTTTGGACGGTTCGATGCTCTTCACTTCCTTGCGATCGACGCGGGTCACGTTGTTCGGCTCGGAGGGGTCGGTGGTAATGGTGACGGTATCGCCCTGCAGGTTGGTGACCACGCCGACGACCGTCTCGCCGTTATTTTTAGTGAGCACGCTGGGCACAAACTGCTCGTTGATCTCCTTGCTTGGGTTAATGATTTGATCGAGCAAGTCATGCGGGCTGTAGCGTCCGCCGGCGCCGGTGAGATCCGGACCGGTCATGCCGCCCTCATTGCCAAAACGGTGGCAGGCAAAACAAGCGGCGGCCCCGAACATTTTGCGACCGGTCTCATAGCTCCGGCGGCGCATCCCGTTCTTGGAGGCGGCGCTCAGGTCATCGAGCGTCCACTGCGTTGGCGTGCGACCCGTGAAGATATCGCCGAGATTCTCGACGACTGATTTACGCTCGGCCTTGCGTGCGAGGAGATTCGCGAGGGTGACGTTTTCCTCCGCGGTGAGGGTGGCGACGGCGTCGGTGCGCACGAACTCGATGAATTTATCGAAGCTAGCGCCGCCCCGGTAATTCACGGCCTTGAGCAACCACTCGAAATAGGCGGTGCGTGTTGCGATCGTCCAACCGGCTTTCAGCATGCGGAGCGAGCGAGCATACTCGATTTGTTCCTCCTGGGTGGGGGCGGCCTGCATGAGCGCGATGGTTTTCGCGGCGACGCGCGGAGCCTGCAGAAACACGAGTGTCTCGCACAGCAGCCAGTTGGCCTCGCGGGTCGCCGCGGGGAAAAGTGGATCGAGTTTGGCGATGAGCGTTTTAACGCCGGCCTGATCGGGCGCGCCAAACCGGTTGAGTACGATTTCCAGCACGCGCAGGTGGGTGAGCTGGCGGGCGGCGTCGAGGCGATTGAAGTCAACCTTGGCCCAAGCCGAAAGGAGAGCCTCACGACGGGCGAGGTCGACGGGGGGCGTGGACGCGGTCCGATGCGGGGGACAAACTCCCGTGCAGTGGGCGAGGGCCAAGAGCGCCTCGACTTGAATGGCGGGGTCCCGCTCGGCGAGGGCGCGTGCCGCCCACGAATCAACCGGCTGGTGCTCGAGGGCGATGCGCGCGGCCCAGCGAATGGCCCGATCGGTGTTCGCCAGCTGCGGCCAAGCCTTGGCGACCGCCGCCGGATCCTGCTTCCCGTGAAATGCCTCAAGTGAACGCCGTAAATCTCGCGCCGGACTGGGCGCGGGTTTCACATTATCCAGCGCCGTGGACTCGCGGCCGGTATAGGTTACCCGATACACGCCAGACTGTACGCGGCGCCCGCCGATCGCAAAATACATCGCGCCATCTTTCGGGTGGATGATCGCATCCGTGAGCGGTAGCGGCGTACCTGAAATAAACTCTTCCTTGGTTGCGGTATAGCTCGAGCCATCGGGCGTGAGATGGATCGCGTAGAGCTTGCCCCAGCTCCAATCGAGCGCGAAGAGCGCGCGCTGATACTTTACGGGAAACTTAGCGCCGTAACCAAAGGTGACGCCCGTCGGGGAACCGGGGCCGATGTTCACCACCGCGCCGAGATTGTCGGGATAAAAATCGGGACGCTTGCCGGCACCGTTGCGCCAGCCGAACTCTGAGCCGCTCGTGACATGGTTGATGCGAGTGGGGCGATACCAGGAGGTGTTAAAGTCGTACTCCATGTCGGCGTCATAGGTGAACAACTCGCCGTCTTTATTCACCGCGCCATCAAAAATATTCCGGAAGCCAGAAGCGTAAGCTTCGAAAGTTTTACCGTCGGGGGTGAACCGATAAATAATGCCGCCGGGGGCGAGCACTTCGCGCATGAACCCGCGGCCGTCGGGCATTCTGGGCAACAAATGATCTTCACCGAAATTTGTCGGCACCGGGGACGTGGCCGCACGTTCCGTGGGCTTCGAGCCATTCCCCGTAATGAGGTACAAGGCCTTGCCGTCGGGTGTCGGCATGATGGCATGGATCCCGTGATCGCCCCGGGCATCAAACGCGCGGAGCAGTTCCACTTTATCAATCCGATCATCCCCGTCGCTATCCGTGAGCCGGTAGACGCCGCTTTTGATTTTATTCTCGTAGTCATTGACGCCCACGTAAAGCGCGCCAAAAGCGAAACACATGCCGTTGATCGCACGGATTTCGGCGGGCATTTGCTCAATGGCGGAACGGGCCAAAGTCTGTCCGGGAGGTGGGGGGGTGAAGCGGTAGAGTCCGCCGTATTGGTCGCTCGCGTAAATGCGACCACGGTCGTCCGCGCATAGGTTGACCCACGAGCCTTGCTCCACTCCCGGCACCGAATAAATCAACTCGACGGCGAAACCGGCCGCCACCTTGATGCGGCTCACTGGGGTCGCCTTATTCTCGCCAATCGCGGGCCCGACGACCGCGGGTGCACCTGAGGCCGCCGCTTTTTTCTTGGACATCTTCGCCTCTTGGGCAAATGCGACGGTGGCCAGCGCGGCACACGTGATGACGGTCATGAAAGCAAAACGCGGGATTTTTTTCATACGATAAAGGGATGACGAACGAACGAAGAAAAGGAGGTGCTCAGGGCGCACGGTTGAAGAAGACAACCGCGTTGCGCGATTCCCTACCAGCTAAAATAAGGTCGAGCCGACCATCACCGTCGATATCCGTCGCCTTCAGATCGTAGGCCTCCTGGGCGTGCCCCGTGTCAATCGCATGAGGCGTGAAGTGCCCGTGTCCGTCATTCTCATACCAGGAAACGATGTGCTTGGTATAGGAGGCGACGGCGACGTCCAGATCGCCATCCCCATCGAAATCACCCACCGCCAGTGCGTGGGGTGTGGCGATGGCAGCATCGATCACGTGCTTCGTCCATGCGGGCCCAGAAAACCAGAACACCCCTTGGCCATGCCCGCAGGCTCCGACGACATCGCGCACGCCATCACCATCGATATCGCCCGCCTTAATATTCGTCGCGCCCTTTTCTCGGGCAATCAGATGCTTCGTCCACGGTTCCGGATCCTTCTGAGCGCGCTGCCACCAAGTGAAGGTGCCCAGTCCGGAATCTCCGAGTAAAATATCCCCGCGCCCAGTCCCGGAGATATCGGCAAAGTCCAAATAATGCGGCCGACCGTCTGCGCCTGCCCGGCTCACGACATGACGCCGAGGGCCGTCAGGTGCGGCGAGATCAAACCAGGCCAGGCTGTTGGGAAATGCTGGGCCGCTGATGCTGTCGGCAATTAAATCAGTGCGTCCGTCGCCGTTCACGTCGGCGGCGTGCAGACCGTGGATACCATTGAGCTCGCCATCGATGCGATGCAGTGCCCAGGGGCCCCCTCGACCCCGCGGATTCTCGAGCCAGGCGATGCTGAAATCGGGCCCCGCCGGCGCCGGTCGCGTCTCGCCTTTCGCGAGGGCGGCACGGTGCTCGATCCAGGGGATTTGATAGCGACCGACGGCGAGGTCGGTTGCGCCGTCACCGTTGGCATCGAGCGCCACGCAGTAGAGCATCTTGCCGTCTTGCACATCGAGCAGCGTTTCGGTTCGGCCGCTGACAGGATCGATCGCCATGATTTTGGTGGGGCTCATCGCGATCAACTTTTGCTGGCCGTGACCGTCGGTATCGATCGCCGCGACGCTCCAGATGCTTTCCGGCAGAGCAAAAGCGCGGCGCTCCCAACGGACGGGCGCCGGTTTCACCGCCGGTGCAACTTGGGTAAAATCGGCGCCCGAAAAATCCAATTCGTAGATCATGCCCTCGTAACTGACGAGGTAGAGTCGTCCCCGCTCATCGGCCGCAAACGATGCCACGCTCTCCGGGGCCTTCGCGATTTCGCGCCACGCCTCGAGTTGGCCGTCCCGCTGCGTCAGACCAAAAATTAAGCGTGAAGTATAATCGCCGAAGACGTAGACGCCTTCAAACGAGCGGGCGTCGCCTCCTCGATAAACGTAGCCGCCCGTGACGGAATTGCCGTACCGCCGCTGGTAAGCCGCGATCGGCGGCGTGTAAATCTCGCCTTCGCGACGACGGAGGTTGGCGAAGGGTTCAAAGCCCTCGAACACATTCCACCCATGATTTTCCCCGCGCCGGACGATCGCCACTTCCTCGACCCGATCCTGGCCCACATCACCGACCCACAAGTCTCCGGTCGTCTGATCAAAGCTGAATCGCCACGGCTCGCGGAACCCCAGCGCCCAGATTTCCGGACGTGCCCCGATTCGCTCGCGAAAGGGATTATCTGGCGGGATCCCATAGGCGAGCCCGGGATTGCGCCGATCCACATCGATCCTGAGCATTTTGCCAAGCAGGAGGCCGAGATTTTGACCGTGGCCGTTGGGGTCGTGCTGCGGACCGGTGTCCCCCATCCCGATGTAGAGCATGCCATCTGGCCCGAACGCGACCGTCCCGCCCGTGTGGTTTTGCGTCACGGCCGGAATCTCGATCAGAACACGCGGCGGCTCACCGGAGTCAGTGCGCAGGTCGGCCGATGCCCGCCGCTCCACAATGAGCGTGGAGATCACGTCGGCGGCGATGACTTGGTGTTTCTCAAAATAACGGCGGTTCTCGCGAAATTTAGGATGAAACGCGAAGCTGAGCAGACCGTTGGGCCCACGATCTGAAAATATTCCTGAGGAAAAATCTGCAAACTCCGTCTTGGCAAACTCAGCGTCGCCACGCTCTAACCGCCAGATTTTCCCTGACTGATGGGCGGCGAGAAAGACGTTCGGCTCGCCCGGCACCTGGCCAAACCACACGAGGCCGCGTCTGACGTCGCCCGGTCGTTTCACGACGGAATGCGGGAACCGCTGGGACTCGGGTAAGAGCGGTCGCAGCTCGATGGGTTTCGCCAAGCGCGGAATCTCCGCGGGCATCCCACGATGGGCGCGGAGCGAATTGGCCGGCTGCTTTAACGCGGCAAGATATTCCACCAGATCCCCAAATTCCGGCAGGGTCAGGGCCGTGGGCAAACCCGCTGGCATGAGCGAGAGCGGACTCGTACGCTGCGACTTAAGCTCGGCGGCGGCTATCGTGAGCAGTTGGCCGTCGGCGCCCTGCAGGACAAGCCCGCCCGCATCGCGACGCTTGATCACGCCCACGAAAGTCTCGCCCGCAATCGTCTCCACGATCGTCGCTTCGTAACCTACGGCGATGGTGGCCGACGGTTCCAGGATCGCCGTAATCAGCTCGCGACGCGGCAGGGCGTCGCCGACGGCCCGCAAGTCGGGCCCGGCCTTGCCACCCTGGCCGTCAACCGAGTGACACGCGGCGCAGGCCACGCGATCCGGCGCAAAGAACAGCGCGCGCCCACGCTCGACATTCCCCCCGCGTGCCAACGCCCAGTCCCGATACTCCTTCGGCGTCCCCCCAACCTGCCCGACGGCCGCCGCGCGGACCAACGCCAACGCGAACAAAAACCTGAGGCCAGCCGTACTCACAATTACTTTTGCTTTCTTTTCTTCGCGCCGCCCGCGGGCTCCGCCGGACGCGGATCACTCATCGCAAGCTTCACCGTCTCCTCAAAATGCCGTGACCATAACGCAGCCAGCTCACCCACTTTTTCGGGATTTTTAGCAGCAAGATTTTTCGATTCTCCGCGATCCGCGGCGAGATCGTAGAGCTCCCAGTCGCCCTGCTTGAGCGCGACGAGCTTCCAGTCACCCGCGCGAATTGCGCGATTCCCCTCATGTTCCCACCAAAGATAGTCGTGGGGCGCGCTCACGTCTTTTTTCAGGGCAGCCGCAAAGCTGCGACCGGGGGGCGCGGGCACGGTAAAGCCCTGAATCCGCGCCGGGATCTGCGCGCCGGTGAGTTCAAGCACCGTCGGTAAAATATCCACCAAGTGGGTCGGGCGTCGGCGCAGTTCGCCACGGGCGGCGATACCGGCCGGCCAGTGGGCGATGAAGGGAGTCGAAATACCTCCTTCGTGGACCCATGTTTTATGGCGGCGGAAAGGCGTATTAGCCGCGCTGGACCAACCGGGGCCGAGGCAGAGAAATGTCGTCGCCGAACCGAGTGGGGCGGCGGGGTCATGGCCATCGCCGCGCACCATCATCTCGGCACTCGCGCCATTATCTGAGGCGAAGAGAATCAGGGTGTTTTCGTACGCTCCCATCACCTTGAGCTGCGCAAGCACTCGGCCGATCTCTTGGTCCATCCGATCAATCATTGCCGCGTGAATCGCCATTTTATCCGCCTGGAATCGCTGCTGCGATCCACTCAACTCGCTCCACGGCACGGGTCGATTCACCTCATCCGGCCCGATTTTTTCGATGTCGGCGGGAAACGCGTAAGGCGGGCCGACGTCTCGTTCCATGGCGGGAAGCGCATGCGTCACGATCCCCATTTTTTTCAGACGCGCATGACGTTCTTCGGCGATCACATTCCAGCCCTGACGGTATCGGTCGCGATACTTGGCGATGTCCAGCGCCGGCGCGTGCAGCGGAAAATGGGGAGCCGTGAAACACAGGTAGTGAAAAAAAGGTTGGCCCGAAAACTTCGCGGCGTGTTCGCGGAGATATTTCAGGGAGTGCTCGGCGGTTGCTGTTGTCACGTAATAGCCGGGCGTCTGCACGTTCGGGACACCGTCATCGGTATTACCGCTGGCCTTGAAAAAATTACTTTGGCCGCCACCGATCTCGAAGCTGTGGTCAAAGGCGTTCCCCAGCGGCTGTCCGTCGATATGCCATTTTCCGGAGTGGTAATTCCGATAACCGGCAGCGCGCAGGAAATCCGACATCAGCGGAGCCCACGCTGGCCGAATCCCCCGATTGCCGCCACCGCTCGGGATACCTGGCAGGAGATCGCGGCGCACTTGTTGCGCATAATATCCTGTCATCACCGCCGCGCGCGACGGCCAGCACCGCGCGGTATTGTAGGCCTGGGTAAAGCGCAAGCCGCCTTGGGCCAGGGCATCCAAGTGGGGCGTCGCCACCTCGCCGCCGTAACAACCGAGATCCGAGTAACCGAGATCATCGGCTAAAATGATCAGAATGTTGGGCGGGGCCGCGAGAGCCGCACTGGCCATTAAAAGCGATCCAAACAGGGATAGAAGGGGTTTCATGAGTGTGCAAAAAGCCGAGGGAGGGATCAACGCGACCCCGCGGTGCAAAAGCAAGTGCGCGCCAAAACGACCTCGCGGCGGGTTCTCCGCCGAACCGGGAGGACGGGCCGGCGCGAGAATCGGCCGCCCGCCCCGCGCAGCGCACGTGGGGCGGGCGGCGGGTAGAGGCAAAGGCGGGCGGGGCTGGAGGCAAGGTGGAGAGTGGGCGGCCACCCATTAAAACCGGTTGGTTGGCGTCAGGTGGTGGCACCGCGGTGTCGGCCCCAACGTAAGCGCGAGAGCGTCCCGATACCACGAAGGATATTTTCGGGGGGCGGACTCGAGCCATCAACGTGGAGGTGAGGCTACCGCTTAAAAAACGAGGAATGACCGGACGGTGAGCGTCCCGCCAAGGAGCCAACCGCGCAAGTGGGGCATCGCACCAGCGGCGCTCCTCCGCGTTCCTCCGTGCTGGCTGGTCTCCGGCGAGTCGCTGATGCGCGATCTGATCGCACCAGCGGCGCCCCTCCGCGCTCCTCCGCGCTCCTCCGTGCTGAACGGTTTTAATCGAGATAAAGCAGTTCGTTGGCGTTCAAGAGCGCGCGGCAAAACGATTCAACGCCGTGGGTGGCGAGCAGGTTGAGGGCGGCGGTCCGCTCCCGTGCAGTCGGCTCCCGCTGCAAAGTGAAGCGGTAGGCGGAGGCGACGGGATCATCGCGGAGGAGGCGTGCGCTTAGCGCGGCCGCCATCTCGAGGGTGAAGCGATGATTGAGCAATGTCAGCGCCTGCAAGGGCGTGGTGGTGTTCGCGCGCTTCGGGGCGGCGAGGGCAATGTCGGGCAGGTCGAAATCGGTGAGCACATCGACGACGCTGGCGCGGGCATTTTGATGGTAGACCGCGCGCCGGTACGTTTCCGGCCCGTGGGTATCCAAGGGGAAATACGTGCAGACATTATTTTGGGTGAATTTGTAGAGCCGGAACCCGGGACCCCCCATGGGTTCGAGTTTCAACTGGCCGGCGACACTGAGCATCGTATCGCGCAATTCCTCCGCGCTGAGTCGACGCGGCGGAAAGCGCCAGAGCAATCGAGCCTCCTTATCCTCTCGCGCCGCCGTCTCCCGGTAGGCAGCGCTCTGCCGGTAGGTTTTCGAAAGCAGGATTTCGCGATGCAACGCCTTCAATTTCCAGCCACCGGCCACGAGGCGTTGCGCCAGATAATCCAGTAACTCCGGGTGGGTGGGCCGGGCGCCGAGAAAACCGAAATCACTCGGAGTATCCACAATACCGGTACCGAAATGAGACTGCCACACGCGGTTGGCGAGCACGCGAGGCGTCAGGGGATTGTCGGGAGCGGTAATCCACTGCGCGAGAGCGAGCCGGCGTTGGCCTTCAGCGGTCTCGGGCGGCAAGACGTACGCTTTCGCCACGTGCCCCAGCACCGCGAGGCTCGCGGGTGCCACCGCCTCGCCCGGCTTCATCGGGTCGCCACCTTTGTGCACAAAGGTCGCTGTCTTCGGCTCGGTGTACGTCCCCGCCCAGACTTGGGGCAGCTTCGGCACGCGGTTTATCTCGCCCTGCACGTCCGTGATTTGTTTCTCCAACTCCGCCAACTGCGTCTCTTCCTCCGCCGTGATGACCGCTCGGCGCATCCGCTCGACTCCATGCTCGGGTGTCCACGGCACGCGATCGTCACCACTCGCCACCGTCTGCCACGCCACCCCGTCGCGTGACACTCGAATATCATATTCACAAGGAGTCGCGCCCCGCGCCTGCCCTTCCTCAATATTCAAACCCTTCGCATTACTGAAGGTGATCCGGTCAATCGTCTCGACCTGCGCCAGCGTGATCGTCAGCTCGGCGGGGTTCCCGATAAACCACTGCTCGCCAAAGAGGCCATCAATCGTGAATTGGGGGCCATAGGCTTCGGGAAAATCTTCGGCGACACTCGAGCGCGCGCCCTCGGCCCGCCCACCTTGGCTGGCCAGCGCCACGTTGCGGGCACCCGCCCCCGCCCTCCACACTTCAAACTCCGTCAACCGCCCGGCCCCGCGCGTGCCGGGCTTGCCGGCGCGAGAGCCATCTCCCGTTTTCGGATTACTCGTAAACGCGCGGATGGTGAATCGCACGTACCGCGCCGGCACCGGGGCAAAGCTCTCGACGGTCTGCTGTGGATCGATTTTCGGACGGACATACGTGCGCAGCCCCAACTCGGTCCGCGCCCGCGAGTCGATCGTTTGGTCCAATGCGTCCAACTCCGCGGTCAGCTGAGCCTTCCGCGCATTGAGCGGCGCCATCGCGGTCGCAAAGGCGGCCCGCTCCTCGCGCGTCGCCAGCACCCGGCGACCGTGTTTGACGCCTTCAAACGCGGCGCGGAGCCGGTAATAATCTTCGGTCGGAATAGGATCAAATTTATGATGATGACAACGAGCGCAGCTCACCGTGAGGCCGAGAAAAGCGCCACTGGTTGCGGTAATAATATCATCCAGCGTCGCCGCGCGGATATTGGCCTGGGCTTCGACACTTTGGTTGCCCACATCATCGTAGGGACCCGCCACCAGGAACGCACTGCCAACCTCCATCGCTGGGTTATCCTTGCCGAGCACATCCCCGGCGAGGTGCTCGACGATGAACGTGTCAAACGGCCGGTCTTCGTTAATCGACCTGATCACGTAATCCCGAAAAGGCCAAAGATCATCATTGATCACGTTGCGCTCAAATCCGTGGCTCTCGCCAAAACGGATCACGTCGAGCCAGTGACGCCCCCACCGCTCGCCGTAACGGGGGCTGGCCAGCAAGCGATCGGCCAAAGCCGCCACCGCTCCGTCCGAGTCCGCCCGCTGGGCCGCCACAAACGCCGCCACTTCCGCGGCGGTCGGCGGCAGGCCGGTCACATCGTAGGTCATCCGGCGAATCAACGCGCGCGGCTCCGCTTCGCCACTGCGCTGGAGGCCCTTCGCGGCGAGCGCGGCTTCGATAAAATCATCGATGCTGCGATGAGGGAAACGCGTCGCCACCGGCTGGAGCGACCACCACGAGGCGTCGCCGCGTTTCGCGACCAGCTTCACGCCGTCCCGCGGATCCGGCGCGCCAATTTTAACCCACGTCACAAAATCCGCGATCACCGCGTCCGGCAGTTTCGGTTTCTTTGGCGGCATCGCCAAGTCTGCCTCCACATGCTGGATCACGCGGATTAAAAGACTGGCTTCAGGCTGGCCCGGGATGATCACAGGCCCACCGCCGTCCCCGCCTTTTTCCCAGCCCGCTTTCGAGTCGAGGTAAAGATTCGCCTTGAGCTTCGTCGCGTCGGCGCTGTGGCAGCTGTAGCAGTGCTCCACCAAAACCGGCCGAATCTTCTGTTCAAAAAATGCGACGTCGGCGGTGTCGGCGGCGAAGCCGGTCGCCATGATCAGGCCAAAAAACGGAGCGCACGGGATGAATCCTGATTTCATGCGAGGAGCGGTTTGATCACGTGCCCGTGCACATCGGTGAGCCGGCGGTTCGCGCCGTTGTGATAGTAGGTCAATTTCTCGTGGTCGAGGCCGAGCAAGTGCAACACGGTCGCGTAAAAATCATGCACCGTCGTGACATCTTGAACGGAGCGCCGCCCAAAATCATCGGTGGCCCCGTAGCTCACCCCGCCTCTCACGCCGGCCCCCATCATCCACGTCGTGAAGGCATCGGGATTGTGATCCCGCCCGGAAGTACCGTCCTGATGCGTGGGCATCCGGCCGAACTCGGTGCACCAGACCACGAGGACATCCTGCAACAATCCGCGCTGCTTGAGGTCGGTCAGGAGCGCCGCCGTGGGTTGGTCGAAAATCGGACCGTGGCGCTCGTAATCAGCCTGCAGGGTCTTATGAGCATCCCAGTTGAGCAGTCCATCCACCGCGCTGGCCCGCGAAGCGCAATAGAGACTGACGTAGCGCACCCCTTTTTCCAAAAAGCGCCGCGCGAGCAGGCAATTCTTAGCGTAGGCGGCTTTCAGCGCGTTGCGGTCGCCTGTGCCGTAGAGCGCGTGGACGTGGGCCGGCTCCCGGGAGAGATCGCTCACCGCCGGAGCCGTCAACTGCATCTTCGCCGCGAGTTCATACGCTGCCATGCGGGCCCGCAGCTCATCGTGCCCCTCATGGGCGGCGGCGTGCTCCGCATTCATCAGCTGCAAAAAATCGCGGGTGGCGCGCTCTTGCTCCGGAGGAATGCCGGCGGGGCGCGCGAGATTGCGCAAGGGCTGGTGCGCCGCCATCGACACGGCTTGGTGCTGGGCCGAAAGAAACCCGTTGCCCCAGTTGGCTTTTCCGTTGGGGGGCTCGCCGCGCAGATCTTGAATCGCAATATAGGTCGGCAGGTCGTCGTTGAGAGAACCCAGTGCGTAGCTCAGCCAAGAACCCGCGCTCGGGAAACCTTCCCTCGTAAAGCAGGTGTTCATCGCGACGCACCCCGGGCCGTGGGTATTCGTGCGGGAGACCATGCTATGGATGAACGCCATCTCGTCGGCGTGCCCCGCCATGTGCGGCAGTAAGGTTGAAATCATCTTCCCAGTTTGCCCCGCCGGTGCAAACGCCCACGGCGACTTCATCAAATTGCCGTTCTTCCCTTGAAATGTGACCTCGGTCTCACCACCGGGCATCGGCGTGCCATGAAATTTTTCCAACAGCGGTTTGTGATCCCATAAATCCACATGCGAGGCCCCGCCGGGACAAAAAATCTGCAACACTTGCTTTGCTTTCGGCGCAAACTGCGGACCGCTCGGCGAGCTCGCCCTGAGCTCTCCCGCCAGCAAACGCGCGAGCGCGACGCCGGTCAGCCCCGTACTCATATGGCCGAGAAACGCGCGGCGCGTGAGGTCGAGAGAGTGGGTCATAAAATAAAGGGGAGAACGGACGAAGACGCGAACCAGACGAGCGCAGGTTGGCAAGGTGAGAACTAAGTTCCCCTGCCATCAATTTAAAAAAGTATGCTGACGGCACGATTAACCCGAGGGCCCGGCGTTTTCTGAAAACAATCAATTAACCGCGCTGACGAGCCAGACGCGAACCTCCGGGCCGTCTGGGGCGAGAATTCGCTCGCCGCGACGGTGCGTGCCGGGAACCGCTCGGGCGTGCTCGGCTGACAACCGGAAACTTCATCCGGATCACGCTGAAAGCTTGGCAAGCCCACCGTGATCGTTCCGGATCAGCGGCATCTACCCTCCCCTTTAATGAAGTCGTTCCTCAATCAACGCTACCGGGCCCTCGCTGTCGCCGTCGCGCTCTTTTCCGGTGCGCTGTCCGACGCCTCCGCGCAAGCAAGGCCCAACGTCATTTTCATCGTGGCTGATGATATGGGCTACGCCGATCTGGGCACGCAGGGCGCGCGCGGCTTCAAGACCCCGCACCTCGACCGCATGGCCGCCGAGGGCACCCGCTTCACTCAGCACTACGTCGCCCAAGCCGTCTGCACCGCTTCGCGCACGGGGTTGATGACGGGCGCTTACCCCAATCGCCTGGGGATGCAAGGCGCCTATAACCACACCAGCCGCGACGGTATCCACGAGGACGAGTGGCTGCTCCCGGAAATGTTCAAAGCGCGCGGCTACGCCACCGCGGGCATGGGCAAATGGCATCTCGGCACCCGCTTGAAATTCCACCCGCGGCGGCACGGCTTCGACGAGTGGCTCGGCATTCCCTACTCGAACGACAACACGAAATACCACCCATCTCTCGCGGCCGAGATGCCACCGCTGCCTTTCTACGACGGCGAAAAAATCATCGAGCTCGACCCCGATCAATCGCAATTCACGGAGCGTTTCACCACCCGCGCGATCGAGTTCATGGAGCGCCACACCACGCAACCGTTCTTTCTTTACCTGGCGCACGTCATGCCGCACGTCCCCATTTTCGCTTCTAAAAAATTTAAAGGCCGGTCGGCCCTTGGGCTCTACGGCGATGTCATGGAAGAAATGGATTGGTCCGTCGGCGAGATCATGGCCACGCTGCGCCGTCTGAAAATGGACGAACGCACGCTCGTTATTTTCATTTCAGACAACGGTCCATTCCTATCCTACGGCGAGCATGCGGGCTCCGCGCGACCGCTTCGCGAAGGCAAGCTGACGGTCTTCGAAGGCGGCGTGCGCGTGCCTTGCCTCGTGCGCTGGCCTGGCCGGGTGCCAGCCGGCCGGGTCGTCCCCGAGCCGTTGATCGCTCTCGATTGGATGCCTACGCTCACCGAACTTGTCGGGGGAAAATCCTCCACCCTCAAAATCGACGGCCGCTCCGCCAAGGGGCTTCTGCTCGGCCAACCTGGCGCCACCGCCCCGCACGCGGCCTTGTTTTTCTATTCCGGCACCGCCTTGCAGGCCGTCCGGAGCGGCCCGTGGAAACTCCATTTTCCGCATCCTTTTATCACGGTGGCGGCGGAGCCCGGCCGCGGCGGGAAACCGTCCAACTTCGGCCAACTCGCGCCCACTGCGATCACCCAGTCCGGTGTCGAGGGGATCGCCACGCGCCACGGCTATCGCGTCGAGCAACTCCCGCTCTCTCTGTATAATCTCGACGACGATCCCGGTGAATCGCGCAACGTCGCCGATGCCCACCCCGAGGTCGTCCGCCGTCTCAGCGCGGCGGCAGCCCTCGCCCGAGAGGATCTCGGCGACTCTCTCCAGAATATTACCGGCACCGGTTTGCGTGCCCCCGGCTTGGATACCAGCACCCCCCCGTTATGAAACTTCCCTTTTTCTCCCTCGGTCTCGCGCTCGCCGCGACCTTTATGGCCAGCGCCTTGGCTGGCTCCGCCGCCCCGCGCCCGCCCAACATCATCGTCATCATGGCGGACGACATGGGCTACTCCGATCTCGGCTGCTACGGTAGCGAGATCGCCACGCCCAATCTCGACGCCCTCGCGCTCGGCGGGGTGCGCTTCACCCAGTTCTATAATACTGCGCGCTGTTGCCCGACCCGCGCGGCCTTGCTCACGGGGTTGTACCCGCACCAAGCCGGGATCGGGCACATGATGGAGGATCGCGAACTAGAAGGCTACCGCGGCGATCTCAACCGCCGGAGCATAACCATCGCCGAGGCGCTGCAACCCGCCGGCTACCGCACGTACATGGTGGGCAAATGGCACGTCACCAAAAAGGTCAACCCCACCGGTGAAACCGAGCAAAGCAACTGGCCCCTCCAGCGTGGCTTCAACCGCTTCTACGGCACGATTCACGGCGCGGGCAGCTTCTACGATCCCAACTCACTCACCCGCGATAACACGCTGATCTCACCCTTCGCCGACCCCGCTTATCAACCCAAGGAATTTTATTACACCGACGCCATCAACGACCACGCCACCCGCTTTGTCACCGAGCACGCTCAGTCCCACCCGACCAAGCCGTTCTTCATGTACGTCGCGCACACCGCACCCCACTGGCCGCTCCACGCCAAGGAATCCGATATCGCCAAATACCGCGGTAAATATGATGCCGGCTACGATGCGATTCGCGCCGCTCGCGTTGCCAAGATGAAGCAGCTCGGCCTCCTCGATCCGCGCTGGCAACCCGCCCCGCAGGCCGGCGGCGCTTGGCGCGAAGTCGCGGACCGCGCCTTTGAAATACGCTGCATGGAGGTTTTCGCCGCGATGATCGACTGCCTCGACCAAGGCGTCGGCCGGCTCGTCGCTGAGTTAAAACGTAATGGACAGCTCGAGAATACTCTCCTCTTTTTCCTGCAAGACAACGGCGGTTGCGCGGAGGGCATGGGTCGCAAGCCCAACCCCGCCAGCCCTGCCCGGGCCGCCCAACCTTCCTTGCCCCCACTCGCCGCGACCTACCTTCAACCTGATATGGTTCCCAAGCAGACGCGCGATGGCTACCCCGTGCGTCAGGGTTACGGCATCGCGCCCGGCGCGGCCGATACCTATCACGCCTATGGCGAGGCCTGGGCCAACGTCAGCAACACCCCATTCCGTGAATACAAACACTGGGTGCACGAGGGCGGCATCAGCTCGCCGCTCATCGCTCACTGGCCCGCCGGCATCCCGGCCACCCGCCGTCAAGCCCTCGAGACCCAGCCCGCTCATCTCATCGACCTGATGGCCACGTGCGTCGATCTCGCCGGCGCCACTTATCCCATCGAACGCGCCGGTGAAAAAATCCATCCCCTCGAGGGCGTGAGCCTGCGCCCCGCTTTCTCCGGCCAGCCCCTCCGCCGCTCCCAGCCGATTTTTTTTGAACACGAGGGCAATCGCGCCGTGCGTGATGATCGGTGGAAACTTGTGGCCAAAGGTCCCGGCGGCGCTTGGGAACTTTACGACATGGCGGCCGATCGCACCGAGACAACCAATCTCGCGAAGCAGGATCAGCTCCGGGTGAAAACGATGGCCGCCCAGTGGGAAGCCTGGGCCCGCCGCGCCGGCGTCTTGCCGTGGATCTGGAACCCTCCCTACGGCCAAACCACCCAGGCCAACGCCTCCGGTAAAAAGGGTAAAAATAAATCGACCCCATGAACACTCCGTCCTGGCTGCGAATCACCCTGCGCCTTTTTTTTCACGCCGCCGCCAGCCTCGCGCTGGTCGCCCTCAGCCGCGCGGCCGAGCGTCCCAATATCATTTTGATTTTCGCCGACGATCTCGGCTGGAAAGACGTCGGCTGGCAGGGCAGCGACTTTTACGAGACCCCTCACCTCGACGCCCTCGCCAAGCAAGGCATGGTATTTTCTTCTGCATACGCGGCCGCCGGTAACTGCGCCCCCAGTCGCGCCTGCCTCCTCTCCGGCAACTACACGCCGCGCCATCACGTCTACGCCGTCGGCTCCACGGATCGCGGACCCAAAGCCGCCCAACGGCTCATCCCTGTTCCCAACCGCAGCGGTCTTAAAAAAGAAAACCTGACCATCGCCGATGCGCTCAAAGCCGCCGGCTACGCCACCGGCCTATTTGGGAAATGGCACTTGGACGGGCCCGACGGAGCCTCTCCCGCTGAACAAGGTTTCGACACCGTGCATCAATCACACCACTCGTGGAGGGACGCCGATATCAGCCAACCCGAAAACCCGAAGGGTGTCTTTTCCCTCACGGAGGGCGCGGGTGCTTTTATGGAGAAAAACCGCGACCGCCCTTTCTTTCTCTACCTCGCCCATTATGCGATTCACTCCGCCTTGCAGGCCCGCCCCGCCACCCTCGCGAGGTTTAAGGCCAAGCAGCCCGGCACCCAGCACAGCCACGCCCTCTACGCCGCCTGCCTCGCTGATCTCGACACGAGCGTCGGGCAGCTCCTGCAAAAACTCGCCGCCCTCGGGCTCGAGAAAAACACCCTCGTCGTTTTCACCAGCGATAACGGCGGCACCCAGCAATCATCCCAGGAACCGCTGCGCGGAAACAAGGGGAGTTATTATGAGGGCGGCATTCGCGAACCGTTCATCGCCCGCTGGCCCGGCATCATCACGCCCAAGACCACGTGCGCCGTCCCCGTCATCAACGTCGATCTTTTCCCCACCTTCCTCGCGGCCGCGGGCGCCCCGGTGCCCGCAGGCAAACTCCTCGATGGCGAAAGCCTGCTCCCTCTCTTCGGCGGCGCTCAACCGCTCAAGCGCTCCGCCATTTTCTGGCACTTCCCAGGCTATCTCAATGAACCCGTCAGGCGCGGCCGCGACCTCGATGTGCGCACCGGGTTTCGCAGTCGGCCCGTGAGCGTCATCCGCCAAGGCGATTGGAAACTTCACCTTTATCACGAGGAGTGGCAACTCGACGGCGGGCGTCACGACCTCGCCTCAAATCACGCCGTCGAATTATACGACCTCGCCCACGACATCGGCGAGCATCACGACCTCGCGGCCACTCAGCCCGCCCAACGCGACGCCTTGCTCAACACGCTCCTCGCCTGGCTCAAGTCCACCGACGCGCAAATCCCCACCCAGCGCAACCCGGAGTTCGTGCCAACCCCTGCGGATGCGCCCACCCCGCCAAGCTCAACTCCCCGGAGGAATAAAAAATAATCGCCACCAGCGGCGCCTCGTCCCGGCGTCGGCTCGCACCTCGCGCTCTCCAGTCGCACCCCGCGCCGCCGGCTTCACCCATGAAAAAAATCGCGTTATTTCCTCGGCTAGCTCTCGCCGTACTCGTCGTCTCCACCGCGCTCGCGGCCGCCACCCCGGCCGCCACCCCGGCCACCGCCCAGCCGAACATTCTCATCATCGTTGCCGATGATCTCGGTTACGCCGACGTCGGCTTCAACGGCGGCAAGGTCATCGCCACCCCCAACCTCGATCGGCTGGCCGCCTCCGGCGTCAATCTCACCGATTTCCGCGTCTGTCCGATGTGCTCACCCACCCGCGCCGGCTTGATGACCGGGCGCTGGCCGCTGCGCTTCGGCATGATGCGCGCCGTCGTCCCTCCGTGGTCTCAGTACGGTTTGCCGCCCCCAGAAAATACCTTGGCCGAACTCCTCGCTCCGGCGGGTTATGCCCAGCGCGGCATCGTCGGTAAATGGCACCTCGGCCATGCCCGCCGCGAATTTCTGCCGCTCGCTCAGGGCTTCACTCGTTTTTATGGTCATTACAACGGGGCGATCGACTATTTCACCCACGAGCGCGATGGCGAAATCGATTGGCATCACGACGAACACACCGTGAAGGAAACCGGTTACGCCACCGACTTGGATGCCGCCGAGGCCGCTCGTTTCGTGCGGACGGCCTCCACCCAAAAACCTTGGCTGCTCTACGTACCGTTTAACGCTCCCCACGCGCCTTATCAGGCCAAGGAATCCGACCTTAAAAAATATCCCCGGCTCGAGGGCGACCAGCGTGCCTACGCGGCCATGGTCGACTGCCTCGATCAAGGCATCGGTCAAATCCTCGCGGCCGTCGCGGCGCGCCCCGATGCCGCCAACACACTCGTCTTATTCTTCAGCGATAATGGCGGTATCCTTAAAGTGGGCAGCAGCAATGCACCTTATCGCGGCGCCAAACTCACCGTCTACGAGGGCGGCACCCGCGTGTGCGCCACCATCCGCTGGCCCGCGGGCGGTCTGACCGGCGGATCCCGTTTCGCCGGTCGCATCGGCTACATCGATGTCCTCCCGACTCTCCTCGCCGCCGCCGGCGCTCCCATCCCTCCTCTGCTCGACGGCCAGAATTTCCTCCCCGCCTTGCGCGGTGCCGCCACCTTGCCCGAGCGTCCTTGGTTTTCCTATATCCACCAGACCGCCGACGCCCACGCTTCCGTGCATCTCGGCAACTGGAAATTGGTCGCGCATGGCGATTTCTTCAGCACTCAGCCCACGACACCGCCTTCCTTCGAACTTTACGATCTCGCCACCGACCCCGCCGAAACCACCAGCCTGGCCGCGCAGCAACCTACCCGCCTCGCTCAACTGCAGCGCCAACTCCGTGAGTTCGGATCTTGGCAGATGGCCGGCGTCGGCGCCTACGCCGAGGGCCGCGAGGGCTTCGTCCCACCTAAAGATTGGATCGTCGGCAGCGCCCCCGCGGAAAAAAATACCACCAGCAAAGCGGGCAAAAAAAAGAAAAAAAACGCGGATAATTGAATCCGCCAGCCGGTCCCCCACCTCATCGGTGGTTCGTCATGCTGCCTTCATTCTGACGATCCGCCTCGCACCGTCGGTCCGCCGCCGGCGCGCGTCCACCAATGCCGAACGTCGCTCGCGGATGGAGATCGGCAAGCTGACCGTCGCCGAGCGAAGAGCGCGTATTCACACCGACACCGACGAGGCCCGCGCGACCCCGGACCAGCTGCGGCCATCTCCGGGCGGGGCCGGAGACTCGCGCCGGCGGGCGTCGGCGCGCGCCGGCGGGCGCTATGCTAAAAACGAGCTCCCGACCAATTGTGCGCACGTGCGCACAATTGGTCGGGAGCTCGCCGGCGCCGCCTCCACCGCCCTGCGCGGAACCACCGCGACCGTTTTATCAAGCACGCCCTGACGCGTGAGAGTGGCGGTGGCGACACCACCAAGGACCGGCAATTTGAAAATCGCCGGTGACCGACCATCGCCAGCGATGGGTCGATACGAAGAAAAACATCTTTTTTGAAAGTTCTCAGAAGATCTATCCCTACGGACACAACCGTGTTCAAACCGCCCATTTTTGGCGGTTTTCGACCCGCCACTGGCAACGCCCTCGGTCCTTTGATCGGCAGCGTTGCCACCGCTCCGGAAGCCCCGCACGGTCGTCCGACACATGGCACTCGGAAATCGCCAGCTCGGTCGTTTTTATCATCAACTCGCCCAACCCCTCGCCGCTGGGCTGCCCCTGCCAGCTGCGCTCCGCCTGGCGACGCGGACCGGGGCCCCGGCCGCGGCGCTGGAGGCCATGGCGAAAAAAATCGAGACGGGCGGATCGTTTGATGATGCCCTCGGGCTGGCCGCAAGCTGGCTGCCCGCGAGCGACCGGCTCGCCCTCTCCGCGGCGGCCGCGACCGGTAGCTTACCGCGAATTCTCCAGCAACTTTCCGCCCGCCACGCTCAGCTGGGAGCCGCGCGACTTCGCGTGCTGCTCGCGTGCGCCTACCCAATTACGCTCCTCCATGCCGGCCTGCTGCTCCTCCCCGTGGCGCGGATGATCAACTGGGAAAAAGGGTTCGAATGGAGCCTGCCAGCCTACCTGCAAACGCTCGCCTTAAGCCTCGGGTCACTTTGGTTCATCGTCAGTATTTTCTGGATACTCATTCGCCGTAAAAATCGCGCGCTGCGGCGCCTCATCCTCCGACTCCCGGCAGTGGGCGCTTATCTGCGCGCCCAGTCTCTCGCCGATTTTTCTTTCGCGCTCGCCACTTACCTCGAAGCCGGGGTCCCCATCGGCCCAGCGTGGCGCACGGCTGGTTCCGTGGCCTCCTCTGCTGAGTTGCAAGCCGCCGCCATCGCCGCCGAGCAACTCGTCAACCGGGGCATCGCGCCCGGTTCCAACCTGCCAGCGTGGGCTTGCTTCCCGCCGGATTTCATCGGGATTTATCAAACCGGCGAGGCGACCGGACAACTCGAGGCGAGTCTGCACGGTTGGAGCGTCCAGAGTCAGGAAACCGCTCATCGCGCCCTGAATTTCGCCACGGTCCTTTACCCCGCGGGAATTTTTCTGATCATTGCTGGCAGCGTCGTTTATTACATCGTCACCCTTTATGCGGGCTACTTAAAAATGCTCGTCGACCTCACTCGCTAACCCGCTCGCCCACGCTTCTTGGGCCCTCTCTTCCCCGGACTTTTCATTCTGCTCACGCTTCGACCGGACGCCGTCACCCCAAGCCGTTTATCCGATCCTCACTCCATAGCCCCACTTCCCGGCGCCTCCCTTCACCGCTGGCACCGTCCACCAACCGCGCCGGCGGCCATTCATCCCCGCCAGTTACCTTTCCGCTATGAATAAAAACCTCCATCCTTGGGTGCTCTTAATGGGCCTGTTGATCGGCGCCCGCACGCTGCACAGCGCACCCGCGACCCGCGCGGCTTTCCTGCAACTCATCGATCGCCCGCGGGTCGCTCTCGCGAGCGAGGTCGCCGCGCCGGTCAACCGCGAGGGCCTCACGGAGAGCGCCTTCAGCTTCGCCACTGAGACCGGTCAGCGGGTACCCGGTATTCTCGTCAAAGGCGCAAGTGCTGACCGACGCCCCGTCGTCATTGCGCTGCACGGTACCGGTGGCAACAAAGAGACGCAGCGCGCGTTGCTCGATGAACTGGCCCGCGCCGGCTTTATCAGTATCGCAATTGACGCTCGTCACCACGGCGCGCGCGCTCACGCCGGAGCCGCCGCCAAGGCCACCGAATACGTCGAGGCCATCCTTCGCACTTTCCGCACTGGCCAAGGTCTCCCGTTCTTTTTCGATACCGCGTGGGACGTTATGCGACTCATTGATTACCTCGAGACGCGTCCTGATGTCGCGGCGGAACGGATCGGCTTGATCGGTTTTTCGAAGGGCGGCATTGAGACTTACCTCACCGCTGCGGTCGATCCGCGCATCGCGGTTGCGGTGCCCTGCATTGGTGTGCAGAGCTTCCAGTGGGCGCTTGCGAACGACGCGTGGCGTTCCCGCATCGAAACGGTTCAAAAGGCCTTCGACACGGCGGCGAGAGAAAGCGCGATCACCCAGCCCGGGGCCGCGTTTGTGCGCACCTTCTACGATCGCATCGCTCCTGGCCTCGCCGGTGAGTTCGATGGGCCCGCCATGCTGCCGTTGATCGCCCCGCGACCGCTCCTCGCCATTAACGGCGAGATCGATCCCAGAACTCCGGGCCCCGGTCTTAAACTGTGTGCCGACGCCGCGCGTGCGGCCTATCACGCCGCCGGTGCGGATGAAAAATTCGTCCTCCACGTGCAGCCGGCGACCGCGCATAAGGTCCTCCCCTCTTCGATCATTCTCGCGCGTGAGTGGTTCGTGCGCTGGCTTCGCCCCTGACTTCGGTTCGCCCACCATGGCGGCGGGAGAAAATAGCTTCCAGATCTCCGTGGAACGTGGTCCGTCTGCGGGGCCTGCATCGTTTTGCCGGCCATGGCGGCGGCCCGCACCCAGTATGACAGTGGCAAGTCGAAAACCGCCGAAATGGGCGGTTTAAAAGGGTTGTGTCCCCAGGGATGGATTTTCTGAGAACTTTCAAAAAGATGGGTTTCTTCCTGCAGACTTGTCGCTTGCGAGGGTCGGTCACAGGTGATTTCAAAACTGCCGGTTTTTGGTGGTATGGCCAGCGCTACTCTCGCCCGGTAGCGCCCTCTCAGCCGATGGGATGCGCAATAAAAGCAACGACCGCGCGGAGCGTCTCCTTTCGCTCGTTCCTCTGGAGGAACGCCACCCTTGGCCAGCTGCGATCATCAGCCCCAGCGGGGCGGCGGTCTGGTCGTCTTCAACGCCGGCCCGGTGACGTGCCCAACCGCCCGACACCTCGCCCGGCGCGCACCCCACCGCGCCCTGAGCTGAGCGCAGGTGTTGCGCATCCGCCGGGCCACCCCACGCGTGCTCCCGGCGGTCAGCGCAGAAACTCACCCAAAAAAATATCCGACGCGCTCGCCCCGGCAATCCTCGCCGCCGCGCCCGACCCGTTACCAGCCGGCGCCCTTCGTCAGCGTTTTCACTCGGACCAGAAAATAATTCGCCGTAATATAGAGCGTCGCCCCATCGTCGCCCCAGCAACAATTGCCCGTGGGCTCACCCGTATTAATCACGCCCAGAAGTTTGCCTGCCGGTGTAATCACCATCACGCCGCCCGGTCCGGTCGCCCAGACGTTCCCCTCCCGATCCACCTTGAGGCCATCGCACAATCCGGGCAGGCCTTGCCCATGGCGGGACTGCGCATCAAAGAAAATCCGCGGACGGGCCAACGTTCCGTCCGCTTTCACGTCGTAGGCCATAATCCGCGTCGCTCGCGCATCACTCACCGCCACGTATAACGTCTGCTCGTCCGGCGAAAATCCAATGCCATTGGGAAACGTCAACTTCGACTCCAGCAGCGTTACCTGCCCATTGATCGCAATTCGGTAAACCCCCGCGTAGGGAATCTCGCGCAGTGGCGAATCCACGATTTTCTCAAGACCGTAGGGCGGATCAGTAAAATAAATTTCACCATTTTTGCGCACCGCCAAATCGTTCGGACTATTGAAACGCTTGCCTTCAAAACGATCGGCGACGGTGGTAAAGGTACCGTCGGCATAGCGGGCGACGCGACGCTCGCCGTGCTGGCACAGCAGCAAGCGCCCTTGCGCATCGCGAGCCAAACCATTGCTGCCCGGCTCGCGAAATCCAGGGGCCGCTGCCATGAGTCCACTGGGTCGCAAAAAAACCTCAGCCCGAGTCATCCCGGCTTTCCAGCGATAAGCCGTGTTGGCCAAGACGTCCGAGAACACCACGCCACCCTCGTACCACGTCGGTCCTTCCGACCAGCGAAAGCCTTCCGCCAACGGTTCAATCTTCGTGCCAGGCGCAATCAATGCCGAGAACCGCGGATCCAGACTTTCAATTTTCCCAACAAACGCGTGCGGCTTATCATCAGCCGCGAAAACCAGCAGGGGTAAAATACTGATCAGAAGAATATATTTCATAAGGAATAAGCTGGTTCAAAAGGTGCCCGCTCGCCTCCGTCAGGCAACTCCCGATTGCCTAAAAGCTGGCGGACGGCGTCGGCCAGCACGCGGGCCACGTTTCTTACAAAACCGCCGATCGGATCATCGCCAAACCGCCCATTCGCGGAGGCGTCCGAACCGGCATTTCAGGAACCAACCGGCGAACCGGCATTTCCGTCGCGGCCCGGCGGAAGGCCCAGCTATCCGCATCGAGGGTTACGGGCGTCGGCGGCGTGCCCTGATTCGCGGACGCGGCCCGGCGGAAGGACCGCCATCCGCATCGAGGGTTACGGTTTTCCGGTGCCCCCGCCCGCGGTCTCGGCACGTCCCGCCTTGCACCGTGGCACGCCCGCGCTGATCGTCTTTCGTTATGAAATTTACGCCTGCCAAGTCGCCCCTCACCGGCGAGACCCTCGAATCTCTCACGGAAAAACTGCGTACGCAGGGTGAACCGGCCTTCCGGGCTAAACAAATTCTCGACTGGCTCTACAAGAAAAGGGTGCGCTCGTGGGACGAGATGACGAATCTCGCGAAGCCGTTGCGCGCATGGCTGGCCGATTCCTTCGAGCTCATGCCGGTCACCCTCGTCCTCAATAAACAGTCGGAGGATGTTACCGATAAATTGCTCCTCGGTCTCGGCGACCACGCGTTGATTGAAACCGTCATCATCCGCGTCCCGCAAGAGGGCGTCGGCGTCGAGCACTCCCGCAAGACGATCTGCATTTCAACGCAGGTGGGTTGCGCGATGGCCTGCGTCTTTTGCGCCAGCGGGCTCGCCGGCCTCAAGCGCGATCTCAATGCAGGGGAAATTGTCGCCCAACTCCTGCAGGTCTGCTACCGCGAAGATGCCCGCACGCCGCGCGCTCGCACCGAGCTCGCCTCGTTCGACAACATCGTCGTCATGGGCATGGGCGAACCTCTCGCCAACTACGACCACCTCATCCGCGCCCTCACCATCCTCAACGCCGATTGGGGCCTCGGCTTCGGCGCGCGCCGCATCACTATATCCACAAGCGGACTCGTCCCCAAAATCCTCAAACTCGCCGAGGAGGATCTCGGCTTCCGCCTCGCCATCTCTCTCCATGGCGCGACCGACGAGGTCCGCGAAAAAATCATGCCGGTGAATAAAGCGTACCCGCTGGCTAAACTGATCCCGGCCGTTCGGGAATTTTCCGCCAAGCACGGGCGCATGGTTACGCTCGAATTCATCCTGATCGCCGAGGTCAACGACTCCCTCCCCCAGGCCGAAAAACTACGGGATATCGCCCGCGATCTCCACGCCCACGTGAACCTCATACCCTACAACACCGTCGAGGGCTTGCCCTGGAAAAGACCCAGCATCACCCGCCAGGAGCGCTTCGCCGACGTCCTCCGCGATGCCCGCATCTCCGTCACGCTGCGCCGCGAAAAAGGCCACGACATCGACGCGGCTTGCGGGCAGTTGCGGTTGAAAACGGAAGACGATCGCGCCGACGCCACGCATCCGGCCATCGCGCCGGCCTGACTCGACTGGCGGGATCACGTCTCCGCCGTGCCGGTGGTCATCCCGCAGAATAAAAACCTGCGCGGCGATCACGTCGCTCTCGCGCCGTGTTGAATGCGGATTACAACCAGCGCCCCACGGCTGCCGACTTTGGGTGGCTGGTTGTCCGCCAGTCGCCGCGAGCCCCTGGAGCACCCTTCCTGAGCACTCGGCCGCGAACGGAAAACTTAGGCGGCCGGGCCCGTGGGTCGCTCACCCTGTCCCGTTCTCGAGAAAGCGCGGCGGGCCAGAAAAAAACACGGATCGCTCGGCCCATCCGGGCGGTCGGCGACGACCGCGGAAATCACCCGGTCTCGAGCGCGTGGCCTTCCTGTCCACGCGAGGTGCCGCTCGGTCGGTGCGGCGGGTCGCGCACGCCCGCGGTGGCGGCGGGGCGCGCCGTGCCACCCTGAGCAGGCGAAGAGCGAGCACGTCGGCGGCGGGCCCGACCAGAGCCGATCCGCCGCCTGGCGGGGAGCGCCGTGTTCAGTGCGCGAGCGCTTCCGCCGCCCGCAAGACCCGCAGCGTGTTCGCACCCCAGAGTTTCTCCAGATCACTTTCCCGCCAGCCCCGCCCACGCAGTGCGCGCGTGATATTCGGATAGTCACTCACATCACGCAGCCCTGTAAATCCACCGCCGCCCCCATCCAAGTCCGCCCCGATACCGACGTGGTCGATCCCCATCAACTCCACCGCGTACTCCACGTGCCGAATAAAATCCGCGAGCGTCACCGCGGGATTGGGATAGGCCGCCGCAACGCGTTCATACGCCAGATCCGCCGCCGCCAGCATCTCGGGGGTCGCGGCAAATTCAGCGAAGCGCAGCATGACCTCGGCCGTCGCCGCGGTCCGTCGATTGGACCGCATGGTCACCAACGAAATCGGCAGCGCATTAATGTGCAGAACGCCGCCGCGCGCAGCCAACGCCCGCAGGAGACGGTCACCAACATTGCGGGGGTGATCGCAAATCGCGCGCGGTCCGCTGTGCGAGAGCACCACCGGCGCTGCCGATCGGCCCAGCAAATCATCGAGGGCCGCATCGCTCGCGTGCGAGGCATCGAGCACCACTCCCCACCGATTGCACTCCGCCACGACTTCTCGACCGAGGGGGCTCAGCCCACCCCACTCTGCGCCCCGCGGATCCGTCGAGGCATCGGCGATATCATTGTTTAACATATGCGTAAGCCCGATCATGCGCACTCCCCGGCGATAAAATTTCTCCACGTGACCGGCGTCGATTCCGAGCGAATAGGCGTTCTCCAGGCTCAGAAAAATCGCTCGTTTCCCCTCCGCCTTGAGCCGCAACCCGTCGGCGGCGCTCAAGGCCAGCCCGCAGTGCGCGCGCTGTTCTGCGATCACGGCGTGCGTCCGTCTCAGGCAGGCGAGCGCCCCTTCGTGCGCTCCGCCCCGGCCCTCCCCCGTGCGCGCCGCTTGCACGGCGTACACCGCAAACACCATCGCATCCACGCCACCGGTCACCATCCGCGGCAGATCGCATTGGCTCCCGTCGATCGCATAATCATGCCGCTCCCCCAAATCCCAATCCGTCCGCACCAGGCGAGCGGTCGGCGTATCACAGTGCGTGTCGATCGTGAAAAGGCGCTCGTGAAGCTCACTCACAGAATCCAAAGACATCGCGCGACGCTGGCCATGCCCTCGGCTCAAGCCAACGTCTTTCCTGCGCCTTTCATCTCCAGAGTTGCCAGCGCCACCCCGTGTCGTTCTGTCTTGCGGTCTCCATCCCATGTCGAACCTTCCCGTCGAAAATGTCGTCATTATTGGCACCGGTTGCGCCGGTCTCACCGCGGCAATCTATACCAGCCGAGCCAGCCTCAACCCGCTGGTGCTCGAAGGACCGCTCCCCGGCGGTCAGCTCACGACGACGAGCGAGGTGGAGAATTTCCCCGGGTTCCCCCATGGCGTGGATGGCTTTCAGCTAACCCAAAATATGCGCGAACAAGCTGCGCGTTTCGGCACGCGCTTTGAGCAAGTCATGGTCGATAAGGTCGATTTTAACACCATGCCGCGTCAACTGATCTGCGGCGAGCGCACCATCCTCGCAAAGAGCGTGATCATCGCGACCGGCGCTTCTCCGCGCATGACCGGTGTGCCCGGTGAAAAAGAACTTTATGGCGGCAAGGGCGTCACCACCTGCGCCACCTGCGACGGCGCTTTCTATCGCAAGATGGAGGTCGCGGTGATCGGTGGTGGTGACAGCGCGGCCGAAGAGGCCCTCTTTCTCACGCGCTTCGCCAGCAGGGTCTACTTGGTCCACCGTCGCGATGCCTTGCGCGCCTCGAAGATCATGGCCGATCGCGCGACTTCGCACGAAAAAATCGTCTGCGTCTGGGACAGCGTGCCCGTCGCGGTCGAGGGCGTCGCGCAGAACTCCGTCAGCGGCCTGCGCATCAAAAACCTTAAGACCGGCCTCGAGTCGGTGCTACCCGTTAAGGGTATTTTCGTCGCGATCGGCCACGTCCCCAACACCGGTCCTTTCGCCCCACCGCTCGAGATTGATGAGGGTGGCTACTTTAAGCCACAGCCCGGTTCACAGGTGCAGACCAACGTGCCCGGTATTTATGTCGCCGGCGACTGCTCCGATCACGTTTATCGCCAAGCCATCACCGCCGCGGGCATGGGTTGCGCCGCCGCGATCGAGGCCGAGCGCTGGCTCGCCGAGCATGGCGCTTAGCGCACGAGCGCACGACCGCTGAGCGCACGTCATCGCCCCTCGGCGCACGCGCGTCATCGCGCCGAGCTGGGCGCACGTCATATCGCGTCTCGCCGCACGCGCGTCATCGCGCCGAACTGGGCGCACGTCATCGCCCCTCGCTGCACGCGCGTTCTCGCGCCGTCCCTTTCCCGCCTGCGCGACCCTCTCAGGGTACTTCGTAAACCTCCACCAGCGCATTCCCCGCGGCTTTCCCTCCGCTGACCTGCACCGTGTAGCTGCCGGGCGAAAGTGTGATCAATAAAATAGCGTCCTTGCTCGCCTCGTCGGCAATCGGAAACGCGCCGACAGTCGAGGCGGCCGCACTTAACTGGCCATCGCCCCCCCAGTTGTCGTTCGCCGCCACCACCACCGACCCAGAAAATAATTCCAGCCGCGGATCGACCATCGCCTCCGCCACGCCAAACGCCGTCCCGAGCGTGGGCCCAATCGCCCGCACCAATACGGTGCGCGAAGTGGTCCCACCGATCACAAAACCAGCAATCAACGGCGTGTCGGCCGCGATTTTTTTCAAGACCGAAACGTTGATCAAGCGCAGCGTGGCTTGCGTGAAGGCCGCGCCCGGGGTCGCATCGTAGAGCTCGGCGATCACCGTGCCCGCCGCCCCGCCCACCCCGCTCACCCGCACCGTGTAACTGCCTGAAACGAGAGCCGGATCAAAGAGCGCCGCGTCCTTCGAAGCCGCCCCCGTCAACCCAAAGGCCCCCACTTCTGAAAAGACCGCACTCAGGGCCTTGCCTCCTCCCCAATTATCGTTGCTCGCCACCATCGCCTGCCCCGAAAAAAAATCGAGTTGCGGATCGTTGATCGAACCGGTCACCCCCAGCGGTGCCAGCGAAGGCCCGACCGCACGAATCAAGAGAGGCTTCGCTCCCGCGGTCCCTTCGCCACCCACCACCGTGCCCACTGTAAAAAAGGGATCGAGCTCCGTGACTTCCGTTCTAATCGAAAGATTACTCAGACGCCCAAAGTCCGCCGTATCGGCGACCGTGAGAGAGGCGACGTAACTTTCCACCCGGCCCATCGCGTTCGACGCCACCACGGAATAGTTACCCGCGTCGACCGCCAGCGCCCGACTCACGACCAAGGTGGCCCGAGTCGCCCCCGCCACATTCGCCCCATCTCGGCGCCATTGGTAAGCTGGCGCCGGCGAGCCCATCGCGGGCGCGGAAAATACCACCGTGCTGCCCGTCGCCACGATTTGCGGCACGGGTGCCGAGGTGAATACCGGCGCGCCCGGGGCCGGATTCACGAGCACTTTTGCCGCCACACTCACGACTGTTCCCGCGGAATTACTCGCCGAGACGGTGTAACTCCCCGCGTCCGTCACTTGCACATTCGGGAGCGTTAACACCGACTCCGTCGCCCCGCGAATGAGCACCCCATCCTTCGACCACTGGAGCGCGGGCGTCGGCGTACCCGTCACGACCACCACTAACTTCAGATTTTCACCACTGATCGCGGTTTTCCCGACCGGGACCACCGAGAAAGCCGGGGCCACTTGCAGGACACTCACCGCCACCGCCGCGGGTTGGCTGGTGGTCGCACCCAAACTATTGGTCAGAGTGACGGTGTAATTTCCCGCATCCGCCGCTGATACATTATTAAGCACGAGGGCCGCCCCAGTCGCGCCCTTGATGGCCGTGCCGTCCTTCGACCATTGCAACGTCGGCGCCGGCGTACCCGCGAAAGTCACCGATAACGTCGCGCTCGTTCCCGCCACGGCCGTGAGACTGGCGGGCGCCCGAGTGATCGTCGGCGCCGCATTGGGGGCCGCCGCGACGATGATCGTCGCCGTCGCATTCGTTACCGGACCCGTTAAGTTTGTAAACTGATAACCTGAAACCGTGAAACCAAACGTGCCCGCCGTCGTCGGTGTGCCCGAAATTAACACCGTGCCATTGGAAGGATTCACCACCAGACGCCCGCCCTGCACTACCGCCCCCTGCACCGTAATACCGGGCGGCAGAGTATTCCCAATCGCCCACGACTGCGCAAAACTAACCCCCAAGCCTTGAATCACGATCCCTTCGGTGAAGGCTACGCCCACGGTCGCGCGGGCCGGTTGACTCACACTGCCCACCAGCTGAGTCGTCGCGCCCGCCAAGCTATGCACCGCCCCCATCGCGGCCGCCGGCAGCAAGACCGCGCGCAAACCTTGCACGATTGGCGAGAGGAGCGCCGACTCCGCCCGCCCAAATACTTTCAGGAGTGGCGTGCGCTGCAATAGAAGCATGACCGCCGCCACGCTCGGATTCAGCCAGAGACGGGGAGAACTCAAACGCATTTTGACCACAGAAGTAAGGTTCATTAAAATGATACGTGCCGAGAGTAGGACGCTCGCGCGCGCAAATCGTCACACCGATTTGCCCCCCCCCGCGCAGCGAGGACCATGAGGGCCCTTTGCTCACTGCCCCGACTGGATCGCTATCGCGAGTCGAACGTTCTGAAACGGACACCGCCTCGCCCGCCGCGGCTCACCGTTCCTCCAACCGGCCCCGCGGTCGTGCGCGGCGCCGCGATTAGGCTTGCACGCGCGGTCGGCCGCGGCGCATCAAAATCCCGCGATGTCTGCTGCACCTTCTCGCCCTCACCAAGCTCGGGCAACGCCCGTCACCCAGCCCCTACCGCTCCCGCCCGATCTGGTCATCCCGGCAGATTACGGCGCCGTGCGTAACCTGCGCCGCCAACGCGAGTGCCGCCACCTCGTCAGCATTGGGATCAGCCCCTCCGGCCGCGAAATCAGGCTCGCGCCTCGCGCGGCCCAAGCCTGGCGCCACCTCCGCGCCGCTGCCCTCCGCGCCGGCCGTACCCTCGTGCCGATTTCGGGGTTTCGCAGTATCCAGCGTCAGCGCGAGATCATCCAAGAAAAACTCGCCACCGGTGAATCCCTCCCGTCCATCCTGAAGCAGGTCGCCGCTCCGGGTTTTAGCGAACACCATACCGGTCGGGCCCTCGATATCGGCTCCGATCACACGGACGATCTCTCCGCCAACTTCGCCCGCACCTCCGCGTTTCGTTGGCTCCGGATCCACGCGCCGCGCTTCGGCTTTCACCTGTCGTTCCCACGGAAAAATCCCCACGGCATCGTTTACGAGCCTTGGCATTGGTGTTGGCGCCCTCACCTTCGCACCCCCCGAAAAAACCTCCCACCACTCAGTACCCAGGCCGTAAATACCACCCCACCCACCCTGCCCCGCCCTCCCGGCCGTCGTCCCCACCTCGCTTCATTTTAATCCGGCCGCACCGAGTTGTGGCTGTCTGCTCCCACTCCGCAGCCCGCGCCAGTGACGAGCCACGTCGTGTCAACACGCCCCGACGGTCATTAGATTTTTTTTACGCCACAATAGCCCCGCTAGCTATTTGGAATAGTTCCAATTATCACTTGATGTTTAGAATGATTCTAATTCTGTAACGGTTCTCTACGTCATGATAACCACCGAAAACTCAGACGCGCTCGCACAGCGCCTCGCCGATAGCGGCCTCCGCTCCACTCCCCAACGCGGCTTGGTTTACGAGGCCCTCCTGAAGACGCGCGATCACCCCACGGCGGACGAGCTCTACGTCCGAGTAAAATCAGACCTTCCCACCATCTCGTTAGCCACCGTGTACAATTGCTTGGAGACGCTCGTCCATTGCCATCTGGTCCGCGCCGTTAACTTTGAGCGCGGGCCCACTCGTTATTGCCCCAATTTACAGCCGCACGCTCATTTTCACGACGACGACACGGGTGAGACCCACGACATCGATCTCCCCGCCAGTCTGCTTCATCAGGTCAACGCCGTCCTGCCGGGCGGCTACCATTCGTCGTCCATTGAAATTATTTTTCGCGGTAAGTCCCCGCACCGGCGCGCCTCCGCGACTAAAGCCTAAAGCCTTCGCCCTCCTTTCCCTCCCGCCTTTTTCCTGACCCATGTCCTCGCTTGTCATCAAAGATCTTCACGTCGCCATCGGCGATAAAAAGATCGTTCAGGGCTTGTCCCTCACGATCAACGGCGGCGAAGTCCACGCCATCATGGGGCCCAATGGCACCGGCAAATCGACCTTGTCCAAGGCGATCGCGGGCCATCCCGATTACACCATCACCAGCGGGGATGTCCTCCTCGACGGTCGCTCGATTCTCGACCGCGAAGCCGATGAACGCGCCCGCGCCGGCCTCTTTCTCGCTTTTCAGTATCCAAGCGAGATCCCCGGTGTTTCCATCGCTAACTTTCTTCGCGCCGCCGTCCAAGCCCGCCTGGCCGAGGGCGAGGAAATCGACGCGACCGCTTATTACAAACGGCTCTACAGCAAAATGGACTTGCTGAAGATCGACCGCAAATTCACCTCTCGCGCGGTCAACGACGGCTTTTCCGGCGGCGAGAAGAAACGCTGCGAAATCCTGCAGATGGCCATGCTCGAGCCCAAGTTCGCCCTCATGGATGAAACCGACTCCGGCCTCGATATCGACGCCCTCCGCATCGTGGCCGATGGCGTCAATACCCTGCGCGGCCCCAACCTCGGCGTCCTCATGATCACTCATTATCAACGCCTCTTAAACTACATCGTGCCCGATCACGTTCACGTCATGTGGGACGGTCGCATCGTCAAAAGCGGTGATAAATCACTCGCCCTCGAACTCGAAGCCAAGGGCTACGACTGGGTAAAGAAAGAACTCGCCGCTACCGCCACCGCGGCCGCCGCTACCGCCGCCACCGTTGCCTGATCCGGTTCAAATCGCCACGCCTCCTATTGCTATGAAGCCACCAACCGACACTCTCGCCGCACCCGCGGCCGAAGCCACCGACAACCCTGTCGCCGGCATCGATCAGACCAAGGGCGATTTTAGCTATAACGTTGCTTACGCCTTCGACGCCGGCACCGGCCTCAGCGAGGACACCGTTCGCTACATCAGCAGCGTCAAAAAGGAGGCCCCATGGATTCTCGAGTTCCGCCTCAAGGCTCTCAAGAAATTCCTCTCCATGCCGATGCCCACCCACTGGGCCACCAAGGATCTCGAAAATATCAATTTCGACAAAATCCGTTATTACCTTTCTCAGGGGCAGAAACCCAAGCGCACCTGGGACGAGGTCCCCGACGACATCAAGCGGACGTTTGAGCGACTGGGGATTCCCGAACAAGAGCGCAAGTTCCTCGCCGGCGTCGAGGCCCAGTTCGACTCCGAGGCCGCCTATTCAAATATCAAGGAGGTCGTCGCCAAGCAGGGGGTGATTTTCGTTAATTCGACCGAGGGTCTGCGCGAGCACCCCGAGCTCTTTAAGAAATTTTTCGCCAAGGTCATTCCCACGGGAGATAACAAATTTTCGGCCCTGAACAGCGCGGTCTTCTCCGGCGGCTCGTTCATTTATGTGCCCAAGGGCGTCAAAGTGGCTCAACCGCTCCAAGCTTATTTCCGTATCAACGCGGAAAATTTCGGTCAATTTGAACGCACGCTGATCATCGCCGATGAGGGCGCTGAGGTGACTTATATGGAGGGTTGCACCGCGCCGAAGTTCTCGACTTCCACCCTCCACAGCGCCGTGGTTGAGCTCGTCGCGCTCAAGGGGGCCAAGATTCAGTATATCACGGTGCAAAATTGGGCGAACAACGTGTTCAACCTCGTCACCAAGCGCGGCATCGCCCACGAGGAGGCCGAAATCAAATGGATCGACTGCAACATCGGTAGCCGCCTCACCATGAAGTATCCGGGCGTCGTGCTCAAGGGGCGCAAGGCCCGCGGCGAGGTCATCTCCATCGCCCTCGCCAATGACGGCCAGCATCAGGATACCGGCGCCAAAATGGTTCATGCCGCCGACGAGACCACCTCCAACATCGTCGCCAAATCAATCTCGGTCGGCCAGGGCCGCAGCACCTACCGCGGTGTCGTCCACATTCCCAAGCACCTCAAGGGCTGCAAAAATAACACCGAGTGCGACGCCCTCCTCATTAATTCCCATAGCCGCACCGATACCTACCCGGCCATCACCGTCCGCGGCGATCGCAACTTCGTGCAACACGAGGCCAGCGTTTCCAAGGTAAATGAAGAAATGATTTTCTACATGCAGCAGCGCGGCCTCACCGAGGGCCAGGCCATGAGCCTTGCCGTCAACGGTTTCATCAACGATCTCGCTCGCCAATTCCCCATGGAATACTCGGTCGAGCTCAAACGTCTCATCGATCTCGAAATGGAGGGGAGCGTCGGCTGATCCCGACCGCACGTCCAGCCATGGGCTCCGCGCGGCCGCTCGCCCGCCGTCTATCGCTCGCCGTCCCCATCCTCCCATCGTCCTCCTTTGATGTCCCTCGCCTTTTCTTCCGCTATGTCTCTCACCGGTTCCTTCACGGCCGATGTCTTTGCCGCGCATCTCGCCAGCCTCCCGCCCCTGCCAGACTGGTGGCTCGAGCGGAAGCGCGCCGCCTACGCGCGGTTCGCGGCGTTGCCCATGCCCACCCGCACCGATGAGGCTTGGCGCTTCAGCACCATCACCAGCCTGACGCTCGACGGTTTCAGTTTGCCCCTCCCTAGCCCTGCCTTGCCCCCCGCCACCATCGGGCTCCCCGCGACCGCCGAACTCGCCTTCGTCAACGGCTTCCTCGCGGCTGCGGTCCCCCTCGCCGCCGAACTGCGCGCTCGCGGCGTCATCGTCGATACACTCCAGCACGCCTTCCACCACCACGAGGCCCTCATCCGCGAGTATCTGCTCAAGCAGACGGCCAGACTCGGTTCCGCCAAGTTCTCCGCCCTCCACGAGGCCTTCCTCACCGATGGCGCCTTTATCTACGTCCCGCGCGGCGTCGAACTCGATCAGCCTATCGCCGTTTTCCATCACTCCCTCACTGCTAACGGCGCTGCCTTTCCCCATACGCTGATCGTCGCGGAGGATCTCGCGCGCGTGACCGTCCTGGAATACTTCGGCTCAAGCGACGACTCTCAGGCCCAACTCGCCGTCGGCGCCACCGATCTTTACGCTAGCCACGGCGCCCAGATCACCTACGTCGGCAAACAGGATTGGTCGCATCGCGCCTTGTCTTTCCACGCGCACGCCAACGTCGTTCGCCGCGATGCACGCATCCAATCCCTCAACCTCCACCTCGGCGCCCGGCAAGCTCGCCACGAGGCCCTCTCTCAACTCCAAGCTCCCGGCGCTTTCTCCGAAATGCTCGCCCTCACGGTCGCCCGCGAAAATCAGGAGTTCGATCAACGAACACTCCAACTCCATCAGGCCCCCAATACCAAGAGCGATCTCCTCTACAAAAATGCCCTTCTCGACGAGGCTCGGACAATTTTCTCCGGGCTCATCGTGGTCGATCAGGACGCCCAAAAGACCGACGCCTACCAGAGCAACCGCAACCTGATGCTCAGCGAGGCCGCCGAGGCGAGTTCTCTCCCCGGTCTCGAAATTCAGGCCAACGATGTTCGTTGCACCCACGGGGCCACGTCGTCACGCATCGATCCCGAGCAGGAATTTTATCTGCAATCGCGCGGCATCGCCAAAAGCGCCGCCGATGAATTGCTCACCTTCGGGTTTTTCGAAGAAGTACTCAGCCGCTTGACCAACGAGGATCTCCACGATGCCTTGCGTACCTTGATCCAGACTAAATTTAAAAAGTAAACATCCCGGCCTCCCTCGACCCTCTCGCCGGCCTTCAGCCGCACCGATCGCCTCCCCGGCACCTCCACCTCCCGCCTCCTCTTCCTTATGCTCCCGAATCGTGAAAGAATCCTCAGCCGCGAGGTCACCGCGACCCAAATTCCTTCCGGCGATAAACACGTGCTCGCCGCCGGTACCCGCGTCTTTATTCACCAGACCCTCGGCGGTAGTTATACTGTCCAAAGCGACTTCGGCCTTTTTCGCCTCGACGGCAAAGATAGCGAAGCCATCGGCGAAACCGTCGTCGATCAGACCGTCGCCGCCACCACCCTCAGCGATGGCGCCCCCGATCCCGAGGCCATTTGGGCGCAACTCCGCCAGGTCTTCGATCCCGAAATCCCCGTTAACATCGTCGACCTCGGCCTCGTCTACACCATGGACGTGGCCAAGCTCGCAGACCAAACCCCTCCTGGCTTTCGCGTCAATGTCTCCATGACCCTCACCGCCCCCGGTTGCGGCATGGGCCCCGCGATCGCGGAGGACGCTAAGTCCAAAGTTCTCCTCGTGCCCGGCGTCAGCGATGCAGATGTCCGCATCACGTGGGACCCACCGTGGAATCAACAAATGATTTCTGAAGAGGGCAAAATGAAGCTCGGCCTCATCTAGAGCCCGCCGGCCATTTCATCGCGCCCCCATCGGACCGAGACGCGCCAGCCGCCCGTCGGACTTGGCGTATCGTGCTCAGGATAATTCGGACACGTTTCCAGGCTGGTATGGCGGCGCACCTTGGGTGCTCAGGGGCGGCGCGCTACCTCGCAAAATCACACCCTTCCGCGCCGCCAGATCGGCGGCCGCAAGCGACTGCGCCTCGGCGGCCGCAAGCGACTGCGCCTCGGCGAACGCAATGTCGAACCGCGCGTGCAACGGCTTGAGCGCCGTCGCGCGCTCAAACCCCAACCCCGCCTCGGCCGTGCCGACCAGGAGCACCTCGACGGAATACGCCGGCGCCATCAGCAGTGTAAAAATAAAAAGACGAAGGTTCATCTGCGGACGGCGGCGCGTACGGCCGCGATCATGCGCTGCTGGATTTTTTCCACGCCCGCTATCGCCTCGCGGGCGCGCGCGCGGGAGGCCGTTGGATCGGCCGTGATCTTGCCGAGCGTGTCGCGAGTTGAGCGCCGCCCGTCTCTTCGATTTCAAACAGCCAATCGCCGAGCCCGATGTCGCGAAACATGTGGCCCTTAAAAGTATCGGTCGGCTGCCGCACGTGCATCACCGGCGTGCCCGCGGCGAGGCTCATGATAAGTGAGTGGGGCTCGACGCCGACGACACAGAGTGACTGCGCGTAAACCGACGCCGCCTCGTCCGGCATCCAGTAGCGGTCGCGCCAAACGACCGAGCGGCGCACGTCGACGGGAAGTTTTTCAAGGATCTGCGTGCGGCCCAACTCCACCTGATAGGTCATTTCCGCGCAAACGAGCACCTTCATTTTGGTGGCCTTCGTCCACGCCGAAATCATATCCCGCAGGCGCGCGTGATCGGATTCGGCGGTGCGGGCGTTGATGGTGTCGCGCGTGCGTTCGGTGTCGTTGCGCGCCCCCGTCGGCGAGTAGCGCCGGTCTTCCTTCATCAAGTGATAAGGCGTGTACCGCAGCCGCGGGATGACGCAGACGAACTTGCCCGGTTCGAGCCCGCTTGCCCGGAGAAACTCGCCCGCCGTCGCATCATTGCGCAGATCGAACCCGAACACGGTATCCGGGCCGAACTCGAGGATCGGCGTCTTGATTCCTTCGCGGCGCAGATAGTCGCGCGAGATCGTGTCGCGGAGAAAGACAAACGCCGCGCCCTCCACCAGCGCACGCATCGCCGGATCGATGCCACCGAGCGGACGTTTCTCCATCAGCGCACGCAGTTCGCGTAAGGTGCCCCCCTCGGATTCACGGCCGGCGCCGATCCGGGAAACGGGGTCGAACGTAATTCCGAGCACCCCGTAGGGTTTGCCGGTGATTTTCTTCCACGCGACGAAATCCGCCGACGCAGAAAAATGCGCGGCCGAGGCGTGCACCGCGAGAGCGCATTCCGCGAAGGCGCGCGCGAGCTCCGGCGTGGAAGGCTTGCCGTTTTTTTCGATGACACCCTCTAAGCAGCGCACCTTCGGAAACGCTTTCACGAGGAGTTCGCGCGCACCGAATTCGAGATTGCGCGGCCAGAGCGTGAGCTCGGCCTCCGGAAAATGGCGCTGGAGCAGCGCGAGCGCGCCGGGCGTGTGCGCGATGTCGCCGATATTCACGCTCTGCCACGCCGAGCGGACGAGCACGCGGGGAGCGCGCGGGGCTGCGGCGTAGAGCGGGCGCGCCGCCAGCGCGCCCGTGGCGGCAGCGGTCAAGTGGAGGAAGCGACGGCGTTTCATGGAGAGTTCACGGCGCGTCCGATGGCTTCGGTCATACCCTGCTGAATGGCGGCCACCTTCGCCATTGCGGCGCGCACCCGCGTGCGGGCGCGCGGGAGATCGTCGTGGATAGACCCAAGCGTCGCCCAGAGCTGCGCGCCGGTCGCCTCCGTCGATTCGAACAACCACTCGCCGAGGCCGATGTCGGCGAACATCTGGCCCTTGGTCCCATCGACCGGATTGCGGACGTGCAGGATCGGCGTGCCGGCGGCGAGCGCGATGATCGGCGAATGGCACTCCGCGCTGATCACCGCGCGCGCCTTCGCGTAGAGCGCCGCCGCCTCATCGGGCAACCAGAATGTGTCGCGCCACACGACGGATTTCTTCACGTCGTCCGGCAACGGATCAATGAGCTGCTCCTTCGCAGTGGCCATCTGGTAGGTCATCTCCGGGCAGGCGACGACGCGCGCCCCGGTCCCCCGCACCCAACGCACGATCACGTCGCGCATCGCGGCGTGATCCTGTGCGGCAGAGGCGTTGTTCAAGGCGTCGATCTCGTAATCGCCGGCGCTCCGCGGCAGATTCTTCATCCGGTAATACGGCGTGTAACGCAGCCGCGGCACCACGCAGACGTAGGTTTCCTCCGCGAGCCCGTGCCGCTTACGCCAATCCGCCGCCCGCGTCTCGTCGCGCAGATCGAGGGCAAAGCAGCCCTCCGGACCGAACCCGAGCACGCCGGGCTTCAGCTCTTCGCGCTGCAGGAACCGCCGCCCGAGCGTGTCGCGCGCGTAGATGAAGGCCGCTTTTTCGTAAAACGCCCTCGGGCCAAACTTCTTTTCCAGCACGCCCCGAGGCAGCCGCTCGATCTCCTCGCGCAGTTCGCGCAGAGTGAGGCCCTGCGGCCGCGTGCGCCGGTCCGTAATCGGATCGAACGATGCGCCGAACAACCCGAAGGGCCGGCCGGTCGCGGCCCACTCCGTGTAGCTGCGCGCGTTCTTCGTTGGTGAAAGCAAGAACTCGGCCTGTCTCCACGCCTCCGCCAGGGCCGGTGTGGTGGCGCGTCCACTCGCATCGATTTCACCCTCGGCGATGCGAAGGCGCGGGAACGCCGTGCGTAGCATGTTCCGCTCGCGCTCGTGGAGACTCCACGGCCAGAGCGTAATTTCGGCGCCGGGCAGATAACGCTCGAGTAGCCGGATCGTGCCGGGCACGCGGCCGACGTCGCCAATATTCTCATACTGGAGTGCCTCCCGCAGGAGAATGCGCGGCGGGCGGGCGGTGGCGGCGCGGCTGGTCGGTAACGTCAGAGCGGTGCCGGTGACGGTCGCAGTCGTGGTAATAAAATGGCGGCGGGTCATTGAAAGTATCGGGGGCTGCCATCGCCGCCCCGTCAGAAGCTCCCCTTGCGGCCGGAGGTGTCGGCCGCGCCGAAAAGATCGATTTGCCGCGTGCGCGCATCGGCTGGCGGGTTGGGCGCGACGGCCTCGGTCCCATTCGACCTGTTCGTGCGATTGCAGACGGTCGCGTCGGCGCCAAGGCGGCGCGAAAATCGCCACTCGACGTTCACGTCTATTTGGAGGCGTGATTTCAGATACGTATCGGCGCCCGCGGGCACGTTGCCGCCGATAACCGCGGTCGGTCGGCGCGGATCGGTGTAATTCCCCTTCAGCTTCGTGCTGAAACGCGGGCGGTCCACGCTCGCGCCCCAGTTAATCGTGCGGTCGGAGCGGCCGACGACGCCGTCGGCGGTGTTCGCGACTTTGTCCGGGCCGCTCGTGGCCGCGGAGGCGATGGGATTGCCGTCCACGGTGAGCGGCGTGTGGTTCGCCGGCACGCCGCGCACGGAAACGATGTTCGGTTGAAAGCCCGCCAGATCGATCGTCACCCCGGGCACGAATGATGTTGCTGCGCTCAACTCCGAAGCGTCGCCATCGCCCGATGCATCGCCGCCGATGCCGCCGCGCAGGCTGGGTCGTTGTCGAGGGCGTTC